>NZ_JBTVWW010000006.1:0-167323 GCF_054819825.1 Desulfocurvus sp. DL1XJH-121
ACCCAGGCCGCGGCCATGAAGGTCATGAAGATCAGGATGTATTCGCTGACCTCCACGCTGTAGGTGCTCGGATGGTCGAAGATGTAGCGGAAGATGACTTCCTTGAAGACCATGAGCATCAGGGCCACCAGGCCGATTTCCGTGAGGATCTCGGCGAAGCGGGAAAGTTTCGTGATGCCGTTGATGATGGGATTGCCTGGACCGTTCATGCTGGGTGCCCCCTGTATTCGTTCCCCGGAGGCCCGGAGGCCTCCAGGGAACGTGTCAACGCGTTGTGCCGTTTGTCCGCCTGGCATCCCTGGAACAGTAGTGGCGGACGAGGATGGCAGGTTCAAGAGCGGGATGCCATCAGATCGAGGTGGTAAGGGCCGCTAGCGATGACTCTTCGCGAAGTCGATGTACTGCTTGCCGTTGGAGACCTGGGACAACCACCAGTCGTTGACCGGGGCGACGGTGTCCTCGAGGGCCTTGAACTCGGCGTCGGAGAGGGTATGCACCGCGACGCCCTTGTCCTTGTAGAGCTGGATCACGCCGTCCTCGAATTCGATGAGTTTGGTGAGCTGCTCTTCGTCGCGCTCCTTGGCGCACTGCATCATGACGTCCTGGATGTCCTTGGGCATGGAGTCCCAGATGGACTTGTTGATGACCAGGAAGCAGTTGCAGTAATACATGTTGGTCAGGGTCAGGTCCTTGACCACTTCATAGAGCTTGCGCCCGGCGCCGGTGATCAGCGGGCGGGTGCAGCCGTTGATCAGCTTGCGCTGCAGGGCCAGGTAGAGCTCACCGGAGCTCAGCGTGGTGGGGGAGCCGCCCAGGGCCTCGCAGATCTTGCTGGCCGTGCTGCCGGAAACGCCCCAGAGCTTGCCTTCGAAGTCCGCGGGCTTGGTCACGGGGCCCTCGGAGTAGATCTGGTATCCGCCCGCGCAGGCGACGCCCAAGAGGTGCAGGTTGTGCTTGGCCAGCTCGTCCTTCACGCCCAGGTCCCAGAGCCCTTCGTGCAGGGCCTTCTGCATGGCGGTGGCGTCCTTGAACAGGAAGGGCAGGCCGCCGATGCCCATGGCCGGGATGATGCCCGTGGTGTACGTGTCCAGGGGGGAGGTCATGTCGATGTCGCCGCGCTCGCAGGCGGGGACTTCTTCCTTGGCCTTGTACAGCTGGGCGCTGTGGTAAATTTCGATCTTCACTTTGCCGTTGGTCTTCTGCTCGACCTTTTTGGCGAAGTTTTCCATCGGCTCGATAATAAAGGTGTACTTGGGGTTGAAATAGGTCGAGTAGGTGAGTTTGTAGGTCTTTTCGGCCTTGGCCGTCTGCGCCGAGGCGGCGCAGACGATTAGGGCGAAGACGAAGGTAACAAGGATACTCAGTGACTTCTTTCTCATAACACCCTCTGTCTGTTGGCCGCGCCGGGGCGCGGCGTGTATTGCCAGGCCCGCGACGGCCGCCCCTACGGCGGCTGTTGCGGGCTGGTTTGCCGAATGGTGTGCGGGCCTTGCCGCGGCGGCTAGTCGGCCTTGTACTTGGCCTCCAGGTCGTAGTAGGCGGGCAGGCCGATGAAGGAGTTGAACTCCTCGAAGGTGATCAGGGAGTCGTTGAAGTTCGAAGTGCTCTTCTTGTCCTTCAGCTCCAGGAGGTAGTCCTTGACGCCCTTGGCGGCGGCGTACAGGGGGCCGGTGCAGTAGATGGCGATGCCGTAGCCCATGGCCTGGAGGTCGTCGGTGCTCAGGTTGGGGGTCCGGCCGCCTTCGAGCATGTTGGCCAGGGTGGGGGTGTCGGGGAAGGCCTTGTTGAGCTTCTTCATCTCCTCCTCGTTCTCCGGGGACTCCAGGAACAGGAGGTCGGCGCCGGCCTCTTCGTAGGCCTTGGCGCGGCTGATGGCCTCGTCGATGCCGAAGTTGGTGCGTGCGTCCGTGCGGGCGATGATCACGAAGTCCTCGTCCTTGCGCGCGTCGCAGGCGGCCTTGATCTTCTGGATCATCTCATCCTGGGGGATCAGCTTGCGGCCCATCATGTGTCCGCACTTCTTGGGGAAAACCTGGTCCTCCAGCTGGATGGCGCAGACCCCGGCCTTCTCGTACTCGCGCACCGTGCGGATCACGTTCAGGGGGTTGCCGTAGCCTGTGTCGCCGTCGGCCAACACGGGCACATCCACGGCGGCGGCGATGTCCGAGGCGCGGCGGGCCATCTCGCTCATGGTCAACAGGCCCACGTCGGGCTGGCCCAGGACGCTGGCGGACTGGCCGTAGCCGGTCATGTACACGGCCTTGTAGCCCAGGGCTTCGATCATCTTGGCGCTGAACACGTCGTAGGCGCCGGGGGCGACGAGAATTTCGGGATCTTTGAGCAGTTTCTTGAGCAGGGTAGTCTTCTTCACTGTGTGACCTCCGAGAGAGAAGGGTGGTTATGTCTCCGCGTGACGTCCGGCCCCTGGCCGAACGGATAACGACTCCCGAAGAGCAAAAGTCGGTCCAACCGCCGCCGGGATGCGGCGGATGGCCCGGCGCCGGGATTTTCTCCCGGGGCGGAACGAAAAATCCCTCCCCTGCGGCCTTTAACCCTTATGCGTTATTGCATAGCCTGTTTTGCCGATAATCCTGTTTTTCCTGATATGTTAACGAAATAGCCGCTGCCCCAAGGGGGCAACGGCTATGAATTATCGAATAGGTGTTTGGTTATCCGGCTGGAATTGCAGCTATTCTTTGCTCAATCTGCGGCTGAGGCTGGGCTGGGTGATGCCCAGGAAGCGCGAGGCCACGGACTGGTTGCCGCGCGCCCTGCGCATGGCCTCCTGGATCAGGCAGGTCTGGATGCCTTCCAGGGTGGGCAGGACGTTCATGCCCGTGAGGAAGTCCTTGAGCCCGTCGCAGGCCGGGCAGGGGAACTGGTCGTCCTGGTGCACGCGGTCCCGGAAGGTGTCCAGGGAGAGCATCCGGCACTTGTGCTTGCTCACGGCGTCCAGGACCAGGGTCTCCAGTTCGCGCACGTTGCCCGGGAAATGGTAGCAGCCGAGCAGGGTGATGAGCTCCGGCGGGTAGGACGGCTGCTTCTTGCAGAGCTTTTCCGCCGCGCTCTTCATGAAATGTTCCACCAGGAGCGGGATGTCCTCCAGGCGGTCCCGCAGGGGCGGGATGCGGATGTGGTGGGTCTGCAGGCGATAGTACAGGTCGCGCCGGAAGCCGTCCTCCTCGCCCATGGTGCGCAGGTGCTTGTTGGTGGCGGCCAGGACGCGCACGTCGGCCTTCTGGGGCACGTCGGAGCCCAGGGGATAGTATTCCTGCTCCTGCAGCAGGCGCAGCAGCTTGATCTGCGAGGCCGGTGACAGGTCGCCGATCTCGTCCAGGAACAGGGTGCCCCCGGCGGCCCGCTTGATGAGCCCCTCGCGGGCCGAGTCCGCGCCCGTGAAGGCCCCGCGCCGGTGCCCGAACAGGGTGTCCGAGAAGTTCACGTCGTCCAGCCCGGCCACGTTGAGGCTCACGAAGGGGCCGGGGCGGCCGGAGAGGCTGTACACCGCGCGGGCGATGAGCTCCTTGCCCACCCCGGTTTCCCCGGTGATGAGCACGGGCTCGGGCGAGGCGGCCACGGCCTCGATGTACTGGAAGATGGCCAGCATGGCCGGGCTGCGGGTGATGATCCCGGCGAAGGCCTCGGGGGTCTCCAGGGCGTCCGAGAGCACGCGCTCCTTGAGGGCCTTGTTCTCGCGCGCCAGTTCGCGGCGCTCCACGGCGCGGCGAACGCTTGAGAGCAGCCGCATGTTCTCCATGGGTTTGACCAGATAGTCGAAGGCCCCGGCCTTCATGCAGTCCACGGCCGTCTCCAGCTCGTCCGTGGCCGTGATCACGATGACGGGCACCTCGGGGTGCTCCTCGGTGAGCCTGGGCAGGAGGTCCAGGCCCGTGGGCCCGGGCATGACCAGGTCCAGGAGCACGGCCTCGAAGGGATATTCCTCCATCAGCGGCCGCACCTTGGCGCTGGACTGGCAGCAGACCACCTGCTCGAACCCGCCGCTGTTCAGGATCAGCTCGAAACTTTCCAGGACTTCGGCCTCGTCGTCCACCACGAGTATGGGTTTGTCTGACTGGCTCTTGATGCTCATGCGTGTGCTTCCTTGTCGCTCTGGTTTATCGCGGGAACGTTCCTGCGCCCAGGGGGGTTGGGGTTCTGGGCAGGGAGATGTCGGCCGGTATGCGGATGCGTACGGTGGTGCCCTCTCCGGGGCGGGAGTCGAATTCCAGTGAGCCCCCGAATTCCCGGACGATGCTCAGGGATATGGACAGCCCGAGGCCGGTGCCTCCGGTGTCGCGCTTGGTGGTGAAGAAGGGGTCCGTGACGTGCCCCAGCTGGTTCTCGGGAATGCCCACGCCCTGGTCGCGGCATTCCAGGACCACGAATCCGGCCTCCAGGGCCGTGCGCACGTGGATGGCCCGGCCCGGGCCGGTCAGGGCCTGGCAGGCGTTCTGGACCACGTTGATGACGACCTGCTCCAGGCGCTGGAAATCCGCGCGCACCAGGGGCAGACCGTCGGCGAGCTCCAGGGAGAAGTTGTCGGTGCATTTGCGGATCATGCTGCCCAGGAGGATCTCGGCGGACTGGATGACCTCGTTGACCTGCACGGGAACCAGGGCCTCCACGGTGCTCTGGCGCGAATAGGTGCGCAGCTCCTTGACGATGCGCTGGATGCGCACGGCCCCTTCCAGGATGCGCGAGCAGAGCACGGGGACCTTTTCGCGGAACTTGGAGTAGGGCAGGCCGCCGATGACGAAGTCGCCGTTGTCGCGGTGGTATTCGTCGAGGATGGCCCCGGTTTCCTGCCAGGCCTCGGCGAACAGCTGGGCGTTGGACATGATGAAGGTGTTGGGGTTGTTGATCTCGTGGGCCACGCCCGAGGTCAGGATGCCCAGGGAGATCATGCGGTCGGCCTGCACCAGCTGCTGCTGGCGCTTGGCTTCTTCGCGCTCCACCAGGATCTTGGCGCTGATGTCTTCGAAGATGGTCACGGTTTCCGTGAGCCTGCCCCGGGGGTCCAGGAGCGGGGCCGTGTGCAGGGCCAGGAAGACCTGGTCGCGGCCCGGGCGCTCCAGGACCACGCGCGCGTCCTGGGGCTGGCCGCCATGGGGCAGCGCCCGGGTGACGAAGATCTCCTCCTGGGACAGGGGCGTGCCGTCCATGTCCGTCATCAGGGCCGCCGGCTGGGCGTAGCCCGCCCCGCCGTCCCCGGCCCGGGCCAGGGCCAGGATGTCCTCGGCCCGCGAGTTGGCGAAGGTGATGGCCCCGGAGGTGTCGGCCAGGATGATGCCCAGGGGGCTGGTCTCCATGATCCGCGAGACGATGGCGTGCTCGCGGCGCAGGGCCTCCTCGGCGCGGCGCTGCTCGGTGATGTCCAGGAGCGAGCCCTCCAGGAAGGGCCGTTCGTCCCGCGCGTTGGAAACCAGGCGGCAGGACATGGAGACCCGGATGATCCCGCCGTCGCGGCGGCGCACCAGGGTCTCGTAGCCGTCGATCTTCTGCTCCATGCCCAGACGGGCGATGAAGGCCTCGCGTTCGTTGGGGTCCAGGTAGACGTCCCGTCCGATGTCGGAAACGGACTCCATGAGGTGCTGTGGGTCCCGGTAGCCCAGGATGCGCGCCAGGGAGGGGCTGGCCTCCATGTAGGCGCCTTCCAGGGTGCTCTGGAAGATGCCCATGGCCGCGTTCTTGAAGATGCCGTGGTATTTTTCCTCGGCGCGGCGCAGGCGGGATTCCGTCCTGCGGCGGCGCTGGATGTTGGCCAGCAGGAAGAAGACCAGCACGGCCAGGCCGCCCGTGACGCTCAGCGTCAGGACCAGGAGCACCTTGTGCAGCATGGGGATGGGCGCCACCGGCGTCGCTAGGCGGCAGGACACGATGCGCCAGCCGCGCACGGGATAGGGCACCGTGGCCACGAGATATTCCTGGTCGTCCATGGTTACCCGCTGCCTGTCCAGGTCGAAGTCCAGGGGTTTGATGTCGTTGGGGCCGAACTGGCGGGTTCGCTTGATGTTCTCCATGGCCGAGCCGCCCAGGGGCCTGATGGAATGGTACAGCCAGCCGGGTTGGTTGCTGGCGAAGATGACCCCCTCGGGGGAGACGACGGCCGTGGGGTCCTCGGTCTCCTTGAGTAGGCCTTCCACCTCCTCGATGCCGATCTTGAGCATGATCAGGCCCAGGGGCATGGGCTCGCCGTCCACGTATACGGGCGCGCTGAGGTACAGGCCGCGGCTCCGGGTGACGGCGCCGAAGGCCGGGAACACGGCGGTCTCGCCGCGCAGGGACTGGTGCACGTAGGGCCGGAAGGAATAGTTGTTGCCCGTGGTGGACGCGGCCTTGTTGTCCGAGCTGGAGACGATGGTGCCGGACCTGTCGTAGACCGCGATGAGCTCGGAATGCATGACCTCGTTGGCCGTGTTCAGGGCCAGGCGGATGTCGTGGTTGTCCTGCCCGGCCTCGCCCTGGAGCACGTCGGCGGCCAGCTTGTTGTGGGCCAGGGTGCGGATGACCTCCATGCGTTGCTTGAGGTTGTGCTCCATCTGCTTGGAGAGGATCTCCATGTCCTGGCGATGCGAGCTGCGCAGGTTGTCCTGAGCCAACAGGTGCAGGGTCACCAGGGAGATGACGCCGAGCGCCAGCGACAGGATCACCAGGAACAGGACGAAGGCGGAAACCATGGGCAGGCTGTTTAGGCGTTTGTCCTTGGGCAGAGGCATCTGTTCTCCACGTCAGCAGGGCTGCGGCCGGGCCTTTCGCCTTCTCTGGCGGGGACGGGCGGCCGTGAGGTGTCCGTACGAGGGTAGTTGAGTGTGTAGTCCGTTCGTACATCCAAGCAATTCTTTTGCCAAGATGCCCCGGGGATGCGCGCCGGGACGAATTGGTATATGGTGCGCCCCGCGCACGGCGACGGGGCCGCGCGGAAAAAAGAGAGGCGAGATGCGGATCATCGGCGGCACATTGGGCGGGCGGACCATCCGCTCCGTGGAGGGCCCGGGCTACCGCCCGGCCACGGGCAAGGTGCGCGGGGCCGTGTTCTCCATGCTGGAGGCCCGGGGGCTCGCCTGGGACGGGCTGGCCGTGCTGGACCTGTTCGCGGGCAGCGGCTCACTGGCTCTGGAGGCCCTGTCGCGGGGCGCGGCCCACGCCGCCTTCGTGGAGAAGAACAAGAAGGCCGCGGCCTGCATCGAGGGCAACCTGAAGGATCTGGGGATCCCCCGGTCCAGGGCGCGGGTGCTCTGCGCGGATCTGTTCAAGGCCCTCGCCGCCGCGCCGGACCGCCAGTACGGCCTAGTGTTCATCGATCCGCCCTATGGCAAGGACCTGCTGGTCCCGGCCCTGGAGCTGGCTCTGGCCAATGGCTGGGTCGCGCCCGGGGCCTTCGTGCTGGCCGAGGTGGAGGCGGCATTGGACATCCGCCCCGAGACCGTGCATGCTGATCTGGCCCTCGAAGCCGACAGGCTGTATGGGCAGACAAGGATTCTGATATGGACGAGGACCGTGCAGTGACCGCCATCTATCCCGGGACGTTCGATCCCCTGACCAACGGCCACGTCTCCATCGTGCGACGGGGACTCAAGCTTTTCGACACCGTCATCGTGGGCGTGGCCGCCGATTCCGGCAAACGCCCTCTGTTCACCTTGGACGAGCGCGTGGCCCTGGCCGAGAAGGTCTTCGAGGACGACCCCAAGGTGAAGGTGGAGCCGTTCTCCGGCCTCTTGGTGGACTATGTGCAGCGCCGCGGGGTCAAGGCCATCCTGCGCGGGCTGCGGGCCATCTCGGACTTCGAGTACGAGTTCCAGATGGCCCTCATGAACCGCCGCTTGGCGCGCGACGTGCAGACCGTGTTCCTGATGACCGACTACAAGTGGATGTACATCAGTTCCTCCATCATCAAGGAGGCGGCCTGCCACGGCGGCAACATCCAGGGTCTGGTGCCCAACGTGCTGGTGCCCGAGATCTATAAGCGCTGCGCCGAGCGCGCCAGGGAGCAGGGCGGGGACGCCGGGTAGCCATGGCCGTCTCGGTGCTCTGCGTCGTGGGCCCCACGGCCGCCGGCAAGACCGGCGCGGGCATCGCCCTGGCCCGGGAGCTGGGCGGCGAGGTCCTGAACTTCGATTCCCGCCAGGTCTACGAGGATTTCCCCGTCATCACGGCCCAGCCCACTCTGGACGAGCGTCGGCTCTGCCCGCACCTGCTGTACGGTTTTTTGCCCACGCACCGCTCCCTGGGGGCGGCGGCCTACGCCGACCTGCTCCTGGAGACCATCGCCCAGGTGCGCGGCCGGGGCGCGCTGCCCGTCCTGGTGGGCGGCACGGGCCTGTACCTGAAGGCCCTGCTGCAACCCCTGGCCCCCATCCCGCCCATTCCCGAGGCCATCCGCAAAAAGATCCAGGAGGCCTGCGAACGCCTGGGCCCCAACGGACTGCACCGCGACCTGGCCGCCGTGGACCCGGCTCTGGCCGCGCGCCTGCACCCCAACGACCGCCAGCGCATCATGCGCGGGCTGGAGGTCTACGCGGGCACGGGCAAACCCCTGTCCTGCTGGCACGCCGAAACCGCCGAGGCCCGGGACATCCACGCTCTGAAGCTGGGCGTGGGCCTGCCCCTGCCCGAGTTGACCCCGTATCTCTATCAGCGCATCGACGTGATGCTCGAGGCCGGGGCCCTGGACGAGGCCCGCGCGGCCATGGGGAAGAACGCCGACCCCGACGCCCCGGGCTGGAGCGGCATCGGCTGCGCCGAGGTCCTGGCCCACCTGCGCGGGGAAATCGACCTGGAGGAGTGCAAGCGCCTCTGGGGCAGGAACACCCGGGCCTACGCCAAGCGCCAGTTGACCTGGTTCAAGGCCGACAAGGACGTGGCCTGGTTCCGGCCCGGGGAGCATGCGGCCATGCTGGCTGCGGCGCGGGCGTTTTTGGTCGCCTAGGGACCCGTCGCCCTTGCCAATCCGGCTTGGAAAAGCCACTATCCCCGTCATGCAACGCGTTCGATTTCTTGCCTTTCGGTGGCTGCCGCTGTTCGCCGCGGCCCTGTTCTCCTTTTTTCACTGTACCCCGGCCCTGGCGCACCCCCACGTGTTCGTGGACAACGACGTGTGCTTCGTGTTTTCGGACCAGGGCCTGTCGGGCGTCCGCGTGCGCTGGGTGTTCGACGACATGTTCGGGACCATGATCCTGGAGGACTTCGACAAGGACGGGGACCATGACTTTTCCCGGGCGGAGATCGCGGCCGTGAAGGCCGGGGCCTTCGATAACCTCAAGAACTTCGATTACTTCACCTTCGTCGAGGTGGACGGCGCCGTGCGCAGGGTGAGCGAGGTGCGGGACTTTCGCGTGGGCTTGATCCACGCCAGGCTGTTCTACGAGTTCTTCGTGCCCTGCGAGGTTCCGGCCGCCGGAGGCGGGCACACGGTGCTGCTTTCGGTGCACGATCCGGAATACTACGCCGACGTCTACACTCCCGAAGAGGCCAAGCCCGGGCTGGAGCGCGCCGGGGCCTTCGACACGCAGGTCCGCGTGCGCCTGAACTCGGACAAGCTGTACTCTCCGTTCCAGGTCTGGACCCCGGAGATAACCCTGACCTTCGCCCCGCGATGATGCGCCTGCTCGCAGCGATCATCCTCCTGGCGGCCCTGGCTGTTCCGTGCCTGGCGGCCACCACCGCGAATCCCTTCGCCTCGGGCGGCGGCCGCGCCGAGGCGGACGCGCAAGCGCGGCAGCCTGGGGATTCCGTTTCCCGGCCCTCGGGCGCGGCGTTCGGGGCGTTCATGCAGCGCGTGGTGCGCGTGCAGCGGGAGCTGCGCTCCGGGCTCTCGGCCCGGGTGCGGGCCCTGCACGCCCATTGTTCGGCCTGGGGGCTGCTGGCCTTTCTGGGCCTGGCCCTGGGCTACGGCGCGGTGCACGCGGCCGGTCCCGGGCACGGCAAGGCCGTGGCCACGTCCTTCGTGCTGGCGCGCGGGGAGCCGCCCGCGCGCGCCGCGCTCCTGGGATTGGCCATGGGCGCGGCCCATGCGGCCTCGGCCGTGCTCCTGGTGCTGGTCCTGCGGGTGGTCTTCGAGGGCGCGTCCATGGCCGGGTTCTCCAGCCGGGGTCTGTGGCTGGAGCGGGCCAGCTATCTGCTGGTGGCCTGCCTGGCCATGTGGATCATGGTCGAGGGGGTGCGGGGCCGCAAAGAGCAGGGCGCGGCGCGAACCAGCCGCCGTGGCTTCTGGGCCACGGCCCTGGCCACGGGCCTGGTGCCCTGTCCGGGCGCGGCCATCGTGCTGCTGTTTTCCCTGGCCCTGGGGGCCTGGGGGCTGGGGCTGGCCGCCGTGGTCGCCATGGCCCTGGGCATGGGCCTGACCATCGCCACGGCCGCCGTGCTGGCGGCCTGCTGCCGGACCTCGGTGCTTTCCCTGTCCGCTGCCCGGCCGAGGCTGGCTGGCGGCCTGCACGCGTTCCTGTCCCTGGCGGGCGGGCTGGTGATCCTGGCCCTGGGGCTGTCCCTGTTCCTGGGGACCTTCGGGTAGGACTCAGGCTCCGGAGGCCTTGAAGAAGGCCAGCGTTTCGGCCCAGGCGTCGGCGTGGGTCTCGGCGCAGGGGAAGGAGCCCGAGGCCGGGTCCGGCCGGGCCGAGAGGTTGGAGAAGGCGTGCCCGGCCCGGGGGTAGACCACCACGCGGCAGTCCGCGCCCGCAACGTCCATTTCCCCTTCCAATTGCGCCAGCTGGTCCATGCTGGCCACCCTGTCCAGGGCCCCGTGCAGCACCAGCACCCGGGCGCGCACGTCCCCGGGGTTCGCCGGGTGCGTGGTGTCCGGATAGCCGTAGAAGCTGGCCACGGCTTTGACGTCCGCGCCGCTCCGCGCCAGCTCCAGCACGGCCCCGCCGCCAAAGGAAAATCCCAGGGCCACGCAGCGCCTCGCGTCCACCCCGGGCAGGGCGCGCAGGGCGTCCAGCCCGGCCAGGGCGCGGCCGCGCATGAGCAGGCGGTCCTGCCTGAAGGGGCGCGACAGGATCGAGGCCTCGGCGCGGTCCCGGGCGCGCACGCCGCGCCCGTACATGTCGTGGCAGAGCACGAGATAGCCCTCGCGCGTCAGGGCTTCGGCGTGGGGCAGCAGATAGTCCCCGAGGCCCGTGTATTCGTGGATCAACAGCGCCCCGGGCCAGGGGCCTTGCCCTTCGGGGCGCAGGACCAGGCCTTCCAGTTCCACGCCCTGGTGGGCGTAGGCCAGCGGTTGCGGAGCGCTCATGCCGTCGTCCTCCTGCGGGGGACGCGCAGGGCCCCGGCGACCCCGCGTAGGGTCACCGCGCCGATGACCACCGCGCCGCCCGCCACGGCCCAGGGGCCGGGCAGCTCGCCGTAGCCCAGGGCCACCCACACGGGGTTGCAGACGGGCTCCAGGGTCGTGATCAGCACGGCCTCCAGGGCGCCCAGGCGCTTGATGCTCCAGACATAGAGGAGCAGGGGCAGGCCCTGCTGGATCACGCCGAGGTACAAGAGCCCCCCCAAGCCCGCCGCGTCGGGCAGGCCATGGACCAGGAAGGGCAGGCCGCACAGCGCCGTGAGCGCGTGGCCCAGTATCACCGACTCCACCGGGGACGCGGCCTTCTGGGAGCGCATGCACAGGGTGAACACGGCGTAGCACAGGCCCGTGGCCGTGGCCGTGGCCGTGCCCCAGAGCCCGGCGGGCGTGAGCTCGTCCAGGAAGAACAGCACCATGCCCGCGAGGCACACGGCCACGAAGACCCAGTCCGAGGGGCGGGTGCGCTCCTTGAGGACGGCCGGGGCCAGGAGCGCCACGTACACCGGCGCGGTGTAGGCCAACAGGATGGCGTTGGCCGAGGTGGTCAGCTTGGTGGCGATGACGTTGGTCACCAGCATCCCCGAATACCCCAGTGCCGCGCCCAGGGCGGCCGGGGACAGGGAGAAGGACAGCCTGCGGCCCATGATCAGGCCCATGATCAGGGCCAGCACCAGGGCCGAGAGGGCGCTGCGCGCGCCCGTGATGGCCATGGGGTGCAGGTCGATGACCTTGATGGCCAGCCCCCCGGTGCTCCAGAACAGGGCCGTGGCCGCCATGACCAGGGCGGCCCGGGTATGGGCCGAGGAAGGGGCGGCGCTCACGGCGCGGGTTCCATGGGGCTGCGATGCATGAACATGATCGCTCCTTGTGCCCCAACCCCGCCCCGCATTCAAGGGCATCTTTTCGTCCAATGAAAAAGTCGCCCGAAGGCGGTTTTTTGTGTGCCGAAGGAGTATTTGATCTGGATATCGAAGTGGAATTCTTGTAGCCCATAGTATAAAAGGTTTATCATAGTGTTGTAGTGTGGTTCATTGTCTATTCCCTGTGTAATGAATAGGAAGGTATGGAATTATAATGAAAAATTATACTATCCTTGCAATGAATGGGAGTCATCGGTCGGAAAATGGATTCACGGAAATAGTTTTGAAGAATTTTTTACAAGGCGCTGATTCTGCTGGTGCTCAATATGATGTGATGTATTCCTCCAAGCAAAAAATAGTAGCCTGTGAAAGCTGCGGAAAGTGTCTTTTTGAAACTCCTGGCGTGTGTAAATTCGACGACGACATGGGGGCAGTCATTCAAAAAATGGATGAAGCTGACCTGCTTGTCTTTGCCTGCCCTGTATATTTCGATTCCATGCCCAGCAACATGAAAAAAATATTCGAGCGCATGCGGTCAACTCTGGATGCGTTTTTTGAATTCAGGAACGGAAGAACATATCATCTGAAAAGCAAAAAAAAGAAACAAAAAGTCGTATTGATTTTCACGGCGGGAAATCCAGAAAAAGAGTCTTTCGTCTCCATCAGCAGAATATTCAACCGGATTGTCGACAACATGGGCTGGCAACTCGACGGGGAATTTCATTTTCCGGCGTCGCACCTTCTTGTTGCCGAGCCGGAGCTGCTGGCCGATCAACTTGAAGCCGTGCGGTTGTGTGGAACGGAGTTGGTATCACAAGGAAAGATCAGCAGGGCATTACTTGAAACAGCTAATAAAGGATATGTAAACGACCCGGAGGCCACCCTTCGGCAGATGACGCAAACTATTTTGCAGATAAGGGAGGACCGGCAGAATGGTGCGGCCAGTGGAGAAAGCTGGACGGCTGAGTAGCGGGAGATCGTCTGATTGCCAGGCCTCCGGTGCTCCAGAACAGGGCCGTGGCCGCCATGACCAGGGCGGCCCGGGCATGGGCCGAGGAAGGGGCGGCGCTCACGGCGCGGGTTCCATGGGGCTGCGATGCGTGGACATGATCGCTCCTTGTGCCCCAACCCCGCCCCGCATTCAAGGGCTTCCTTGGTCGCGCGCCTACATGGCCTGTTGCAGACGCTTGATGTCCCGCACGGGAGGCGCTCCGAACAGGCCCTTGTACTCGCGGCTGAACTGGGAGGGGCTCTCGTAGCCCACCTGGAGGGAGGCGGACGCCGCGTCCAGGCGTTCGGTGAGCATCAGCCGCCTGGCCTCGTGCAGCCTGAGCCATTTCTGGAACTGCAGGGGGCTCATGGACGTCAAGGCCCGGAAATGGTGGTGAAAGGTCGAGACGCTCATTCCGGCCTGCTCCGCCAGCCCCTCCACCTTGAACTGTTGGGCGTAGTTTTCCTTGAGCCACTCGACGGCCCGGGCGATCTGGTGGCCGTGGCTGCCCGCCGTGGCTATCTGGCGCAGCCGCGCGCCCTGGTCCCCCACGAGCAGCCGGTAGAGTATTTCCCGTTCCAGCAGCGGGGCCAGGATGGGGATGTCCGCGGGTTCGTCCAGTAGGTCCACGAGCCTGTTGAAGGCCTGCACCAAGGGCAGCGAGATTTCGCTCACGGCCATGCCCCGCCCGGTCCGTGCGCCTCGGGGCTGGGGCAAGGCGCCGTCCACGAGAAGCCGCGTCACCGCGCGCAGGTCGATGCGCATCACCAGGCCGAGCAGTGGTGTTTCCCTGCTGGCCTCGACCACGTTGGCCACCACGGGCAGGCCCACGGAGGTGATCAGATAGTGGTGCGCGTCGTACACGTATTCCTCGTCCGCCAGAAGCACGCGCTTGGCCCCTTGGGCCACGAGGCAGACGCCGGGCTCCTGGGTGTAGCTCGCCGGCTCCGTGGGCGACTCGTAGCGCATGAGCAACAGCCCCGGGACACGGGTTGACAGCAAGGGGTCCCCCTCGGTCCATCGGGCAATCTTCTCGGCCAATGCGCGGCGGGCCAGGAGCAGTTCCTCCAGGGCGGTGGCGTCGTGTTCTTGGTTCATTTCCGTCCTCCTTGGTCCGTTCCTTCTATCAGACCCTGGCGGTCATGGACAACCCGTCCTCCCTGTGCTTCGGACGATCAGGCAAGAATCCCACAGGATCGGTCTACCGCCGTCTCCCGTTCGCGTCGTACACCGACACTCACGATGCAAACAACCAGCACCCACAGGAGGGAGCCATGAATTTCGAGTTCTACAATCCAACGAAACTGATTTTCGGCGCCGGGACCCTTTCCCGGCTGGGCGAGATCGCCCGCGAACACGGGCACAAGGCCCTGGTGGTCACGGGCGGCGGCAGCGTCAAGCGCAGCGGCGTGTTCGACCGCGCCATGGACGCCCTGAAGGCTGCGGGCGTGGACGTGGCCGAATGCGCGGGCGTGGAGCCCAACCCGAGGATCACCTCGGTCAGACGCGGAGTGGACATCGCGCGCAGCCGGGGCTGCGACGTGGTCATCGCCCTGGGCGGCGGCAGCACCATGGACGCGTCCAAGGCCATAGCGGCGGGCGTGCTGTACGACGGCGACCCCTGGGATATGATCGGCCACGGCCAGGAGGACTGGGCCGTTCCCACCGAGGCCCTGCCCGTGATCACCGTGCCCACCCTGGCCGCCACCGGCTCGGAGATGAACTGCGGCGCGGTCATCTCCAACGACGAGACCAGGGTGAAGTCCTTCGTGTCCGCGCCGTGCCTGTATCCGCGTGCGGCCCTGGTCGACCCCGAGTTGACCCTCACCGTGCCCCGGGACCAGACCGCCTATGGGGTCTGCGACATCATCACCCACGTGACCGAGGGCTATTTCAACGGCGTGGACGGCACCCCCATCCAGGACCGCTTTGCCGAGGGCGTGGTTATCAACGCCATCGAATGGGGCCGCAGGGCCGTTGCCGACGGCAACGACCTCGAAGCCAGGGCCCAGGTCCAGTGGGCTTCCATCGTGGCCCTCAACGGCTGGGTGCAGGCGGGGGTGGACATGCTGCCCCCGGTGCACATGATCGAGCATGCCCTGTCCGCGCACAACGGGGTGACCCACGGCGCGGGCCTGGCCGTGGTCAATCCGGCCTGGATGCGTTTCGCGGCCAAGGCGCGGCCCCAACGCTTCGCGCAGTTCGCCGAGCGGGTGTTCGGGATATCTCCACAGGGCAGGGACGCCCTGGTCGTGGTCCGGGAGGGCATCGACGCCTTCGAGGTATTCCTGCGTTCCATCGGCTGCCCCACGCGGCTGCCCGAGCTGGGCATCGGCGACGAGCTGTTCGCGCAATACGCGGACGACGCGCGCCTGGTGCTGCACGACGCGGACGGAAACCTGCTCGGCCGCCCGGCCATGAGCAGGGAAGATATCATCGAGGTCCTGCGTTCCGCCCTGTAGCGAAAGCGGCGAAAGCGGCGAAAGCGGCGGATGCGCTGGATAAAGGAGTGCAAGTAATGGAAATCAAGAAGAACGGAACCCAGCAGTCCATGCGTGGCCCCGGGGAGTGGTTCACCGGGACCGTGCGCCTGGACCCGCTGTTCATGGAGGCCGAGGCCCCGTCCCGCGTGACCGGGGCCAGCGTGACCTTCGAGCCCGGGGCGCGCACCGCGTGGCACACCCATCCCCTGGGCCAGACCCTGGTGGTCATGGCGGGCTGCGGCCGCGCTCAGCGCGAAGGCGGGCCCGTGGAAACCATCCGCCCCGGCGACGTGGTGCGCTTCGCTCCGGGCGAAAAGCACTGGCACGGGGCCGCCCCCCACACCGCCATGACGCACATCGCCGTGCAGGAGGAACTGGACGGCTCGGCCGTGGCGTGGATGGAGAAAGTCGCGGACTGACCGGTAATCTTATCCCTTGCACAATGAAAAAGCCGCCCTTGGGCGGCTTTTTCATTGTGCAAGGCTGTAGCTCTACAGCGCCCTAGACGACGTCCCAGACCTGGCCCGTCGGCGTGTCCTGGACTTCGATTTCCATGGCGGCCAGTTCGTCGCGCAGGGCGTCGGAGGCGGCGAAGTCCTTGGCCGCGCGGGCGGCTTGGCGCTTGTCCAGCAGCTCGTCCACCTTGGCGGTGTCCACGCCCTTGCGTTTGGCCTTCACGTCGCGAAGGCCCGTGAGGAATTCCTGCGGGTCCATGCCGAACACGCCGAGCACTTGGCTCCACTTCTCGAAGTCCGCGATGACGCGCTCCCAGAGGACCTTGGCGTCCTTGCTCTTGCGCATGGCCTTGTCCTCGGCGATGCGCCCGGCCAGGCGCACGGCCCCGAACACGTGGCCCAGGGCGGCGGCGGTGTTCATGTCGTCGGCCATGGCCGCGTCCCAGTCGGCCTCGATGGAGTCGAGGTCCTGGGCCAGGCCCTCGGGCAGGGCGGCCCCGGACCACTTATCGCGGGCCACGGCCTCCTTGAGCTCGGCCAGCAGCGTGTAGATGCGCTTCAGGTTCTTCTCCGCCTCGTCCATGTTCTCGAAGGTGAAGTCCACGGGGCTGCGGTAGTGCTTGGTGATCAGGAAGTAGCGCAGGGTCTCGGGCTGGTAGGCCTCCATGATCTCACGGATGGTCTTGAAGTTGTTCAGGCTCTTGGACATCTTCTCCGAGTCCACCTGCACGAACCCGTTGTGCACCCAGTAGCGCGCCATTTCCTTGCCCGTGGCGGCCTCGGACTGGGCGATCTCGTTCTCGTGGTGCGGGAAGACCAGGTCCTGGCCGCCGCCGTGGATGTCCAGGGGCAGGGCCAGGTGCTTGTCGCTCATGGCCGAGCACTCCAGGTGCCAGCCCGGGCGGCCGGGGCCCCAGGGGCTGTCCCAGGTGGGCTCACCGGGCTTGGAGGCCTTCCAGAGGGCGAAGTCCAGCGGGTCCTCCTTTTCCTCGCCCGGGGCCACGCGCGCGCCCGAGCGCATCTCGTCGATGTCGCGGCCCGAGAGCTTGGCGTAGTCCTTGAACGAGCGCACGCGGAAGTACACGTCGCCGGAGTCCGTGGCGTAGGCGTGGCCCTTGTCGATGAGCTCCTGGGTCAGGGTCAGCATCTCGGGGATGTGCTCGGTGCACTTGGGCTCGATGTCCGCGCGCACGATGTTCAGGCGGTCCATGTCCTCGTAGAAGGCCTGGATGAAGCGCTCGGCCAGTTCTCTGGGGTCCTCGCCGTTTTCGTTGGCGCGGTTGATGATCTTGTCGTCCACGTCGGTGAAGTTGCGGGCAAACGTCACGTCGAGGCCCAGGGAACGCAGGTAGCGCACCAGCACGTCGAAGACCACCGCGGAGCGGGCGTGGCCGATGTGACAGTAGTCGTAGGCGGTGATGCCGCAGACGTACATGCGCACGCGTCCTGGCTCCTGGGGGATGAATTCTTCCTTGCGACGGGTCATGGTGTTGTAGATCTGCATCCGGTTCTCTCCGTGTCCGGCGGCCCCTTCGGCCGACTTGAGTTGTAGGGTACTGTGTTCGTTGAGCTTTATCGTCGCATCCACGGGGCGCTCCAGTCCGTGGCGCGGGGGTAGGGATAATGCATCAATTGCCCGGGGCCGTCAAAGCCCGAGGGCCCGCGCCGCCGGGGTTCAGCCCCGCGCGAGGCCCGTGACGCAGGCCACGGCCTTGATGCCCTGGCCGCTGCCCGTGAAGCCCAGGCCCTCCTCGGTGGTGGCCTTGACGTTCACGCGGCCCTTGTCAAGGACCAGGAGCCTGGCCACGGCGTCGCGGATCTGCTCCTTGTACGGGGACAGGCGCGGGGTCTGGCAGACCAGGGTCAGGTCCGCGTGGGTCAGGCGCAGGCCGTCCTCGCGGGCCATGGCCAGGACCTCGTTGACCAGCACCGAGGACTGGATGCCCTTGTAGCGCTGGTCCGTGTCCGGGAAATGCTCGCCGATATCGCCCCGGCCCAGGCAGCCCAGCAGCGCGTCGGCCAGGGCGTGCAGCAGCACGTCGCCGTCGGAGTGGGCCTGGACCTCGGGCCCGCCCGGGATGGGCACGGTGCCCAGCACCATGGGCCTGCCCGGCCCGTACTTGTGCACGTCGTAGCCCCAGCCCGTCACGGGCAGGGGAGCGGGCTCGTCGCTCGCCAGCATGGCCAGGTCCTCCGGTGTGGTGATCTTCTTGTTGGTCTCCTCGCCCGGGA
This sequence comes from Desulfocurvus sp. DL1XJH-121, assembly GCF_054819825.1. Taxonomy (NCBI): domain Bacteria; kingdom Pseudomonadati; phylum Thermodesulfobacteriota; class Desulfovibrionia; order Desulfovibrionales; family Desulfovibrionaceae; genus Desulfocurvus; species Desulfocurvus sp. DL1XJH-121. The sequence continues at coordinate 18,303 of NZ_JBTVWW010000006.1, forward strand.
CCACGGCCACCTCCGCGCCCATGGCCTCGATCATGGAGGCGTCGTCCGTGACGGCCAGGCCGCGCTCCCCGCAAAAGGCGTGGGCCTGCCTGAGGAGCGCGAGGTCGAAGGCCTGGGGCGTCTGCACGGCGCGCAGTTCGACCCGGGGCAGGGTCTCGGCCACCACCTCGGCCCCCGCGCCGCCGGGGACCACGCGCTTCACCGTGTCGGCCACGGCCACGGCGGGCACCACGGCCCGCGCGCCTAGGTCCAGGGCGTCCAACAGGCGCGCGGCCAGGGCGGCGGAGGCGAAGGGCCGCGCCGCGTCGTGCACCAGCACCCGGTCGCAGTCGCCGGGCAGGGCGGCCAGGGCGTTCAGCACGGAGTCCTGCCTGCGCTCCCCGCCCACGGCGAAGCGCCAGGGCAGGCGCAGGGGATGGTCCCTGGCCAGGTCCTCGGCCTCGGCGCGCGCGGTCTCGAACTGGTCGGGCGAAAACACCAGCACCAGCCCGGAGATCCGCGCCACGCGGGCCAGGACGCTTGCGCCCTGCCAGTACAGGGGCAGGCCCCGCCAGATGAGGAATTGCTTGCTGCGCGGCAGCCCGGCGGCGGCCATGCGCGTGCCGCTTCCGGCGGCCAGGAGTACGGCCCAGGTGGTCATTGTCGCTCCATGAGGTCTTCGGCCGATGGTATCCGCTTCCGGGCACGGCCCGCAAGCCCTGAAAAGGTCGGGCGCGCCGGGGCGGATGCCCGCGGCGCGCCCGTCGCTGATGAATGGGAGCCGGACGATAAGCCGGGTTTTGTTCCCCGCTTGCGCGGGGCGGCCATCATTCCTCTAGGACCGCGGTTGCCCGCGGCCTCAAGCAGCCTACCCGAAGGCATCGGCCGAGCCGGCCTCGATCGCCTTCCTATTTGGCCTTGCTCCGGACGGGGTTTACCAAGCCGGCCATGTCGCCATGGCCGCTGGTGGGCTCTTACCCCACCGTTTCACCCTTACCCGCCAAGCTGGCGGGCGGTCTGTTCTCTGTGGCACTTTCCGAGGGTCGCCCCTCCTGGACGTTATCCAGCGTCCCGCCCTGCGGAGCCCGGACTTTCCTCCCCGCCCCAAAAGGGGCGCGGCGATGGCCTGTCCGGCTCCCAAATATCCTCTAAGGCCTCGAGGGGCCGCAGTCCAGTCTATTCCTCGTCGGCCTCGATCTCGGCCTGGGCTTCGGCTTCGGCCTCCAGCAGGGCATCGGTCTTGGCCTCGGCGGCCTCCTTGGCGGCGGCCTGGGAGGTGGGGGCGGCTTCCTTGTCCTCGAAGTGCTCGCACCAGTAGGTCAGGCGCTGGCAGTTGGGGCAGCTGATGATCTGCTCGCCCTTCTGCAGGTCGATGAATATCTGCGGGGGGATGCGGATGTTGCAGCCGCTGCAGACGCCGTCCACCACGGGCACGATGACCGGATGGTAGATGCGCGAGCGGATGAACTCGTAGCGGCCGAGCACGGGCTTGGGCACCACGGCGCAGGCGGTCTCCCGTTTCTTGGACAGGGTGGCCAGGCGCTTCTTGGCGGCGGCGCTGCGCTTCTTGATGCCGGTCTGGTATTCCTCCAACTTGGCCGAGAGCTCCTCGGCCTCGGCGGACACCTCGGCGCGCAGGCCGGTCTGGCGCTCCAGCTCCTCGGCCAGGGCCACGCGCTCTTCCTCGCGCATGCGGTTGACCTTCTCCATGTTGTCCATCTCACGCATCATGGCGTGATACTCGCGGGTGTTGCCCGCCAGCATGAGCTTGTTCTTGCTCTTTTTGATCATGGAGGAGTTGTCCTCGATCTCGGAGTCGAGGCGCCTTTGCTGGGTCTTCAGGATATCGATCTTCTCGTCGAACTGGGCCAGCCGGTTGGCGAAGTTTTCGCTCTTGGTTTCCAGCTCGGCCAGCTCCTTGGGCAGATTTTCCAGCTCGGCCTCCAGGCCGACGATCTCGTCGTCCACTTTCTGCAGGACCACGAGTTGTTCGATTTGTTCGAGATACATGCTCAACGGGGTTTCCTCCCTTGGTTCGCCCGAATGCGGGCGGGGGGTTCGGCGCGCCCCCGCGGGGGCGACGGGTCAAATTTTAACGGGCCGGTGGACCGTGAAGGGCTCCAGGCCGGGGAAGAAGCGCACCTTCACGCCTTCCTTGCCCAGTTGGTCCGCCACGAGATCCGCCAACTCCCGGGTCATGCGTTCCTCCAGGGAGAAATGCCCCACGTCCACGGTGAACTGCGGGGATTCCAGGGCCTGGTGGTATTTCATGTCTCCGGTGACGAAGACGTCCGCCCCCGCGAGGGCGGCCGCGTCCATGAGCGAGGATCCCGAGCCCGTGCAATAGGCCACGCGGCCGACGGTCTGCGGGGTCTCGCCCGACAGGGTCCAAAAATCGCGCTCCACGGCCTGGCCGAGGCGCACGGCAAAGTCTTTCCAGGGCATGGCCTCGGGCAGAGCCCCGGCCAGGCCGAAGCCCGCGCCCGGGTCGCCCGGGTCCGTGGGTTCCAGGACCGCGCAATGGGCCAGCCCCAGCTCCCGGGCCAGCCAGCCCGCGGGCCCGGCGCTCTGCACGTCCAGGGACGTGTGCGCCGCGTACAGCCAAGCCCCGGCGGACAGGACGGCGCGCGCCGTGTCCAGGAAATAGCCGGGGCGCGACAGAGGCAGCGGGCTGCGGTACAGGGGATGGTGCGTGAGCACCATGTCCGCGCCCCAGTCCAGGGCGGCGGCCACGGCCCGGGGCGAGGGGTCGATGGTCACGGCCAGGCGCGCCACGTCCTCGCACAGGCCCGCTATCTGCACGCCGCTGTTGTCCCAGTCGGCCTGCCCCTCGGGCGGGGCGATATGCTCAATGCAGGCGATGACGTTCTGGACGTTCATGCTTTCTCCAAAAAATCAAGGTGCTTCCCTGTGTCTGTAAAGGCGGAAAACACCTCTTTCTTCGTGTCCGGCCCTTGTGTCCCGGATATGGCGGCGGGAAGGGAACCGGGAGCCTGCGAGTCGTGTCCAAATGGTGGGCCAAGTAGGATTCGAACCTACGACCATCCGGTTATGAGCCGGAAGCTCTGCCAACTGAGCTATTGGCCCGGCCGCCAAATCGTCGAGCCGTTCCACATAGCGGAAAAGTGACAGGATTGTCAACGGGTCGGGCGCGGGAGGAAGGGGAAAATCCGGCCGGACGCGAGGGCGTCCGGCCGGGAAGAGAGCGGGATCAGTCGGCTTTTTCCTTGGGGCATTTTTCCTTCACGTATTTGATGGCCTGGCGGGCGGCGATGGCCCCTTCGCCCACGGCCACGGCGATTTGCTTGAAGCGGCCCACGCAGTCCCCGGCGGCGTAGATGCCGGGCAGGTTGGTCTCCTGGCGCTCGTTGGCCACCAGGTAGGGGGCGTTGCGCTCCAGGCCCAGGGTGTAGGCGAAGTCCGTGGACCCGGCCTCGCCCATGGCGATGAACAGGCCCTCGGTGTCGAAGGCCTCGCCGTCCTCGAAGCGCACGCGTTCCAGGCCGTTCTCGCCCTCCAGGGCCGTGATCTTCTTTTCGATGATCCGGATGCCGGCGGCCTCCAGCCGGGCGCGCACGTCGTCGCCGAAGGCGGGCTTCTTGCCCTGGGTGCACAGGGCCACCTTGTCCGTGTAGGTCAACAGCTCCAGGGCCTGGTTGGCGGCGTACACGCCCTCGCCCAGGGCCGTGACCTGGCGGCCGCGGTAGAAGAACCCGTCGCAGGACACGCAGTGGGACACGCCCTTGCCGTCGTATGCGTCCTCGTTGGCGATGCCCGAGCCCGTCTTGGAGACCCCGGCGGCGATGAGCACGGCGCAGGCCTTGTACTCCCCGGATTCGGTCTTGACCTTGTAGGTCATGTCCTCCTCCATATGCACGGTGAGCACGCGCTGGTCCACGATCTTCGCGCCGAAGCGCTCGGCCTGGGCGCGGCCCGAGGCCATGAGGTCGGCGGCGCTGACGGTCTCGGGGAAGCCGAAATAGTTGTCTATGGGGTAGTCCCCGTCGATCTTGGGCTTCATGCCCACGACCACGGTGTCCACGTTCGCGCGCGCGGCGTAGATGGCGGCGGAGAGGCCCGCCGGGCCTTGTCCGATGATCAGAAGCTGGACGTTTGTCATGCGCTACTCCCGGAGTGGATGCGGATGGTTGTTTCGTCTTCCCGGTGTCAGGCCGTGTGGTTCTCGGGCGGCGGGACGTGCCGGGCCAGGTAGATGAACGGGGTGTCCAGGACCGCGACCACCGCCTTGAAGGCGTAGGTGGTGGCGAAAATTTCCACGAGCACCGGGGTCTCGAACAGTCCCCAGAAGGCCCCCAGGCAGAAGATGGCCGAGTCCAGGAACTGGCTGACCAGGGTGGAGGCGTTGTTCCGCAGCCAGAGCATCCTGCCGTCGGTGCGGCGCTTCCAGAAGTGGAAGGCCCAGACGTCGTGCAGCTGCGAAACCAGATAGGCCGCCAGGCTGGCCGCCGCCAGGCGCGGCATGAACCCGAAGATGCCTTTCAGGTGCGGCTGGGCGAAGTCCCCCGGGGCGGGCGTGAACAGCAGCGCCAGCTGCATGTAGCCCGTGGCCATGACCAGGGTGGCGAAGCCCAGGAGTACGCCCTTGCGCGCGGCCTCGCGGCCGTGAAATTCGCCCAGCAGGTCCGTGGCCAGGAACACGCTGGCGTAGAGTACGTTGCCCAGGGTCGTGGTCAGCCCGAACAGCTCGATGGTCTTCAACACCTGGATGTTGCACAGGATCAGGTTGAAGACGATGAGCGCGTACAGGGCGGGCCTGCCGAACAGGCGGAACAGGACCACCACCAGGGTCAGGTCCGTGAGGGCGAAGCCCAGCCAAAGCAGTTCGTTCATCTGTCAACTCCGGAGTTAGTTTTAGAAGGAGGGCGGCCTCCTTCCCGGCGTGTGCCGGAATCCGAAATAAATGACCCATACCGGCCCGGCGGTCAAGGCCGTTGGGCCGGAAAAGGGCGCGCGGAGCGGGCCGCAGGCAGGAAAAAGGCCGCGTCCCCGAGGGGGGCGCGGCCCGATGATTCGTCTGTGGGAAAGCGTCAGTTGGCGGCTTTTTCCTGGGCCTGGAGGGGGTCGCCCTCGGTGGTGCAGACCACGTTGCGCCCCGAGGACTTGGCCAGGTACAGGGCGCGGTCGGCCTCGCCCACTAGGTCGACGTTGCGCTTCAGGCTGCCCGGGGACAGGGAGGCCACGCCGATGGACGTGGTCACGGAGAACTGCTTGTCCCCGATGCTGAAGGGCAGCTTGGCCACCTTGCGGCGCAGGCGGTCCGCCAAGAGCCAGGCGTGGTCCTCGTCGGTGTGGGGCAGGATCACGGCGAACTCCTCGCCGCCGTAGCGCGCCGCGAAGTCCGTGGAGCGCAGGCTGTCCAGGAGCAGGGCCCCGACCTCCCGGAGCACCAGGTCTCCGGCCTGGTGGCCGTAGGTGTCGTTGATCTTCTTGAAATGGTCCAGGTCGAAGAGCAACAGCGAGATGTCCTGGCCGTAGCGCTGGGCGCGGCGCAGCTCGTCCACCAGACGCTCGTCGAAGCACTGGCGGTTGTAGATGCGGGTCAGGCCGTCGTGGTCCGCGCGCAGCTTGACCTCGCGGTAGAGCAGGGCGTTCTTCAGCGCCAGGCCCAGGTGGCTCACGGCGCTCTTGAGCACGTCGCGCTGCTGGCGCGAGAGGCGTGCGGGCAGGCTGGTCAACAGGGCCAGGGCCCCGAAATTCTTGCCGCCGGCGGACAGGGGCATCATGATGGTGCGCCCGGAGGCCGGAGCCAGGGAGGCCTTGGCGTCGGCCCCGGAGTCCATCAGGTAGGTCATCTGGTAGCCGTTGACCTTGTGGCCGGAGAGGCGCGTGGCGCTCTCCATGAGCATGCTGATCCATTCCTCCTGGGCGGCGGCGTCCTCCTGGAAGGTGAGGAAGATCTCGGACTCCACGGAGCCCACCTGGTCCGTCTGCCAGAAGATGCACTGCAGGGCCGCCAGGGGCAGCAGCGTGTTCAGGTCGCGCCGGGCCTGGGTCAGGATGGCGGCCGGGTTCAGGCTTTCCGAGGCCTTGGCCATGAAATCGTTGAGGAAGATCAGGTAATCGGTCTTCTGGGAAAGGATTTCCCGCTCCAGGGCGATCTCGCGCGTCATGCGCACGATGTCGTCGTACAGGGAATGCACTTCCCGGGCGCGGTAGAGGATCTCGCGCACCTTGGCGTCGTTCACCGGGGTGCGCAGCACCGAGAGGAAGCCCTGGTCCAGGATGCGCTCCACGTCCAGGACCTCGTCGGCCCCGGCCATGAGGACCTTCTGCGGGGGGTCCCATTCCAGGACCGAGGCGCGGAAGTCCGCGTCCAGCCCGGCCCACACCCGGGTGGGTATCCAGATCAGGAAGGGGGTATCGCGCTCCATGTCCTCGTCCGTGGGCATGGCGTCCGCGGGCCAGTTGCGCACGTCGAAACCGGGCGCCGAATCCGCGAGGCGGCGGCGTTCGATGTCCGACAATCCGAATCCCCAAAAGAGGTTGTCTTTTTCCCTCGAGCTCATGGTCCGTCCTGTGTGGAAGGTCTGTTTTCGCACTTTTAATGCAGGATTAGGGCCAAAACAGTCAGCCTGGGCGGAGGGCGGCGCAATCCGGTTGAATGGCAGGACTTGCGGGCAATCCGGGAGTCGGAGAGGGACTTTCCCGGACGCCCATAAAATTGGCCGGGGCCGTGTCCGGCGGGGTCAAAGTTGCCGCCCGCGTCGGTTTTCCGACTCCCGGGGGTAAAGAAAGCTAAACAGGTGGGTCGTTTCTGCCGATTATCTAGGGAAGGAGGGCCGGGCGGAGCCCGGCGTACGCGTACTTATGCAACCCCTCGTATCCATCATCATACCCTGCTACAATTACGGGCGTTTCCTGCCCGACCTGTTCGATTCCCTGGCCGCCCAGGCCATGGGTCTGTACGACGTGGAAGTCATCGTCGTGGACGACGGCAGCACCGACGACAGCGCCGACGTGGCCCGCGAGCTGGGCCCGGGCCTGGGCGCGTGCCGGTTCAAGGTCATTCCCCTGACACATCAGGGCCACCCCGGGCCGGTGCGCAACGTGGGGCTCACGGCCGCGCGGGGGGACCTGCTGCTGTGTCTGGATCCCGACGACAGCCTGGAGTCCGAGTATCTGGAGCGCGTGGTCGGGGCCCTGGAGGCCCATCCCGAGGCCTCCCTGGCCTACACGGACTATCTGGAGAGCGGCCCCGAGGGCGTGCGCCCGGTGTTCGTTCCGGAGTTCGACCCCGGCCTGCTGCGCACCCAGAACATCCTCTGCCCGGCGGCCATGGTGCGGCGCGAGGTCTTCGACGCCAGCCGGGGCTACAGCGCGCACACGGCCTACGAGGACTGGGAGTTCTGGGTCCAGGCCGCGGCCAACGGGTTCAAGGGCCTGCGCGTGCCCGGGACCCTGTTCCGCTACAACCTCCACGAGGCCAACCGCTCCTGGAAGGCGCGGCGCGAGGACGGTCTGGCCAAGGCGCGCATCGTCATGGACAACAAGTATTTCTTCGGCTCCGAGGTGGCGGCCTGGGCCCGCGCGCTGTTGCGCGGCGAACCCTGGGCCGTGGCCTTCGGGCGCGGGCTCATCCCCCGCGCCGAGGACGTCCGGCAGCTCTTGGATTTGTCCGCCGCAGTGGCCGGGCGGCGGGGGCTGCGCAGCGCGGGCGCTTGACGAACCCCCGGCGCACAGGCATTTCAAGCCGATGCAATCAAAAAAGATCTGGGCGACATTGGACCCCTTTTTCGAGGGGGGCGAGATCATGGGGCGCAGCGTGGCCAACGAGTCCTTCCTGCGCGCGCTCCTGGCCCGCGATCCTTTTGACGAGTACCATTTCTATCTCAGCGGCGAGGGGCTCATGGACCGCCTAGCCGGGACCCTGCGCCTGCGGTTCCCGGAGGTCCACGGCCGGGGCGGGTTCAAGGTCCGGGTGCGCGGGGCCCTGGCGCACATGCTGCCGCGCGTGAACTACCACTGTTTCCACCTCTCGGACTGCATCAACCACCCCGCGTTCCTGGCGGCCCTGCGCAACGAGCTGTCCCGGGAGGTCTTCCCCATCACCGGGGTCACGCATTCCTTGTCCTACGGCCGCTACGCCCGCGACTTCCTGGCCCAGCTCTGGCACGGGGCCACGCTCCGGGACTGCGTGGTGGGCACCTCCACCACGGCCCTGGAGGTGGTGCGCGCGTACTACGATTTCCTGTCCGAGACCTTCGGGGACCTGCCCCGGCCCTCCCTGGAGCGCATCCCCCTGGGCGTGGACGCCCAGGCCCTGGCCCCGGCCACGGACGAGGAGCGCGCCCAGGCCCGGGAGCGCCTGGGCCTGGCCCCGGGCCAGTCCATGATCCTGGTCTTCGCGCGCCTGTCCCATTATTCCAAGATGGACCTTGTGCCGCTCCTCAGGGCCATGCAGCGCCTGCCTTCCCAGGGGGTGCGCCTGAGCTCCGTGCGCCTGTTCGTGGCCGGATGGGTGCGCAAACAGGAGCAGGGCTTCGTGGATACCTTCAAGAACCTGGCCGCAAACCTGCGCCTGCCGCTCACTGTGGTGCCCTGCCCGGACGAGGCGGCCAAGGCCGACCTGTATCGGGCCGCCGACGTGTTCCTGTCCCCCGTGGACAACCCCCAGGAGACCTTCGGCCTGACGATCCTGGAGGCCGGGGCCGCCGGGCTGCCCGTGGTGGCCAGCGACTACGACGGATACCGCGACCTGGTGGCCCACGGGGAGACCGGGTTCCTGGCCCCCACCATGGGCCCGGCGGACACCCGCTCCCTGGACCGCATGGCCCCCCTGATCTACGACAACGAATACCATCTGTTCCTGGCCCAGCAGACCGCCGTGGACGTGCCGTCCCTGGCGCGCTACCTGGGGCGGCTGCTCCAGGACCCGGAACTGCGCCGGACCATGGGCCGCGCGGCCCGGGCCCGGGTGGAGGAGCGTTTCACCTGGGAGAAGGTGGTGGACGCCTACGTGGACCTCTGGGACCGGCTCTGGGAGCTGCCCGTGGAGCCTCCGGCCGAGGCGGGGCTGCACCCCCTGGCCGTGCCCTTCGGCCGGGTCTTCGCCAGCTATCCCACCAGCACCTTCGACCCGGAGCTCAAGGTCCGCTGGACCCGCCCGGGCGAGGCCGTGTACCGGGGCTTCGACTTCGTGTCCGTGTACCGGGGCCTGGGCAACGCCGTGACCCCGGAGGACGTGCGCAAGGTGGCCTTTTTGGCGCGCAGGCCCCAGGCCCTGGGGCTGCTGCTGCCCAAGGTGGCGGAGATCCTGGGCCGCGACGAGGAGCAGTGCCGGTTCCTGATCCTCTGGTGCCTGAAGAACGACTATCTGGAGCGGGTCCATGACGGGGACTGAGACGCCCCGCGTGTTCACCCACACGCTCTTGCGCGGGCAGGGCGGCACCACGCGGGTGGCCCGGGCCGTGCACGCGGGGCTGGGCGCGGGCGTGTTCAGCTACGAGCGCGACGACGGCCTGGGCGAGGACGCCGACGCGGCCACGGCCCCGGCGGACGTGGGCCGGGCGGCCCGGGACGCGGGCGCGGGCCTGGCGCACGTGCACGCCAGCGAGGACTGGGCCGCGTGCATGAACGGCGTGGCCGACTCGGGCCTGAAAAGCGTCGTCACCCTGCATGACTGCCGGGCCTTCACGGGCGGCTGTCCCTATCCCCTGGACTGCAAGTTTTTCGCGGGCGGCTGCACGGCCGACTGCCCGCGCCTGTATGCGGACGCGGACCAGGTGGCCGGGGCCCGGCGCGAGGCCATGCTGCGCGCGGCCCCGGAGATCGCGGCCCCGTCGCGCTGGATGGCGGGCCTGGCCCGGGCCGTGTGGCCGGATTTGTCCGTGCGCGTGGTGCCCAACGGCGTGCCCTGGCCCGTGCGTCTGCCGCCCCGGGCCGAGACCCGGCGCAAGGTGGGCGTGGCCCCGGGCGCGCGCATGGTGCTCTTCGTGGCCCACGGCGGCGCGGACGCGGCCTACAAGCAGGGGCGCAAGTTCCTGCAGGCCTTCGAGCGGATCAAGGCCCGGGTGCCCGAGGCCCTGTGCTACGTGGTGGGCGGCGGCGCGATGGAGCGCAAGGGCTCCGTGGTGCATTTGCCCTACGTGGACGCGGCGGCCCTGGCCCGGCTGATGCGCGCGGCCGACGTGCTGGCCCTGCCCAGCCTGGCGGACAACCATCCCCTGGTGGTGCTGGAAGCCATGAGCGCGGGCCTGCCCGTGGCCGCCTTCGCCTCGGGCGGCATCCCCGAGCAGATCAGGAACGGGCAGGACGGCCTGCTGGTGCCCCCCGGGGACTGGAGCGGCCTGGCCCAGGCCGTGACCGGCCTGCTCCAGGACCTCGTCACGGCCCGCCACCTGGGCGACGCAGCCCGCGCCGACGGGGAACGCCGCTTTTCCCAAGATCGTATGGTGGGGGATTATCTGAAGCTCTACGCCCGGCTACCCTGACAGGCCGTTGAAAAACAGCAATCTGCTGCGTTGCTGCGGGAAATGCAAACCCTCGCGTACGGGGAGTACGCGTCGGCCTTGCATTCCCCTTGCGCCTTGCATCTTACTATTTTTGAACGGCCTGCCCAAGTCGGAAAAAATTAAGAAAAAGACTGCCACCAAGGCCGTTTAGAAAACACTCCATCGAGGGCGGCGAGTGTCAGGTGGATACTATATCTGTGCAAAATCTTGTGCCTGTCTATTTCACATGAGAATAAATTTTGACCAATGGGTTCTAATTGTCGAATAGGTCAGTTTGTTATTCAAAATCAAGTAGCTCAAGACGATTGTAAATGCTTAAATGGTCATCAGGTTCAAGTGCCCAGCGATAGGCTGGATGCACTTCCCATCCGAACCCGAAGTCAACAAAACTTGCAGTGAGATATTTATTTTCTTCGAACGTTTTCCTTACGGTGATGTTGTCTTTGTTTATTCTTCTTGCGGTTAGAAAGTTGATTTTATACAAGAAAAACAATAGCTCATTAGCGCTTGCTGGACTGTCTGGTGTTTTTGAGAAGTAGAATGGTGTGTCTGCTGACACCGACGATATTTTTGATTCAATTTGTCCTGTCGAATATACGTAGGAGTCAGAATATTTTTTTGATTTTTTAACCGATGGCTTCAAGGAAAAAAGTAAGCGGCGTATGTCTGGAAGCTCAGAGCGAAATTCATTTTCGATATCTTGAATCCTTTCTAGAGAATAGCTGTCAAATATCCCTTGGAAGTCTTCGGTTGTGATAGTGTTGTGATTATTTTTCCGTGCTTGCCTCGCTGCAAGTGAGCATAATTTAACAAGGTCGCGCGGACGATTCCGTACGAGTGACATCAAGATACGATATATTGGAGCGCCATTCCACTTGCCGACACCTTCAAATGTCTGTGTCATAATCGGTTTTAAATATGTAGCAATTCGCTGCTGATGTAATACAATTAAGTCTTCTTCAGAAATTTCCCGACCGTAGAAGGTTTCTACTCTTTTGGCTAATAGAGCAAGGATTTGTGTATTGTGCCAAGTGTACCATACAACTGATCCTTCAATTTTGTCTGTGGATTCATCAGATGTTCTTACTAAGTAATAGACATCTGATCTTAACGAAACTTTAAAATGAACATTATTCAACTCATTACTAATGTCGCGAATTGCATTGAGTAATGCTGATATCCTGACTATATCTTGTCTTTTCCCTTCCCATCCCCTGTCCAGATCGTCAATATAGACATTTATCCTTTTGTTTTTTTGAAAATTGTCGAATATGGATTTCTTTGCCTTGTCTGCGATTGTTGTTCCTTTAATTGTGTCAATGATTGTTGAAATAAATTTTCCTGTACTTGGAACGTTGGGGAGAATTTTTTTTGAACTCTCTTCTGAAAAGTAACGGATAACTTTGTCTGCTATGATTGATCGTATGCCTTCATCCCATATTTGTATGAGTTCAAGGAACCCCTCATTTGTATTTGCTATGCCGATTACATCGTTTGGTTTGATTTCTATAGGGAGAAACCCGTTATCAATGTCTTCGGATGCAGCAATTTTGAAAAGGGCTGATTTCCCAATGCCCTTGTGACCAACAAGAATTCTCAGTTTTAGGTTTGCACTTACTTGTTCAAATACATCATTTTTGAAGTAATATTCTTTCAGTCGTTCTACGTCTTCATCTTCAGCCGCCTCATGTCCGAAAAGGCGCTGGATATTTTCCTCTGAAAAAACATTGTTAATTTTCAATTTGCCTTGCTTGATCTTTCTAGGCAAATCTTTAAAGGGAGATGACATTTTCACCTCGTTTATTTAATTATATACAGCAAGTGGGCTTATATCAGTTCTTCATTTTTTAAGCAATATGGTTTTGTCGAGTGCGCGGGTGAATAAGTGGGGTTGGTACGGGGGCATCAGCAAGGTGGACATTCAAAACCAAATCAAATTCGATTAATTAGATTTTATCTAGCATTGTTTTGAAAATGAAATTTGATTTCGATAAGTGTCGAATCTTTTTCCTGCTGATGGCGACGAAGAGGAATCAGGCACCAAGAAGATATCTACACGGGAGGGAGAATGGAATTCAAAAAAGTAATCGCGTGGTATGATGGGAAACATCCCTAGTCTGCTATTTTGCAGTATGTTTTGTGTTCTAGTCGATGCAGCGTGCATTATCTCTGATACCCTAAATTTATCTAAACCAATTGGAAGAATGAAACCAGTTCCTCTCCCTCCCTTCCGCTAACCCGCCTCCCGTCGGACCCGATCCACGAATTCCAGAACGATATCCGCAGTGGGGCGGTGGTAGAGCATGCCTACGTGGCAGACGGGGGTGGTTTGGGCCATTTTCCAGCCCGGGGCGTGGATGAAGAGGCCGTCCAGGGGCGTGACCATGTTGTCCACCAGGGAATACACGGCCAGGCAGGGGGCCGGGGGCGGGGTGTCCGCCGCCTCGATGGAGCGGATGAGCTGGCCCTTGTAGGCTAGGCTGTGGCCCAGGTGGTTCATGCCCAGCCCGGCCATGGTGGTGCCCTGGTGCGGGGTGCCCATGGTGGCGGCGCAGAGCACGCGATCGCGCAGGGGAGAGGTGTTCAGGAATTGGCGGATGGCCAGCCCGCCCAGGCTGTGGCCCACGAGCACGATCTTCTCGCCGGGCCGCGCCGCCAGCACGGCCCCGATCTCGCGCTCCAACTGCGCCACGATGGCCGGGAAATCCAGACGCCAGCTGTTGTAGGTGGTGGCGTGGAGGTCCGTGTATCCGGCCCGGTGGAACCAGCGCGCGAAGAGCAGCCAGGCCGAGGCCGAATGGGTGTAGCCGTGCACGAAGAGCACGGGCGGGCCCTGGCGGCCGCTGCGGGCCGCGCCCAGGGGCGTGAGCCAGAGGTGCTTGACCAGGAACAGGGGGAACAGGGCCGTGGCCACGGCCTGGCTGACCAGGCTGGAGGCGAAGCCCCGCAGCAGCGGTATCCAGGGTCTGCCCCCGGATTCCCGGGCCAGCAGGTCCATGTGCTCCGTGCCCCGGGCCTGGTGCCAGAACAGGGCGTAGGTGGTGCCGCTCACGGCCACGAGGGCCAGGGCGCAGAGAATGATGATGGCTGTGGTCATGGTGTTTTCGGGCACGATCCTACAGCCCGTGCGCCGGGAAGGGAAGGGTCTACCTGGCTGTTTAAAATCGCTTTAAGCAGACCGTTCAAAAATAGTGAGATGCAAGGCGCAAGAAAAATGCAAGACCGACGTGTACTCCCGTACACAAGGTTTTGGATTTTTCGCAGCAACGCCGCAGATTGCTGTTTTGGGGCGGTCTGCTAGGCCGCCGGGATCAGCCCGGCTTCGAACTGCTCCACGCTGCGTTGCCAGGAGAATTGCATGGCCCGGGCGCGGCAGCGCGCGGGGTCCATGGCCAGGGCCTTACGCACGGCCCGGCCCAGGTCCCGGTCCAGCCAACCGGTCTCGCCGTGCAGGACCACGTCCCGGGGCCCGGTCACGGGATAGGCGGCCACGGGCAGGCCGCAGGCCATGGCCTCGATGAGCACCACGCCGAAGGTGTCCGTGAGGCTCGGGAACACGAACACGTCGGCCGCGGCCAGGTGCTCGGCCAGGTCCAGCCCGGTCTTGCGGCCCAGGAACAGGACCCCGGGGTGGGCCCTGCGCAGCTTGTCCAAGGCCGGGCCGTCGCCGATGACGGCCTTGGACCCGGGCAGGTCCAGCTTCAGGAAGGCCTCGATGTTCTTCTCCACGGCCACGCGGCCCATGTACATGGCCAGGGGCCGGGGCACGTCCAGGATGCCCTTGTCGCGCGGCTGGAAGAGCCCCGTGTCCACGCCCCGGCTCCAGTCCGCCAGGTGGCCGAAGCCGCGCGATGTGAGCTCGTCGCGCAAGGACGGCGTGGCCACCAGGGTCCGCTGGGCCGGGCCGTGGAACCAGCGCATCAGGCGGTAGACGAGGCCCGTGGGCAGGCCCGAGCGCATGCGCACGTATTCCGGGAAGCGGGTCATGAAGGCCGTGGTCAGGGGCAGGCCGCGCCGCACACAGTGGTTCCTGGCGGCCAGGCCCAGGGGGCCCTCCGTGGGCGCGGCCACGGCCTCGGGCGCGAATTCGTCCAGCATGCGCGCCAGCTTGCGCCCGGGCAGCACGGACAGGGGGATGTCCGGATAGGTGGGGCAGGGCACGGTCCGGAACAGGCCGGGATGGACCACCAGGACGTCGTGGCCCCGGGCCTGGAGGCCCGCGACCATGCGGTTCAGGGTGGTGACCACCCCGCAGACGTAGGGGTTCCAGGCGTCGGTGGCGATGGCGATTTTCATGTCTTCTACGGCTCCTGTTCGCTGAGGTCGAAACCTCGGGGACAAGTATCCGTAACCGCGCCGGGTTGTGTGAAGATGCGGTGACATGCGGGGGATGTCTCGTGATTGTTACATTTTCGCCGATTCGTTGACACAAAACTCCCGGGATGGATATGGGGTGGGGACTGTCGGCCGCGCCACGGGGCGGGGCATGAAGGAGCGACGAACATGGATCAGGAACAGTTCCGCAAGGCACCGGCGATCATGCGCAGGCGCGACTGCGTGGTGGTGGCCAACCCCGCCGCCGGGCGCATGCGCCGCGAGAAGGGCAGGCGGCGGATCGCGGCCATCGCCCGGGACCTGGACGCCCCGGTCCTGGGCCTGGACAGCGTGAGCGCCGAGGACTTCCGGGCCTGCGTGGCCGAGGCCTCGCGCACCAGCGACGTGGTCCTGGTGGCCGGGGGCGACGGCACCTTCACCGACGCCCTGAACGCCCCGCGCGGCAACGCCGCCCTGGGCTACCTGCCCTTCGGCACGGGCAACGCCCTGGGCAGCGCCCTGGGCCTGTCCAACCGGGCGGACTACCTCCAGCGGGTGCGCAGGAAGGCCGGCACCGAGGTGGGCGTGATGCTCGTCAACGGCGGGCGCAAGGCCTTTTTCGCCAGTCTGGGCGTGGACGCGCTCACCGTGCGCAAGTACGAGGAGCTGCGCGTGTGGCGGCAGAAGGGCCTGGTGCGCTACGGCCTGGCCTTCGCCGCGGCCCTGGCCGAATACCGGCCCGCGGACGTGGAGATCCGCGACGGCTCCGTGGTCAAGGCCGCGCCGGGCAGCCTAGCCACCATCATTTCCAAGCATCCCTTCTACGGCTACGGCTTGCGCGTGAACCGGGGCGACCTCACGGACCCCTGCCTGCACGTGCGGGCCTTCAACCTGGGGCGGCTGCGCACGGCCTCGGCCCTGGCCGCGGCGGCCCTCAAGGTCCGCCCGGACACCGGGGTCTTCCACAAGGGTCGGAGCTTCACTGTCTCCTGCCCCACGGAGCAGGCCTTCCAGTGCGACGGCGAATGGTGCGGCACGGGCACGGAGTTCAGCTTCGAGGTCCTGGCCCGCGACCTGCGCATAATCCTCTAAGGTGCTGGCGTTTTCAGACAATAAAAAGGGCCGCCCCAGTGGGGCGGCCCTTGTGTTTGCGTATTGGCGCGGGCTCAGCCGTCGGCGTTGATCTGGCCCACGATCTCCTTGAGGGAGGTCTCGGCGCGGTCGTTCTCCACCTGGCAGGTGCCCACGGCGTCGTGGCCGCCGCCGCCGTACTTGAGCATCAGCTTGCCCACGTCGGTCTTGGAGCTGCGGTTCAGGATGCTCTTGCCCACGGTGTAGACGGTGTTCTGCTTGTTCAGGCCCCAGAGGATGTGGATGGAGATGTTGGTCTCGGGATACAGGGCGTAGATCATGAAGCGGTTGCCCGCGTAGATGGTCTCCTGGTTGCGCAGGTCGATGATCACGACGCTGCCCTGGACCTCGGAGTTGTCCTCCAGCATCTTGCGGAACAGCTGCTCCTGCTCGAAATAGCGGTTCACCCGCTCCTTGACGTCGGGCAGCTCGAGGATCTTCTCCACGGGCATGGCCCGGCAGTATTCGATGAGGTCTTCCATGAGGCGGTAGTTGCTGATGCGGTAGTCGCGGAAGCGGCCCAGGCCCGTGCGCGGGTCCATGATGAATCCGAGGAGAATCCAGCCCGTGGGCTTGAGGATTTCGTCCCTGGACAGCATGGCCGAGTCGACCTTGTCCACGGCTTCCATCATCTGGTCGAAATCCTTGGGGAATTTCTCATGGCCGCCGTAGTATTCCCAGATCACGCGGGCCGCGCTGGGAGACTGCTTGTAGGAGCCCTTGAATTCGAAATCCGTGCCCAGGCGGGTCGCCTCGGAGGCGTGGTGGTCGAACCACATGCCGCAGCCCTTGACGTAGGGCACGTTGGCCAGGATGTCGTTGTCCGTGACATCGATTGTCCCGTCCTGCAGGTCCTTGGGGTGCGCGAATTTCCATTCGTCGATGAGCCCCAGTTCGTTGAGCAGGACGGCGCAGATCAGGCCGTCGAAATCGGATCGCGTCAGCAGTCTCATGCAAAACCTCCTTGGAACGACGCCTGGCGGGCGGGCGAGGACCGCCTGTTCCATGTTATTTACGTTGTCCATCATATAGCCATAACGCGGAATTACTGTCAAAGTTTTTAAAGGAAAGGAATCCGTGTTTGGCTCGGGAAGGCGCGGTTTGCCGTGGATGCCGGGGAGCTTGCCCCGGCCCTCGGGCGTCCGGGTCAGCTGGAGGGATCGACCGGCTTGGGGGCCGTCGGCTTGCGGTTTTTCCCGGATGCGGCCTTGGATCCGGGCCGGGCCGAGGCCGTCCTTCCAAGCAGGGCTTCCAGGGCCTCCTTCTCGTCCAGGTCCATGGGCGGATCCTGCCAGCGGGAGGGCTCGCCGTCCACGAGGATGATGTCCGCCTGGGCCCCGGCCACGAAGGCCGCCACCACGATGGGGTCGAAGAGGATCCCCGACTGCTCCTTGACGTACCTGACGGCCTCGTCGCGGGACACGGGGGCGCGGTAGGGGCGCTCGGCGGTCAGGGCCTCGAACACGTCGGCCACGGCCAGGATGCGGCCGTAGAGGTGGATGGCCTCGCCTTTCAGGCTGCCGGGATAGCCCCGGCCGTCCCAGCGCTCGTGGTGCTGGCCCACGCCCTTGGCGATGCCCGCGAACACCGGGGACAGCTTGCGCAGCAGGGATTCGCCCAGGGGCGCGTGCTTCTGCATCAGGGCGAGTTCGCTCCTGGTCAGCTTGCCGGGTTTCTGGAGGATGGCGTCGGGTATCCAGACCTTGCCGATGTCGTGCAGCAGCCCGGCCCAGTATATTTCCTGGAGTTGCGGCTGGGAGAGCCCCATCTGGCGGCCCATGGAATAGGCGTTGTGGGCCACGCGCTGGCTGTGATCGCCCGTGCGGTTGTCGCGGGCCGTGATGATGGCCGAGAAGGTCTTGAGCACGTTGCGCAGGGTCTTGCGCGACGTGTCCAGCATGCGCTTGAGCTGCGAGGCGCCTCGGCGCAGGCGGCCGAAGAGCAGCCCGCTCAGGCCAGCCACCAGCAGGAAGAGCGCCATCCTGGTCAGCCAGTTGGCCAGGTCCTGCTTTTCGCCGGTGGCCACGTTGATGGGCATCAGCGGCCCCAGGCACAGGCCCGCGGCCAGGGCCGCCAGGAGCCCGCCCCAGAGCCCGAAGCGGTACGCGGCCAGGACCAGGGGCAGATACATGAGGTGGGCGTAGACGTACTTGATGCCCCCGGTGGCCGCCACCAGCCAGACCACGCCCAGGATGCCCGCCAGGAGCAGGGCGGGCTCCAGAACGCGGCGCGAGAACGCGCCCCACTTTCCGCGCGGGCGCGGTCCGTCCATGGAGGCCAGGTCCGGCAGGGGGCCCAGCAGATGCGACAATCCGGGTTTCATGGCTGCACCGGGAGGTGGAATCGTAAAAATACCTATTCTCCATTGTAATGCCTAGCAGTGGAGTATTCTATAGTCAAGAGGGAGTTCTAAGGGAGGCGCTGGAAACGGGCCCGGGAAGGGCGGCTGGTCGGGGTCAGCGGGGCCTGGCGGTCAGGGCCTGGCAGCGCAGTTCGCGCAGCCTGCGCCCGGACTCCTCGCCCAGGCCGCGCTGGTCCTCGGGCAGGCGGACGCGCAGCATGGCGTCCAGGTCGCCGAGGGCCGTGGCGGTGTGGTCCTCCCCGCAGTCCGCGGCCGCCAGGGCGAAGAGTTCGCGGGTCAGACGCCGGGCGTGCAGCGCCGCGAGCAGGTCCACGCGCGTGCCCGGGCGCAGCTCGGGATAGCGGGCCGCCTGCATGTGCAGGCGCGCGGCCAGTTCCCCGGCGCGGATGAAGCGCTCGGGCAGGGCCAGGCGGCGGCCCAGCCTTTCGGCCAGGGGCGCGCCCAGGGCTTCGTGGCCGTGGTGGCTGGGATGGCCGTCCGGCGGCGTGGCGGTCTTGCCCAGGTCGTGGCAGAGTGCCATCCAGCAGGGCAGTTCCTGCCCGGCCAGGGCGTCCATGATCCGGGCCGTGTGCTCCAGCATGGAGCAGTCGTGGTGGGGCGCGGGCCCGGCCGGGACGGCGTCGGCCCCGTCCAGCTCCGCGAACCAGGGCGCGAGGCAGCCCGTATCCGCCAGCACGCGCAGGAAGCGCCCCGGGGCCGGGGAGCGCAGGGCCTTGCGCAACTCCGCGCCCACGCGCTCGGGAGACAGGTCCGTGGCCAGGGGCGCGGCCCGGGCCATGGCCCGGGCCAGCTCGTCGTGCAGGGCGAAGTCCGGGAGTTGCGCCGCGAAGCGCGCCGCGCGGAAGACCCTAAGGGGGTCCTGGTCCAGGGCGTCGGGTCCGGCGGGACGCAGCACGCGGCCGTCCAGGTCCGCGAGGGACGTGGGCAGCCCGGCCACCAGCCCCCGCGCGTCCGTGGGCGCGGGCAGGGCCGGGAAGTCCGGCAGGGGCAGGGCCAGGGCGTTGACGGTCAGGTCCCGGGCCGCCAGGTCCGAGGCCAACTCGTTCAGCACGTCCCCCGGGCCGAAGGAGCAGCAGGCCGCGGGAGCGCATTCCGAGCGCGGGAAGGCGAATTCCCGGCCGTCCACCAGGAACACGGGAAAGGACCGGCCCACCTCCCGGGCCCCGGGAAAGCGCCGCAGGAACTGGGCGCGCGTGGCCCCGAGCACCAGGTAGTCGCGGTCCGCGACCTCCCGGCCCAGCAGCATGTCGCGCACCGCGCCGCCCACCAGACAGATCAGCATGAGCGACCTTATATCAGACCGGGGACGAACCATGCTAGTCGGGATTGACCTCCGGGCCGGGGAGAAGTACGGAAGACCTATGATCGAATCCTGCGGGATTCTGCTCTGGGCCGAAGGCCGGGAGGGGCTAGCCGCCCCCCTGGATCCCGAGGCCCTCGCGAAGTCCCATCCCCTGTGGGCCGCCGAGGTTGACCGTCGCGGCCCGTGGCTCAAGCGCGGTCCCTGGTGGGCCCCCTCCGACGACGCTTCGACGAACGCCTCTTCCGTCATTGTCTGCGGCGAATGCGGTTCCTCACTGGACGTTGCCCGTGCGCTTTCCGCCGACGGGCTCCTGCCGGAGTGGGGCGCCGTGCTGGCCCTGTCCCAGAACTCCGGGCGTGGCCAACTCAGGCGTTTCTGGGTGTCACCGCCGGGTAACATCTATGCCGCGTGGCGCTGGCCCTCGCTGTCCGCGCCCTGGAACGGCCTGGTCCCCCTGGTCGTAGGGGGGATAATGGCCGAAGCCCTGGAACAGTGCGGGCTGAGCGTCTCCATCAAGTGGCCCAACGACCTGCTTCTGGCCGACGGCTCCAAGGTCGGCGGCATCCTGGTGGAGGAGCGAGGGGGAGAAGTCCTTGTGGGCATCGGGGTGAATCTTGTTTCAGCCCCGCTGGACAGGGATATTCGCACGGAGTGGAGCCCACGGGGAGGGTCGTTGTCACCGCTTGGTGACGTGTTTTCCACCATTTCCCTGTGGCAAAGGCTTGTGGATTTGGCCCGGAACTGGTATGACAGTCGGGCTTGCGACGCTGATCCCCGTTCTTTCCTGGCGGGGCTCGAAAAGCGGGTGGTCTGGCTGGGCCGCCGTGTTCGGGTCCTGGGCGCGCAAGAGGAGTTCTACGCTGTGCCTGTCGGCCTTGCGGAGGACGGCGGCCTGATCCTCGATCGTCAAGGCCGCAGGGAGATTCTCCGTTCCGGGAGCATCGCGCCGGACTAATTGTTAAGCGGCGATAGCCCCGCAAGGTGCGGGGCGACGTCATGAGGAGTTGTGGCCTTGGCTCAGAAACCCCCCCGTCCCATTCCGTTCAAGGACGTCCTTGAGAAGATCAAGGGCAAGAGAATTCTCGTCGCCAACCGGGGTATTCCCGCGCGCCGCATCGTGCGCACCATCCGTGAGATGAGCGACGCCATCCCCGTGATGACCGCCACCGACGTGGACAAGACCTCGCCGGCCACCACCGGCGTGCAGGAGCTCATGCTCCTGGGCGACAACCCCAGGGCCTATCTGGACATCGACCGCATCATCCGAAAAGCCAAGGCCAGGGGCGTGGTGGCCATCCACCCCGGCTGGGGCTTTTCCGCCGAGGACGAATCCTTTCCCGAGAAGTGCCGCAAGGCGGGCATCGAATTCATCGGCCCCGAGGCCGAGCCCATGCGCATCCTGGGCAACAAGGTCCAGGTCCGCGCCCTGGCCAAGCGCCTGGGCGTGCCCGTGGTGCCCGGTTCCGACGGCGCCGTGAGCATCCCCGAGGCCCGCGAGATCGCCGGGCAGATCGGCTACCCCGTGATGCTCAAGGCCGAGGGCGGCGGCGGGGGCCGCGGCATCTACGAGGTCTTCCGCCCCGAGCAGCTGGAGGACGCCTTCAACAAGGCCTCGGCCATGGCCCAGGCCAGCTTCGGCAACCCCCGCCTGTACGTGGAGCGCCTGTTGACCAACGTGCGCCACATCGAGATCCAGGTGGTGGCCGACCGCTACGGCAACGTCTTCGCTTTTGACGAGCGCGACTGCACCGTGCAGCGCAACCACCAGAAGCTGGTGGAGATCACCCCCTCGCCCTGGCCGGGCATGACCGTGGAACTGCGCGAGAGCCTCAAGGAATACGCCTGCCAGCTGGTCAAGGAAGTGGGCTACTACTCCCTGGCCACGGTGGAGTTCCTGGTGGAGGGCGACGGCACCCCGTACCTCATTGAGGTCAACACCCGTTTGCAGGTGGAGCACGGCATCACCGAGCTGCGCTACGGCGTGGACCTGGTTGAGGAGCAGATTTCCATCGCCTTCGGCGGCAAGCTGCGCTTCAGCAAGACCGTCACCAAGCCCAGCAACGTGGCCCTGCAGGTGCGCGTGAACTGCGAGGACCCGCAGGACGGCTTCTCGCCCAACTCCGGGCGCATCACCCGTTACGTGTCCCCGGGCGGCCCCGGCATCCGCCTGGATTCCTGCGTCACGGCGGGCTACGAGTTCCCCTCGCAGTACGACAGCGCCGCGAGCCTCTTGGCCGCCTCGGGCAAGACCTGGAAAAAGGCCCTGCGGGTGCTGGACCGCGCGCTTCGCGAGTACAACGTCAGCGGTGTGAAGACCACCATCCCCTTCCACCTGCAGATCATCCGCAACCGCAAGTTCCGCGACGGCGACTTCAACACCAATTTCATCGGCAACACGCCGGAGCTCATGCATTACGTCGACGAGGAGCCCGAGGCCCTGCGCCTCTCGCGGCTCATCGCCGACATCTCGGCCAAGGGCTACAACGAGTACGTGTCCCTGGGCGAATACCGGGGCCGCGCGGACAAGCGCCTGGACGCCTTCGAGCCCGTGCTGCCGCGCATCTTCCCCAACGCCCAGGAGCACCCCTATCCGCGCTTCGACCGCCAGGCCACCCTGGACTACGTGCGCGATTCGGACCACGTGCACTTCACGGACACCACGGGCCGCGACCAGACCCAGTCCAACAGCGGCAACCGCTTCCGCCTGGCCGAGGACGAAATCGTGGCCCAGTACCTGGACAACTGCGGGTTCTTCTCCCTGGAGAACGGCGGCGGCGCGCACTTCCACGTGGCCATGCTGGCCAACATGACCTATCCCTTCACCGAGGCCGCGCGCTGGAACGAGCTGGCGCCCAAGACCCTGAAGCAGATCCTGATCCGTTCCACCAACGTGCTGGGCTACAAGCCCCAGTCCAAGAACGTGATGCAGGCCACCGCGGAGATGGTCAACGAGCACTACGACATCATCCGCTGCTTCGACTTCCTGAACCATATCGATAATATGCGCCCCTTCGCCGAGGTGGTGCTCTCGTCCACGCGCAACATCTTCGAGCCCGCGCTGTCCATGTCCCACGCCAAGGGCTTCGACGTGAACCACTACCTGGGCGTCACCGAGGAGATCCTCGGGCTGGTGCGCGACATCGCGGGCGTGTCCACCAAAAAGGCCCAGAAGATGATCATCCTGGGCCTCAAGGACATGGGCGGCCTGTGCCCGCCGCACTTCATGAAGGCCCTGGTGACGGCACTGCGCAAGAAGTATCCCGACCTGGTGCTGCACTACCACCGGCACTATACCGACGGCCTGTTCGTCCCGGCCCTGGGCGAGGCCGCCAAGGCCGGCGCGCATATCGTGGACACGGCCATCGGCGCCTGCGTGCGCTGGTACGGCCAGGGCGAGGTCCTGTCCACGGCCGCGTACATGGAGCAGGACCTGGGCCTGAAGACCAATCTGAACAAGGACGTGATCCGCACCTGCAACTTCGTGCTCAAGCAGATCATGCCCTATTACGACCGCTATACGGCCCCGTACTTCCAGGGCATCGACTACGACGTGGTGGAGCACGGCATGCCCGGCGGCGCCACGTCCTCGTCCCAGGAAGGGGCCCTCAAGCAGGGGTATATCCACCTGCTGCCGTACATGCTCAAGTTCCTGGCCAGCACGCGCAAGATCGTGCGCTACCACGACGTGACCCCGGGCTCGCAGATCACCTGGAACACCGCCTTCCTGGGCGTGACCGGGGCCTACAAGCGCGGCGGAGAGCGCGAGGTGCGCGACCTGTTGGACGTGCTGGACTACGTGGTCAACACGCCCGAGGAGGAGCAGTCCGAGAACATCAGGCGTTCGCGCCTGGCCATCTACCGCGACTCCAACGACGCCTTCCGCAACCTGCTGCTGGGCAAGTTCGGGCGGCTGCCCCTGGGCTTCCCCGCGAACTGGGTCTACGAGAGCGCCTTCGGCCCGGACTACAAGAAGGCCCTGGCCCGGCGCACCGAGGCCTCGCCGCTGCTCTCCCTGCCCGACGTGGACCTGGACGCCGAGCGCGCGGCCCTGCGCGAGCACCTGCGCCGCGAGCCCAATCACGAGGAATTCGTGATGTACCTGAACCACCCGGGCGACGCCCTGAAGACCATGAAGTTCGTGCAGCGCTTCGGCGACCCCAACTGCGTGCCCCTGGACGTTTGGTTCGAGGGCCTGGAGGTCGGCCGCGAACTGTCCTTCCTGGACAGCTCGCGCAAGCCCCACAGCATGACCATCGTGCACATGACCGACCCCGACGACTCGGGCACCAGCGTGGTGCGCTACATCCTGGACTCCGAGGCCGTGATCTGCCCGGTGAAGGTGGCCGAGCCCGTTTCCGGCGGCAAGGCCAGCGTGGAGCGGGCCGATTCCTCCAACCCCTTCCAGGTGGGCGCGCCCTCCAACGGCGATCTCTGGATCATGTACGTGGAGCCGGGCCAGGTGGTGGAGGCCGGAGAGGAACTCTTCAACATCTCCATCATGAAGCAGGAGAAGGCCGTGCTCGCGCCTGTGGGCGGCGTGGTCAAGCGCGTGCTCAAGGCCGCCAACTTCAAGGACGACAAGAAAATGGTCCCCGTGGTGGAAGGCGAGCTCCTGGTGGAGCTGGGTCCCATACCCAAAACCTGCCCGGGATGCGACATGCACATCCTGGACGACAATTACAGCTTCTGCCCCGGTTGCGGGCGTAAACTCTAAGGACCACGGCCCGCCGGAAACGGCGGGCCGCCTCAATACAAACTCGCGCCGTGGGCCGAAGGGCGGCCCGCCCGCGCATCAGCATGTTCCTGCGCCTCAAAGGAGGAGGACACAATGGCTAAAGCCAAAAGTGCCGAGACCGATACAAAGCCCTCGAACGCAAAGAAGAAAGGGGCCGCCAAGGCCGGCGCCTCCAAGCAGACGGTGCTCACGGGCGCCGACATCGTGAGCATTGGCGAGGAGGCCGAGATCCTGGTGGGCGGGAAGAACTACAACACCGCCATCATCAGCCAGGTCAAGGGCATCCGCGCGCCCCAGTTCCGCGCCATTTCCTCCATAGCCTTCCACAAGCTCCTGGACGAAACCAGGGTCAACGCGGCGCTGATCCGCTCCACGGTGGACGCCGAGTATTCGAAGATCGACTGGACCAACGAGGACATCAACAAGGACCCCGAGTACCTCCAGAAGTTCGTCAAGAAGATCGCCAGGATCGTCTACGACTCCAAGGAGAAGGGCACCCTGGTCAAGCTGCGGTCCTTCATCAACAACATCGTCGAGGGCTTCGCCACCAGCCCCGAGGGCATCGACCAGCTGCGCAAGCGCTCGGTGCTCGTGCAGTCGGCCATCCTCTCCGTGGATCTGCCCGCCGAGGTGGACGCCGAGGTGCGCCGCGCCTACCTGGACATCTGCAAGGAGGCGGGTCTGGAAGACGTGCCCGTGGCCGTGCGCTCCTCCGCCGCCGGCGAGGACAGCCGCAAGAAGGCCTTCGCCGGGCTGCAGGACACCTATTTGAACATCGTGGGCGAGAACATGTGCGTGGACGCCTATCACTGGGACTGCGCCTCCGCCTACAACCTGCGCTCCATGACCTACCGCCGCGAGGCCATCCTGGACGCCATCGCCAAGGCCGAGGAGACGGGCGACGACGAGTTCGCCGCCGTGGCCAAGAAGGAATGGGCCATCGAGAACACGTCGCTGTCCGTGTGCATCATGCGCATGATCAACCCCGTGATCTCGGGCACGGCCTTCTCCGCGGACACGGCCACCGGCTGCCGGGGCACGGACCGCAAGGAGCTGGTCTCCATCGACGCCAGCTACGGCCTGGGCGAGGCCGTGGTGGGCGGCATGGTCACCCCGGACAAGTTCTACGTCTTCCAGCGCGACGACTCCGCCGAGGTGGTCATCCGCTTCATGGGCTACAAGGACAAGAAGATCGTCTACCAGGCCGAGGGCGGCACCAAGCTGGTCAAGGTCGACGACCTGGAGGCCTACCAGTGGTCCCTGTCCCTGGCCCAGGCCGAGGACGTGGCCTGCGGCGTGCGCGCCATCTCCAAGGCCTACGGCGGGATGATCATGGACACCGAGTTCTGCATCGACTCCTCGGACCGCCTGTGGTTCGTGCAGGCCCGGCCCGAGACCCGCTGGAACGAGGAATTCGAGACCCACCCGAGCACCATCTTCATGCGCCGCATGGAGGTGGACGCCAAGGCCCTGGCCACCGCCGAAATGGTCATCGAGGGCAACGGCGCGTCGCGCGGGGCCGGGCAGGGCACCGTGAAGTTCCTGCGCTCCGCCCTGGAGCTGAACAAGGTCAACAAGGGCGACGTGCTGGCCGCCGAGCGCACGGACCCGGACATGGTGCCGGGCATGCGCATCGCCTCGGCCATCATGGCCGACGTGGGCGGCGACACCTCCCACGCGGCCATCACCTCCCGCGAGCTGGGCATCCCCGCCGTCATCGGCATCCAGCGCGCCGAGGTGCTGCGCAGCCTGGACGGCCAGGAGGTCACGGTGGACGGCTCCCGCGGCCACGTCTACCGGGGGCTGTTGCCCCTGGTGGAGAAGGGCGGCGAGATCGACGTGGCCGCCTTGCCCGCCACCAAGACCAAGGTCGGCCTGATCCTGGCCGACGTGGGCCAGTCCCTGTTCCTGTCGCGCCTGCGCCAGGTGCCGGACTTCGAGGTGGGGCTGCTCAGAGCCGAATTCATGCTCGGCAACATCGCCGTGCATCCCCTGGCCCTGGAGGCCTACGACAACGGCCAGCTGGACGTGCTCATCAACAAGAAGCTGCGCTCCCTGGACGCCCGCCTGACCAAGGTGGTCAAGGAGCAGCTGGCCGAGGGCGTGCAGAACCTGGACCTCAAGCTGCGTGAATACGTGGCCGTGGTCACGGGCCTGGGCAAGGAGATCGAGGAGATCAGCGAGCGGTCCTCGGGCAGCCGGGGCACCACCGACGAGGTCCTGGCCATCCACCGCCGCCTGCGCGAACTGGACAAGCAGCTGGACACGCACCTGGAGCTGGCCACCCGCCGCCTGGACGTGCTCAAGACCAGCGAGGACCTGGAGGCCCACGTGGCCGTGATCATGGGCTACACCGAGATCCTCGAAACCCCGGGCACGGACCCCGACGCGGAAAAGCGCCGCCAGGACGCCCTGGACAAGGTCCAGGCCCACTGCGCGCGCATCGCCGAGGAGCCCATGGTCCAGGACGTGCTGGAGCGCATCGGCGCCCTGCGTCGCGACGTGGCCCTGAAGGTCGGCCTGACCCGCGAGATCGACGAGGTCAAGACCTTGAAGGACCGCATCCGGGGCATCATCCGTTCGCGCGGCTTCCGCAACGGCAAGGAGCACTACGTCCAGACCCTGTCCCAGAGCCTGGCCCTGTTCGCCATGGCCTTCTACGGGCGGGACATCATCTACCGCACCACCGACTACAAATCCAACGAATACAGGAACCTCATCGGCGGCAGCCTGTTCGAAGCCTACGAGGACAACCCCATGATCGGCTACCGGGGCGTGTCCCGGAACCTGCACGACTGGGAGATCGAGTCCTTCAAGCTGGCGCGCGGCGTATTCGGCGGCAAGAACCTCCAGATGATGCTGCCCTTCGTGCGCACCCTGGAGGAGGCCCGTTCCATGAAGCGCTACCTGGAGCAGGTCCACAAGGTGAAGAGCGGCGTGGACGGCCTGAAGCTGATCATGATGAGCGAGATCCCGGCCAACGCCATCCTGGCCAAGCAGTTCATCCAGGAGTTCGACGGCTTCTCCATCGGCTCCAACGACATGACCCAGATGGTGCTGGCCACGGACCGCGACAACTCGCGCCTGCAGCACATCTACGACGAGGAGGACCCGGCCGTGGTCTGGGCCATCCTGGTGACCATCTTCACGGGCCAGAAGTTCCAGAAGAAGGTGGGCTTCTGCGGCCAGGGCGTGTCCAACAGCGTGATCCTGCGAGGCCTGGTGGCCATCGCGGGCATCGCGTCGGCCTCGGTTGTGCCGGACACCTACCACCGCACCAAGCTGGACATGGCCGACGTCGAGGCCCTGAACATCCCCTCGGACAAGCTCGGGGCCTGGCTCAAGGAGCGGCACCTGGCGAACCTGGTGGCGCTGCTCAAGGAGAAGAACTACGGCCACATCCTCAAGAAGTACAAGACCGCCAACGACCTGATGGAGTGGTACGAGGGCGAGCTGGCTCGCTTCGCCGAGCAGCTGCGCGACAACCTGGACGCGGACAAGGAGCGCTTCTACCGCCAGGAGATGGAGGCCTTCCGCTCCGTGTTCCACAAGCCCGTGATCTACGCCAGCTGGGACTGGGAAGGCACGGTGCTGGACGCCCTGCACCAGGCGGGTTTCGCGACCTTCCAGGAGCAGCAGGAGGCCCTTGCCGCCACCCGCAAGAAGCTCGGCTAGACCGGGCGCGGGGTCATATGGATAATCAACGCTCCCCGGCGCTCTGGCCCGGGGAGCGTTTTTCTTTTCAGACCGTTGAAAAACAGCGATCTGCGGCGTTGCTGCGAATAATTCAAACCCTCACGTACGGAGAGTACGCTTCGGTCTTGAATTTTTCTTGCGCCTTGCATCTCACTATTTTTGAACGGTCAGTGGTGATGTTACGATGGGAGGCATGGTGAAGACCTGGAAGAAGCATGTGGCCGCTCTGGCCGACGGAACGGTGGACGATCTGCTGGCCCGGGCGCGCGCGGACGCGGGCGAGGTCTATCCTCCGGCGGGCATGGAGCTGCGCGCCTTGGAGCTGACGCCCTTCGACGCGGTGCGCGTGGTCATCCTGGGCCAGGACCCGTACCACGGACCGGGCCAGGCCCACGGGCTGGCCTTTTCCGTGCCCGAGGGCCTGCGTACGCCCCCGTCCCTGCGCAATGTCTTCAAGGAGCTGGACGCGAGCTGCGGGGCCGTGGCCGGACGCTCCACGGATCTGACCCCCTGGGCGCGGCAGGGCGTGCTGCTCCTGAACGCCGTGCTCACGGTGCGCGCGGGCAAGCCCGGGTCCCATGCGCGCCTGGGCTGGGAGGGCGTCACCGACGCCATTATCGGAGCCCTGTCCGAGCAGCGGGAGGGCCTCGTCTTCCTGCTCTGGGGCAATTTCGCCCGCTCCAAGGCCGCCCTCGTGGACCGGGAGCGGCATCTGGTGCTCACGGCCGCGCATCCCTCGCCCTTTTCCGCGCACCGGGGGTTCCTGGGCTGCGGGCATTTCGCGGCCGTGAACGAGCATCTTGCGGCCAGGGGCGAGAAACCGGTGGACTGGTGAAAGCCCTGGGGGAGGACGCCATGATCCTGGGAATCGAGGGCAGCCCGAGGAAGGAGGGCAATTCGCATCTGATCCTGGACGCGGTCCTGGACGGCGCGCGCGCGGCGGGAGGGGAAAGCCGCGCCGTGCACCTGCGCGAGGTGGATTTCGCGGCCTGCACGGGCTGCGAGTCCTGCCGCAGGGACAAGGCCTGCACGGGGTTCTCGGACGGCATGACGGCCGTCTATCCCCTGCTGGAAAAGGCCCGGGGCCTGGTCCTGGCGACCCCGGTGCACAACTACAACGTCTCCGCGCGGATCAAGGCCTTCATCGACCGCCTGTACTGCTACTACGACTTCGGCGACGCCCGCCCGCGCCCCTGGTCCAGCAGGCTGGCCGGGCAGGGCCGCAAGGCCGTCATCGCGGCCGTGGCCGAGCAGGAGAGCAGGGCGGATATGGGCGTGGCCATGGAGGCCATGCGTCTGCCCCTGGCGGCCCTGGGCTATGAGATCGTGGCCGAAGTCGAAGTGCTGGGGGTGTTCGACCGCGGGGCCGTGGCGCAGCGGCCGGAGGTGCTGGCTCTGGCCGCGCAGGCCGGGCGGGATTTGGCTCGTTCCCTGGGCTTCTGATACGTTTCGCTCTCGCCCGGCGCGGTCCCACGCCGGGCTCCGTTTTTTCCCGCGATTTTCCCCATCCTTGTCTTCCACGCACGGGCCGAAATTTTCGGCCCGGGTTGGCAGGAATCCTCGCCCTGTGATAGCATATAGCCTGTCTTTTATTTTTAGCGGGTTGCGAATCGGGAGGCGGGAATGTCCATTTCAGTGCGGTTGACCATAGCCGCCATGGGGTTGTTTTGCGTGACCCTGGTGCTGGCCGGGGCCACCCTGAGCGTGTCCAGGGAGCAGAAGGCCGACGGCCTGGTCATCAACCTGGCCGGGCGGCAGCGCATGCTGAGCCAGAAGGCGGCCAAGGAGGCCCTGCATCTGCTGGGCGTGGAGGAGCAGGGGCAGGGAAGGGAGGCGCTGCGCTCGAACTTGGAAGGGACCGTGAGGGTTTTCGAGACCACCCTGCGGTCCCTGCGGAATTCGGGGCCCGCGCCCCTGACCCTCAATCCTTCCGGCCCGGCCGCGGACTTGCCCCTGCCCTCGGGCGAGGTGGCCGCGCAGCTGGACAAGGTCGAGGCGCTGTGGGAGCCGTACCGCAAGCTGCTGCTGGGGCTGGACGAGTCCGGCCGGGACAGGCTCCTCAAGGACAGCGTGGCCGTGCTCGGGGCCATGAACAAGGCCGTGGGCATGCTCCAGGCCGAGTCCGAGGCCAAGGTCTCCCGGCTGCTGTGGATCCAGGCCGGGGGCTGCGCCCTGGCCCTTCTGGGCGTGGTGCTGACTTTTTTGTTCATCCGGATCAGCGTGTCCAAGCCACTGACGGGGTTGAAGGAATTCACGGATTGCGTCGCCGAGGGCGGCGTTCCCGAATGCAGGGAAGGCCATTACGTCGGCGAATTCAAGGTCCTGCGCGACGCCCTGGTGGGCATGGTCGCGTCCCTGAGCGACGCCCTGGCCGACCTGCGCGAAAAGGACAAGTTGGCCCGGCGCAGCCTGGCCGAGTCCGAGGATGCCTCGCGCCGCGCCCGGGAGGCTTTGGCCGAGGCCGAAAAGGCCAAACGCCAGGGCATGTACGACGCCGCATTGGCCATCAAGGGGCTCACCGAGCGGGTGGGCCGGGCCACGGCGCGGCTGAACGGAAAGATCGACGAGGTCAGCAAGGGCGCGGCCCTGCAAAGCGAGCTCAACAGCGAGGTGGCGGTCAGCCTCGAACGCATGGACCAGGCCAGCAATGAGATCGCGGGAAGCTCGGCCGAGGCCGCGGACAACGCCGATCTGGCCAAGGACACGGCCGAGAGCGGGGCGGGAACGGTGGCCGAGGTGGTGGGGGCCATCGCCTCGGTGCAGGAGAGCACCA
The DNA here is from genome assembly GCF_054819825.1 of Desulfocurvus sp. DL1XJH-121. Taxonomy (NCBI): domain Bacteria; kingdom Pseudomonadati; phylum Thermodesulfobacteriota; class Desulfovibrionia; order Desulfovibrionales; family Desulfovibrionaceae; genus Desulfocurvus; species Desulfocurvus sp. DL1XJH-121. The sequence continues at coordinate 49,068 of NZ_JBTVWW010000006.1, forward strand.
ACAGCATGAAGATCAGCCTCGACGACCTCAACCGCCGCGCCGACGGCATCACCCAGATCCTGACGCTGATCAACGACATCGCCGACCAGACCAACCTCCTGGCCCTGAACGCGGCCATCGAGGCGGCCCGCGCCGGGGACGCCGGGCGGGGCTTCGCCGTGGTGGCCGACGAGGTGCGCAAGCTGGCGGAGAAGACCATGCAGGCCACCACCGACGTGAGCGAGGCCGTGCACGCCATCCAGGAGGGGACCCGCAGCACCCTCGCGGGCATGGGCCAGGCCCTGGGGGCGGTGGAGAGGAGTTCCGGTCTGGCCGGGGGCGCGGGAAGGGCCCTGACGGAGATCGTGGAGATCGTGTCCGGCACGTCGGCCCGGGTGCGGCCCTTCGTCTCCCTGGCCGAGGAGCAGTCCCGGGCCGGGCACGAGGTGAGCGGGGTCATGGAGCGCATCACGGGCATAGCCAAGGATTCCGTGCGCGGGGCCACCGAAAGCATCGGCTTGCTCGGGGAGCTGCTCAGCGCGGTCAACGATTTGGAGAGCATCGTCTCCACCCTGTCCGAGAACAGGCTCAAGGTGTCCTACGATGCCGATTCGGCGGCCCGGGGGGACGGCGAGATGGTCTTCCTGCCCTGGAGCCAGAGCCTGGCCGTGGATGTCCCCTCCATCGACAAGCAGCACCGGCGTCTGGTGGACATGATCAACGGCCTGTTCCGGGCCGTGCACAAGGGGGATGGCAAGGACCGGGTGGCCTCGCTGCTCACGGGTCTCAAGGAATACGTGCATGTGCATTTCTCCACCGAGGTGGGGATGATGCAGAAGGCCGGATACGACGACATCCAGAATCACCAGGGCATACACGCGGATATCGTCAAGAAGGTCGTGGAGCTGGAAAAGGATTGGCTCGCCGGCAAGCCGGGCGTGGAGATGAAGGCCCTGACCTTCCTCAAGGACTGGCTCGTGAATCACATCATGAAGGTGGACAGGAAATACGTCCCGGCCATGAAAAAGGCCGGTCTGGAGTAGGCCGCCTCGAACAAAAAGCCCCCGCGGCGTGCGCCGCGGGGGCTTTTTTCATCATGATCCACGCCCGGCCTACATGCCCAGGCGGTCCTTGACGTTGTTCTTGATCCAGTGCGGGTCCCACCATTCCACGGGGTTAACGGCCACTCCGGCCAGGAAGACCCCGTAGTGCAGGTGGTCGCCTCCGGCCAGGCCCGTGACCCCGGTACGGCCGATGATCTGGCCCTTGGCCACCGCGTCGCCCACGGCCACGTCGATCTGCGAGAGATGCGCGTACATGGTCATCAGGCCCATGCCGTGGTCCAGGACCACGTTCTCGCCGTAGATGCCGTTTTCGCTGGCGCGCACCACGCGCCCCGCGTTGGCCGCCGGGACCTGGGCGTTGCGCACCGAGGCCAGGTCGATGCCCAGGTGGGTCTGGTGGTCCACCACCTCGCCCTGGTAGCGGTAGGTGCGGTGGTCCGCGAACTGGGCCCTGTTGGCCGCGTTGGGCAGGCGCTGGAACGGGCCGCTCCACAGGGGCTTGTCCGCCGTGTCCGCGCCCAGGGCCAGCATGGCCTCGCGGTCCTGCTTGCGGGTCTCGTTGTTGACCTTGAGATACACGCCCAGGAGGCTGGTCTCGTCGGGGTAGTCCTGCTCGAACTGCGGCATCTTGGCTTCCAGGAAGCTGTCCGGGATGTTCAGGGTGTCGTGCCGGAACTCACGGTCGTTGGCGTGGAAGGCGAAGCCGCGCTCGCGGCGGTTGCCCGCCATGTCCTCGGCCTCCAGCACGGGATGGAAGTCCTTGAGCTCCATGTCCCAGGGAAAGGCGAACAAACAGGCCCAGGAGCCCGGCGCCAGCTCGTGGCCCGGGAAGAAATGGTCGCCCACGCGCACGCCGCTCTCATGAACGGGCTCGTTCAGGGTGTAGGCCACCGCGCCGCAGCCGCCCCGGTTCAGGTTGTGCTGCATGCTGGTGAGGGCGATGCGGGGCTTGGTGCGGTCCAGGGTCAGGGTGAAGGCCAGGTCGGCCGCGTTGCCCTTGTTCAGGCGGTGCATGGAGCCGTCCACGGCCAGGACCTTGAGGGTCACAGGGCCGTCCTTGATGCCCTTGATGGCGTCGCCCAGGGTGAAGGCCAGTTTGGCGCTGGCGGGCTTTCCGGCCGGGGTTTCGCCGCACAGGGGCAGGGTCGTCCCGTCCTTTTCCAGGGTCACGGACATCAGGCGCAGGCCCGAGGGGTCCTCGGCCGCGAGGGTGAATTGCGTATTCGGGCCCACGGCGCCCTGGGCGGGGGTCAGGGTCACTTGGGGCGGGGTGGTGTCCTTGAAATAGACGAGGCTTCCCCCGGCCAGCATGGCCACCACGGCCACGACGACCAGGACGGTGAATTTCGTGTGCGAAGTCAAAGCGATGTTGCTCCTGGTTTGGTTCCTTGTGGGTCCTTGTTTTCGGTGGCCGAGGATAGCTCTTTCCCCGAGGACTCTCAACCCGGCGGTCCGGCGCGTGTTTCGGGCGCATTTCGCTGTTGTACGGAAAATCGGGCTGTGATGGGATAGGTTGTAATACGAAAACAAAAAAGGTGTTACCCTGGTGGTGCGGTGATGGGTTAATATATAAAGAATCGCCTGAACAGTTACCACGCTGTATACGAATGCAGCAATGGTGTTACTAAATGACATAACATTGAGTGAAACCTCTAACCAGTTGAGAATATGTCGGAATTAACCCGAAAATTTCTTGATTTGTATTGACCTCCCGAAAAAAGTGTGTTGAACATATTGCCAACTTTCACGTTACATATTTGTTCCTGAATAGGACGACAGGGTGCGTCTTCTCGCAAAGTCAGCACCCTGCCGCTCGGTCTCCCCTGGGAGGCTGGTGAAATATTTCACATTTCGGGGCCCAACGCATCTTCCTCCCAGGTCTGAAGAATCTGGTTGTCTGCGGGATCAAAGATGCGCACCCGAGGAAGGGTTTAGTAACTATGGAGGTGTCTTATGAAATGTTCAATCGGTAGCGGTAGGAATGATGTGTTGGAATCCTTGGCTGCGAAAGGGGTTTCACGCCGTGATTTCATGAAGTTCTGTGCCGCTGTGTCCGCCGCCATGGCTGCGGACGCCACGTTCACCCCGGCCAAGGTCGCTCAGGCCCTGACCTCCGACAAGCGGCCTCCGGTGGTCTGGCTGCACTTCGCCGAGTGCACCGGCTGCTCCGAGTCCGTGCTTCGCAGCACCGAGCCCGACATCGCCACCGTGCTCTTCGACGTGATCTCCCTGGACTACCACGAGACCCTGATGCAGTGCGCGGGCGAGGCCATCGAAGAGGCCCTGCACAAGACCGTGCACGACAACGAGGGCAAGTTCGTTCTCGTGCTCGAGGGCGGCGTCCCCACCAAGGACGGCGGCGTCTACGGCAAGGTGGGCGGCAAGACCATGCTTTCCATCCTTGAGGAAATGTACCCCAAGGCCCTGGCCACCATCTGTCTGGGCACCTGCGCCGCCTACGGCGGCGTGCAGAAGGCCGCCCCGAACCCCACCGAGGCCAAGGGCTGTTCCGAGGCCCTGGGCGGCGCGGTGATGGTCAACGTTCCCGGTTGCCCCCCGAATCCCATCAGCTTCATCGGCACCGTGGTCTACTTCCTGACCAAGGGCCTCCCCGAGCTGGACGACGTGGGCCGTCCGACCCTGTTCTACGGCGAGTCCGTGCACGACAACTGCCCCCGCCTCAAGTACTTCGAAGAGGGCATGTTCGCTCCGTCCTTCGATTCCGAGGAAGCCAAGAAGGGCTACTGCCTGTACGAGCTCGGCTGCAAGGGGCCGGATACCTTCAACAATTGCCCGAAGGTCCTGTTCAACCAGGTCAGCTTCCCCATCCAGGCCGGGCACCCCTGCATCGGCTGCTCCGAGCCGGACTTCTGGGACACCATGAGTCCCTTCTACGAGTCCGCGTAGCCTGATCCGAGGCGCATTGGAGTATCTGGAAACACGAAGAGACTTTCGAGCAATTTCATAGGAGGAAACCATGGCAGGTTGTAAGCCGAAATCAGCCCCGGTCACCCCTGTTGGGGACTACACCGGTAAAGTCGTCATCGACCCCATCAACAGGATCGAAGGCCATCTCCGCATCGAGGTCGAGGTGGAGAACGGCCGTGTCAAGAACGCCTGGTCCAGCTCGCAGCTGTTCCGCGGCCTGGAGATCATCCTTCAGGGTCGCGACCCCCGCGACGCCAAGCACTTCACCCAGCGTTCCTGCGGCGTGTGCACGCACGTGCACGCCTTGGCCTCCACCCGCTGCGTCGAGAACGCCGTGGGCGTCTCGGGCAAGATCCCCGAGACCGGCCTGATCCTCAGGAACCTGCTCCTGGGCTCGCAGTTCCTGCACGACCACATCGTGCATTTCTATCATCTCCACGCCCTGGACTGGGTGGACGTGGTCAGCGCGCTGTCCGCCAACCCCAAGAAGGCCGCCGAGATCACCAACACCGCCGGCCTGGGTCACCGCAAGCACACCGTGGCCGAGTTCGAGGCCACCCAGGCGCGCTTGAAGAAGTTCGTGGAAGGCGGCCAGTTGGGCATCTTCACCAACGCCTACTTCCTGGAGCCCCACGCGGCCTACAAGCTGCCGCCGGAGCTGAACCTCATCGCCACCCATCACTATCTGCTGGCTCTCAAGCTGCAGCTCTTGCCGTCCCGCATGATGGCCATCATCGGCGGCAAGAACCCGCACACCCAGAGCCTGTATGAGGGCGGCATCACCTGCTACGATGCCCTGAAGCCCGAAATGATCGCGCAGTTCAAGGCCCTGTTCAAGGAGACCATGGACTTCGTGAACACCTTCTACATCCCGGACGTGCTGGCCGTGGCCCCGTACTACCTCGACTGGGGCGGCATCGGGCACACCACGCACTTCATGAGCTGCGGCGAGTTCCCCATGGACGAGGCCGACCAGGACAGCCGCTTCCTGCCTCACGGCGCCATCTTCAACAACGACATCTCCAAGGTCCACGACTACGACCTGAAGATGGTCGAAGAGCACGTGAAGCACAGCTGGTACAAGGACGGCTCGCCCAAGCATCCCTGGAAGGGCGTCACCGATCCCATGTACACCAGCCTGAACGAGATGGAGACGGGCGCCACCGGCAAATACAGCTGGATGAAGGCCCCGCGCTACGACGGCAAGGCCACCGAGGTCGGCCCCCTGGCGCAGACCCTGGTCTCCTACGTGCGCGGCCACAAGCCCACCCAGGCCCTGGTCAACGCCGTGCTCAAGCACCTCGGCGTGGGCCCCGCGGCCCTGTTCTCGACGCTCGGCCGCACCGCCGCCCGCTGCATCGAGACCAAGGTCATCGGCGACGAGATGGTCTCCTGGATCGAGAAGCTGGAGAAGAACGTCGCCGCCGGCAAGACCGACGTCGTCGCTCCCTTCAAGATGCCCGACTCGGCCTTCGGCGTGGGCGCGGTCAACGCCCCCCGCGGAACCCTGTCTCACTGGATCGAGATCGAGGGCGGGAAGATCAAGAACTTCCAGCTCGTGGTTCCGTCCACCTGGAACCTCGGACCTCGGGACGACAGCGGCACCCTGAGCCCCGTGGAAGAGGCGCTGATCGGCACCCCGGTGTTCGATCCCAAGCGGCCCGTCGAGGTCCTGCGTACCGTCCACTCCTACGATCCCTGCATCGCCTGCGGCGTGCATATCATCGACCCCAAGACCAACGAAACCTACAAGTTCAAGGTCTGCTAACGGGTGGACAGTAACGGTTGAAGCCTTATATGATGGGACCCGGCCTTCGGGCCGGGTCCCTCTTTCTTTTGTTCGAGGAGCATTCGTGACGCAGGAAGACAAGAAGATATTGGTCCTGGGCCTGGGCAACATCCTGCTGCGGGACGAGGGGATCGGGGTCCGGGTCGTGGAGCGCATGCAGCGCGAGTACGAGTTCTCGGACAACGTCACGGTCATGGACGGCGGGGTTCGGGGCATCATCCTCATGGACCCCATCACCGAGGCCGACCACGTGGTGGTCGTGGACGCGGTGATCAACGGCCATCCGCCGGGAACCCTGTACCGGCTCACGGGCGACGACGTGCGCCTGTCCGTGGCCTTCAAGAATTCGGTCCACGACATGGACCTCCTGGAGACGCTCTGCTGCTGCGAACTGGTCACGGGCAAGCGGCCCTCGGCCGTTATCGTGGGCATCGAGCCCAAGGACTACCAGACCGACCCCAGCCTGGAGATCAACCCCGAGCTTCTGGAGCGCGTGCCCGAGATGATCGAGAACGTGCTCAAGGAGATAGAGGACGCCGGCGGCTCCTGGAGCCCCAAGGCCGCCTGAGCCGACCGCATCAAAGCCAAGGAGGCGAACATGTGCCTGGCTACGCCCTGCAAGATAGTTGATTACATCGACGACGACATCGCCAAGGTCCAGGTGGGCGACAGCGACACCTTCATCCAGTGCGCGGTGATGCTTCTGCCCGAGAAGCCTGCCCTGGGCGACTACGTGCTGGTGCATGCCGGATTCGCCATCAACATCGTGGAACAGGAGGAGGCCGAGAAGACCATCGCCCTGTTGCAGGAGATGACCGAGCTCACGGGGGTCAAGCCCGTGGGCAACACCGCCTTCGACCTTTCCTGACCTTTTTCGCCCTGATTCCGGGCTGATGGTGCAAAGGCCGCGTTCCTTCGGGAGCGCGGCCTTTGTGCTGCCCTCGCACGGCAGTCTTGTCTGTTTTGGCGCAATGTTGCGCGGTCCAGGAAAATATTCGTCGGCCATCGTGCAAACGCGCAGAACGGGCGTTTTGCGCGATGATTTCGTGGGATAATTATGGGAACAATTTCACGAGAGGGCGGGGGCTTAATCATGCAATTTGTCGCCATGACATGGCAGCGGCACGGCTGGTGCAAAGGGCAGGGCGTCAACGAACAAATGCGCTTTGGCGAGGAGGTCAAGGTTATGCGACTCACATTTGCCGTTCACGGTCATTCCTGCGACTTGGCGTTGCATCCCATTTCCGAGAACACGGCAATGAGGATCCGGGACAAGGGTGCGGAAGTCTACAAGGACAAGCCTCTCCGCTGGTGGCGCAAGGGCAACACGGCCACCTGGGGGATGAAGATAGATGACGACTGCCACATCCGCGTGACCCTGGACGGGGAGACCGTTCCCTTCGAGGCCGGCGCGGTCACGGCCACGCCGCTCAAGGTGCGGCGCCGCATGTACCTGGACAGCAAGGCCAAGTACCTCTGCGTGCTGGGCTACGACAACGAGATTTGCAAGTTTTCCTGGAACTGGGACGGGGTGGACTCGTTCGATCCCTCCAAGTTCGAGTTCCTGGTGCACATGTGGGATCGCATTATGGGGGTCCCCAACTACTATATCCTCGACGAGGTGCGCTACGACGGGCAATTTGCGGACAGGCACGACTGGTGCGACGCCAAGGGATTCACCCTGGTGGAGCCCAAGGTCATCGACCTGGACGAGGTGCGCAGGGAGTGGGCCGAAAAGGGCTGGGACGCGGAAAAGGCCGCCCAGCTGCGTTTTGGCTCCGAGCCCCTGTTCCCCAACGAGTAGCGGCCTTTCCTTACCCTCCCCCCAGGGACGGCCGTCCGCCCGGCGGCCGTCCATCACCAAAAACGGCCCCGCCTTCCTGCGTGGAAGGGCGGGGCCGTCCTCGTCGCTTGCGGCGTTGCCGGTTCAGAGCTCCGGTTCGCCCTCAAAGGCCTCCAGCAGCTTCAGGGTCAGCTTCAGGAAGTCGGCCTCGGTGATGATGCCCATCAGGCCCTCGTCGCCCACCACGGGCAGGCAGCCGTACTTGTGGTTCAGCAGCAACTCGGCCGCGCTGCGCAGGTCCGAGTCCGGGGCCACGGTCTTCACGTCCGTGCGCATGATCTCGGCGATGGGGATGCCGGATTCGATCTCGTCGCGCGTGCTGCGGTCCACCTCCGCGAACTGCGAGAGGGTGGCGTTCAGGATGTCCCGGTGCGTGACCAGGCCCTTGAACTCCATGTTCTCGCCCACGATGGGGATGTGGCGGATGCGGGCCAGGGACATCATGGATCGAGCCGTCTTGAGGGTGTCGGACGTACGCAGGGTGAAGACTTCCTGCGTCATCAGGTCTGTTACCTTGAGCATGCGAGGGCTCCTTGTTGTAGTTACATAAGATTCCCGCATCCCCGGCGGGCTGTCAAGGGGCCGGGACCGCGCGCTTTGTTGACTTGGGCACTGAAATCTGATGGAACCCCTTCACGCGCGCGTCCGCGCGGGACATCGCTATGGAGGAGGGCGGCCGTTGAGGGTGGATCCCAGGCGCAGCAGGGAGAGGATGGTGCGCGAGCAGATCGAGGCCAGGGGGCTGACGAACCCGGCCGTGCTCGCCGCCATGCGGCGCATCCCGCGGCATGATTTCGTGGACGAGGCCCTGCACGCCCAGGCCTATGCGGACAACCCCGTGCCCATCGGCCACCGCCAGACCATTTCCCAGCCGTACATCGTGGCCCTCATGAGTCACCTCCTGGAGGTGGAGCCCGGCATGCGGGTCCTGGAGATCGGCACGGGCTCCGGCTACCAGGCCGCCGTGCTGGCCGAGATGGGCGCGCAGGTCTTTACCGTGGAGCGCATCCGGGAGTTGCACCTGGCCGCGCGCAGGCGCATGACCCGCATGCGCTATTCGGCGGTGCGCTGCAAGCTGGACGACGGCACCCTGGGCTGGCCCGAGCAGGCCCCCTTCGACCGCATCATCGTCACGGCCGGAGGCCCCGAGGTCCCGCCGCCCCTGGTGGACCAGCTGGGCGACCCGGGGCTGATGCTCATCCCCGTGGGCGGTTCGCGCCAGAACCAGGACCTGGTCATGGTGCGCAAACAGAACGGGGCCGTGACCCGGGAGAAGAAGGGCGGCGTGCTTTTCGTGGACCTCGTAGGCCGCCACGGCTTCTAGCGCAGGCCGCCCCAAAGCAGCGATCTGCTGCGTTGCTGCGAAAAATCCAGACCCTCGCGTATTGGGATACGCGTCGGGCCTGAATTTTTCTTGCGCCTTGCATCTCACTACTTTGGAACGGCCTGCGCAAACCGATGTTTTTAATGATTTGCCAGGCTCGAAGACCGGAAGGAACCCGCGCCGGAGGATTTTCCGCACATGACCTATAAGCAAGCCTGGATGGCCGGCCCCGGGCCGCGCACCTGGCCCCAGGCCCTGCTCCTGGCGGCCAAGGGCTTCTGCATGGGCGGCGCGGATATCATCCCCGGCGTCTCCGGCGGCACCATGGCCTTCATCACCGGCATCTACGAGGACCTCCTCCTGGCCGTGCGCTCGGTGAACGTCCGGTTCCTCCTGGCCCTGGCCCGGCTGGACTTCAGCGCGGCCCTGGCCGAGGCGCATTTCCGCTTCCTGGTCCCGCTCCTGGCGGGCATCGGCCTGGCTCTGGTGTCCATGGCCGGGCTGATGCACTGGCTGCTCACGAACCATCCCGTGCCCGTGTGGTCCCTGTTCCTGGGGCTGGTGGGGGCCTCGGTGCTGGTGGTGGGCCGCGAGGTGCGGCGCTGGAACGCGGGCGCGGTCCTGGCCCTGGGGGCCGGGGCCGTGGCGGCCTGGTGCATCGTGGGGCTCATCCCCGTGACCACCCCCGAGGACCCGTGGTTCTTGTTCCTCTGCGGGGGCATCGCCATCTGCGCCATGATCCTGCCGGGCATCAGCGGCTCGTTCCTGTTGCTCATCCTGGGCAAGTACGAGTTCGTCACCGCGGCCCTGCGCAACCCGCTGGACGCGGGCAACCTGGCCGTGCTGGCCGTGTTCGCCACGGGCTGCCTGGTGGGCATCGCGGGGTTCTCGCGGCTGTTGTCCTGGCTTTTGGCCCGGCACCACGGGCTCACCGTGGCCCTGCTCACGGGCTTCATGCTCGGAGCCATGCGCAAGATCTGGCCTTTCAAGGAAACCTTGCAGACCGTGGTCATCCGGGGCAAGGTCCATGTGCTGGCCGAAAAGAACGTCTTGCCCGCCTCCCTGGACGGCGAGGCGCTCCTGGCCCTGGGCCTGGCCCTGGCCGGGGTCCTCGTGGTGCTGGGGCTGGAATGGGCGGCGCGTCGCGGCCGGGCGTGAGTTTTTTCGTCCCGGGGCTTTTGCCTGGCCCGGGGAAGCAGTAAGGTGAACTGGACATCCCGGGACCGGGCGGGCATTCCCCGCCCTGGAAATGACCCAACCATAGCAAGCATGAGGACCGCAATATGAGTTCCTGCAAGACCTGCTCTTCAACTTCCTGTTCGTCCGCCTCCGGGGCCCAGGGCGCCGCCGAGGGCAAGAGCGCCAAGCTGCTCATCCAGGACGAGTTGATCAACTCCACCCTGGGACGCATCAAGTACAAGCTGTTCGTCATGAGCGGCAAGGGCGGGGTGGGCAAGAGCTCCGTGTCCGTGAACATCGCCGCGGCCCTGTCCGCCCAGGGCTACAAGGTGGGCATCATGGACGTGGACATCCACGGCCCCAGCGTGCCCCGGCTCCTGGGCCTGTCCGGCGGCGGCCTGGACTCGGATCGCGGCAGCCTGCTCAAGCCCAAGGACTACAGCGAGAACCTCTGCGCCGTGTCCATGGACTCCCTGCTCAAGGATACGGACCAGGCCGTGATGTGGCGGGGGCCCATGAAGACCTCGGCCATCCGCCAGTTCATCTCCGACGTGAACTGGGGCCCTCTGGACTTCCTGGTTATTGACTCTCCCCCCGGAACGGGCGATGAACATATGACGGTCTTGAAGACCATCCCCGACGCCCTGTGCGTCGTGGTCACCACGCCCCAGGAGATATCCCTGGCCGACGTGCGCAAGGCGGTGAATTTCCTGCAGTACGCCAAGGCCAACATCCTGGGCGTGGTGGAGAACATGAGCGGCCTGGTCTGCCCCCACTGCCACGAGGAGATCGATCTCTTCAAGAAGGGCGGAGGCAAGGATCTGGCCGAGAAGTACGGGCTGCCGTTCCTGGGGGCCATCCCCCTGGATCCCGCCACCGTGGTGGCGGCGGACCTGGGCAAGCCGGTGGTCTTCCTGGACGCCGACTCCCCGGCCAAGGCGGCCATGCAGGAATTGGCGAAGACCATCGCCCGGGCGGCCGAGGGCAGCCTGGAGGCGGTGTCCTCGTCGCACGTCTAGCCCCGGGCGGTGTTTCGGGGAGGGCGGGGTACATGCCGCGTACCATGTCAGCATATCTGGCCGGGCTGGCCCTGGCGGCCGGCCTGGTCCTTGTTCCCGGGCCGCCCGCCTGTGCGGACATGTATTTCTACCGCGACGAGAACGGGGCCATGCATTTCACCAACCGCCCCTCGTCCACGGCGTATCGCGTGTTCGCGGTGTTCAGGAACTTCCCCGGGGCCAAGCGCGAGGACATCCTGCGCGTTGTGCGCAGCCGTTCCCGGGCCCACGGGGTGGACCACCGCCTGGTGCAGGCCGTGATCCAGGTGGAGTCGGACTTCAAGCCCGGGGCCGTGTCCGACAAGGGCGCCCAGGGGCTCATGCAGCTGATGCCCGACACGGGCAGGCAGATGGGCATGCAGAAGCCCTTCGACCTGGAGCAGAACATCGAGGCGGGAGTGCGCTACCTGAAGATGCAGCTCGACCGCTTCGGCAGCAACGCCCTGGCCCTGGCCGCGTACAACGCGGGCCCCGGGGCCGTCGAACGCTACGGCGGCATCCCCCCATACAAGGAAACCCAGGATTACGTGCGCAAGGTCCTTTCTCTTTACCGCAAACTCACAGGCGGCGTCTGACTCATGCTCGACAAGCTCAATCTGGCCAACAAGCTGACCCTGGGGCGCGTCCTGGCCGTGCCCGTCATCGTGATCCTGCTCCACTTCCCGGGCAGGGTCACCTGCCTGGCCGCGCTCCTCTTGTTCATGGCCGCGTCCTTCACGGACATGGTGGACGGCATCGTGGCCCGGCGCTACGCCCAGGTCACCAACTTCGGCAAGTTCCTGGATCCCCTGGCGGACAAGATCCTGGTGGGGTCCGTGCTGATCATGCTCGCGGCCAACGCCTGGGTGCCCGCCTGGATTGTGGTGGTCATCGTGGCCCGGGAGATCACGGTCACGGGCCTGCGCGCCGTGGCCGTGGAGCAGGGGGTGGTCATCGCCGCGGACAGGCTGGGCAAGCTGAAGACCGTGGTCCAGTCCCTGGCCCTGTGCCCCCTGACCCTGCACTATGACTGGTGGGGCTTCGATCCCAACGGGGTGGGCCTGCTGCTGCTCTACGCGGCCCTGGTCCTGACCGTTTTTTCGGGGGCAAATTACCTGTACACTTTTTATCGAAATTGGGTATACGGAAAGCAGTCCGAATAGTTAGCGGTTCCGCCGCGCTCGGGGCCGCCCAGTCCAGTCAGAACATCGCAAAGGGGGGGAACAATGGCACAGATAGATGCCTTCTTCAAAATGATGAACGATATGGGGGCCTCGGATCTGCACCTGTCCGCCGGCAACCAGCCCATCATCCGCCTGCACGGCGACCTTGAGCGCGTCAAGTACAAGGTCCTGGCGCACGACGAACTCAAGAAACTGCTCTACGAGATATCGCCCGAAGCCAAGATCAAGGAGTTCGAGGAAACCGGGGACGTGGACTTCGCCTACGAGGTTCCCGGCCTGGCCCGCTACAGGGTGAACTTCTTCAACCAGGCCCGGGGCGTGGCCGCGGTGTTCCGCGAAATCCCCTCGGAGATCCTCACCGTGGAGCAGCTCAGCCTGCCCCCGCTCCTGAAGAGCCTGGCCCTGTTGCCCAAGGGCCTGGTGCTGGTCACGGGCCCCACGGGTTCCGGTAAATCCACCACCCTGGCCGCCATCATCGACTACGCCAACAAGAACCGCAAGCAGCACGTCCTGACCATCGAGGACCCCATAGAATTCGTGCACAAGCCCCAGCAGTGCCTCATCAACCAGAGGGAGCTCGGCCGCGACACCAAGAGCTTCGCCGCGGCCATACGCGGGGCCCTGCGCGAGGACCCGGACATCATCCTGGTGGGCGAAATGCGCGACCTGGAGACCATCCAGCTGGCCATCGAGGCCGCCGAGACCGGCCACCTCGTGTTCTCCACCCTGCACACCATTTCCGCGGCCAAGACCGTGGACCGCATCATCGAGGTCTTCCCCGGGGACCTGCAGGAGCAGATCCGCGCGGGCCTTTCCGAGTCCCTGCGCGCCGTGGTTTCCCAGACCCTGTTCAAGCGCGTGGACAAGAAGGGGCGCTGCGCGGCCCTGGAGATCCTGGTGGGCATCCCCGCGGTGCGCAACCTGATCCGCGAGAACAAGACCTTCCAGATCAACTCCGTGATGGAGACCGGGAAGAAGTACGGGATGCAGACCCTCGACGACGAGATTCTGCGCCTGCTCAACCAGCGCTGGATCGATCCCAACGAGGCCTACGAGAAGGCCCTGGACAAGGCCAAGTTCAAGCAGTTCCTGACCAAGGCGCCCGAGGACTTCACGGACGCGTAGACAAGAGGGGGGAGACCATGCAGCGAGCACAGCTCGATCATATCATCGGTCAGGTCCTGGACTTCGCGCCTTCCACCTCGGACATCTTCTTCGTGGCGGGCAAGCCGCTGCAGGCGGAGGTCCACGGGGTGCTCACGGACGTGGAGCTGAACCCGGTCCTGGGGCCGCTCAAACCTTTCCAGACCGAGGCCTGCGCCCTGTGCATGATGGGCGGCAACACCCGGCTCTACCAGGACATGGTGGATCACGGGTCATGCGATCTGTCATACGAACTGTTCGGCAGGGCCCGGTTCAGGGTCAACGTCTTCAGCCAGCGCGGGTCCGTGTCCATCATCCTCCGGCAGCTGTCCATGGACGTGCCGCGGGCGGACAAGCTGGGCCTGCCCTCGGTGTTCGAGGAGATGGCCCACGAGAAGTTCGGGCTGATCCTGGTCACGGGCGCCACGGGCTCGGGCAAGTCCACGTCCCTGGCCGCGCTCATCAATTCCATCAACGAGCAGTACCCCGTGCACATCCTGACCCTGGAGGACCCGGTGGAGTACGTGCACCCGCACAAGCGGGGCACCGTGAACCAGCGGGAGATGGGCCAGGACTTCGATTCCTTCGCCTCGGGCCTGCGCGCGGCGCTCCGCCAGGCGCCCAAGGTCATCCTGGTGGGCGAAATCCGCGACCACGAGACCATCGAGATCGCCCTGCAGGCCGCCGAGACCGGCCACCTGGTGCTGGGCACCCTGCACACGGCGGACACGGGCCAGACCGTGAACCGCATCATCGGCATGTTCGACCCCAGCGAGGAGCCGCTGATCCGCCAGCGCCTGGCCGAGAGCCTGAAGTTCGTGGTCTCCCAGCGCCTGCCCCAGAAGGCGGGCGGCGGCCGGGTGGCGGCCTTCGAGATCCTGCGCAACAACCTGCGCATCAAGGACATCATCCAGAACGGCGAGTCCGGCGAGAAGACCTTCTACAACGTGGTGGAGCAGGGCGATGCCTACGGCATGATGACCTTCGACCAGTGCCTGGGCGGCCTGTTCACCGAGGGCAAGATCACCGAGGAGACGGCCATGCTCTACGCCTCGGACAAGTCCAATCTCATGCAGCGCCTGGACAAGATCAAGACCGAGCGCGGCGAGAAGGTCACGGACATCGGCGATCTGACCCTGGATGACCAATACGGCAATGGCGATCAATAAGCCATTGAAATAAATCCTTTTAAGCAGGCAGTTCAAAAATGGTGATATGCAAAGCGCAAGGAAAATTCAAGACCGACGCGTACTCCCCGTACGCGAGGGTTTGAATTTTACGCAGCAACGAAGCAGATCGCCGTTTTTCAACGGCCTGCCGGGGGGAGGCGATGCAGTTCAAAAGTCCCTACAACGGCAAGGAATTTTCCATACCCGACGAGAAACTGCCCGACGCGCCGCGCTTCGCCATGAAGTGCCCGTTCACGGGCAAGAAGATGGTCTTCGAGCGCGGGGAGCAGGGTTTTTCCGTGACCGCGGCCGAGACCGTGGCCCCGGGCCCGGCGCCCCGGCCCGCGCCTCCCGAGCCCGTCAAGCCGGCCCTGAACCTGCCCCAGGTGGAGCCCGAGGTCTTCGCGCCCGGCTCCAAGGTGGCCTTCCTGTTCCTGGCGGACGGGGCCTGGGCCGAGGGGGCCAGGAGCTTCTTCGCGGGCAAGGGCTATGAGGTCAGCGGCGCGTCCGACGAGTTGGAGGCCATCGCCAAGCTGCGCCTGGGCGAGTACCACGTGCTCGTGGCCCAGGACGGCGAGGGCGCGGCCAACCTCCTGGACGAGGTCGCCGGGTGGCCCGGGGGCAAGCGCCGCAGTGTGAACTTCTTGCTGGTGGGCGGCGATGCCCCGAGCAACGACCAGCAGGCCGCTTTCGTCAAGGGCGTGAATGCTTATCTGGCCTTGGCTGACGGGCCTCGGGCCGGGGACTTGCTGGAAGGCGCCCTTAGGGGTTATGATCTGTATTACCAATTGATGAACATGGCCGCCAATCGCGAGCAGGGATAACGCAAAGGGGCATATGGATTCCATGACATCGGTCCTCCAGTCGCGGCTCATGAACTGCCTGGAGACCATCATCGAGCTGGAGCGCCATCTGGAGCGCCTGGAACTCGGGCATGTGCTGTTGTCCGAGTTCAACCAGCTTCGGGATTTCATGGACAGGATCGATCAGGTCGCAGTCAACGAAGAGGACGTGCGCCGCATCGAGGCGGCCACGTCCCATTTTTTGGAAGAGTTGAAGGGTCCGCTGGGGCAGCAGGCCCAGGGGCCCGATTCGGACAAGGTCGTGCAATAGGCCATGGCCGCAAGACGTATCTTCCTCGTATTTCTGGTTGTTCTGAATCTGATTCTCGGCTATCGCCTGTTGGTGGGCGATGAGGGATGGTTCGGCTACCTGAAGCTCAGGCGTGAGCATGAAGTCATGCGCCAGCGCCTGGACGAGGCCCGGGAACGGGCCAGGGAGCTGTCCGCCGAGATACGCCGCCTGAAGTCCGACCCGGCCTACCTCGAGGATGTCATCCGCCGGCGGATGAATTACGTGGGGCCGGGCGAGACGTTATATGTTTTCCCTCCGGACGAGGAGGGCCAGGCCGCACCCAACAGCGCGGGAGCCCAGGGGCATGAAAACGAAAATTAAGTGGTTCAAGGAAGTCCTGGAACTGGAGCCCGGCTCCAAGGTCTTTTTCCCGCTGGCCCGCCTGTATTACGAAGACGGCCTGCTGGACGAGGCCGAGGAGACCCTGCTGCAGGGCCTGGAACGCAACGCGGACCATTTGGAGGCCCGTTTCCTGCTGGTGGAGATCCTCGAGCGCCAGAACGAAGACCTGCGCGCCGCCGAGGAGGTCCAGGCCATCGCCCGGGTGCTGTCGCGCTATCCGTCCTTCTGGCAGAAGTGGGCCCAGAACTCCGCGGGCGCGTCCAGGGACTCGGCCATGGCCCTGTCCTTCCTGGCCGCCGGTTTCCAGGGGCAGCCCATCTCCTGGTCCCAGGTCATCGAAAAGGGCCTCGACGTGCTCGTGCCACAGGGGGGCGGCGCTTCCACGGCCACCGCGCCCGCCGCGTTCGCGCCCGCGTCCGACGACGGGGCCAACCTGCGCACCCGCACCATGGCGGACCTTTTGGCCGAGCAGGGCGACCACCAGGGGGCCCTGGATATTTACGAAGAACTGGCCGCTGGTTGCGCGCCGGGCGAGGAGGGCGACCTGCCCGATCACATCGCCCTGATGCGCGAGAAACTCGGCCAGGACGGGGACGAGGACGACCTGGGCGAGACCGTGACCCGCTTCTTGGACGGGCTGGCACCGTCCCGGGCCCTGGAGGACGATTCCCTGGCGCCCCCGGACTACGAGGAACTGGCCGAACTGGAGGCCGCCCCGGACTTCGACGCCGTGGCCCCGGAGGCCGAGCCCCACGAGGCCCTGGACGACCTCGACACTCTGGACGCCCTGGGCGAGCCCGCTCCCGAGGGCCCGCAGCGCGGCATGCCCGGCAAGGACCAGTTGTTGCAGACCCTGGAGGCCCTGGCCGACCGCCTGGAGGCCCGCTCGGCGGTGTAGCGCCCCGTGTTCCGCGCCCTGGCGGGGAAGATTGGCCTTGAACAAACCCGCGATATCTGACACACCACCGGAAACGATGTGCGCGCGCTCCGCGCGGCGTCGAATCCAGCATGAGAGGAACCGAATTGCGTAGGACCGCCCTAGCCTTGTGCGCGTTGTTGGCGTCCTGCCTGTTGCTTTCCGGTTGCGAGAGCATGGGCAAGACCTGGGATTCCACCTGGACCTCGACCAAGGAATACTACAAGGAATACATCAACCCCGAGCCCGTCGTGGACCTCGCGGGGGTGGATTATTCCAGCAACGAGGAAAAGCTGGCGGACCTTTTCGCCCCCGTGGACAGGCCCATGGGCGCCCTGGCCACCTACCTGAACAGCACCGACGTTTTCCCGGGCGAGAAGTGGCAGGACGAGCTGTTCAAGCGCTTCCCCTGGCTCAACGGCTGCGAGGTCAGCACCCTGGCGGGCGAGGTGGTCATGCGCCGCCCCGAGACCACCCTGAAGCCCCTGAACCTGGCCCCGTTCCAGGAGATCGGCCAGGAGATGGCGGACCGCAAGCTGCGCTGCCATCTGGACATGACGCCCATGGGGCCCGAGGTCTATCTGGCCACGGCCATGTTCAAGGGCAACGACATGGTAGGCTTCATCAGCGTGCATTTCGACCCCCGCAGCCTGATCAAGGCCGCGGGCGAGCCCGCAGACCTGATGGTCCTGACCCCCGAGGCCGTGATCTGGCCCGGGCAGGTCGCGGACCGGGACATCCTGGGCGAGCCCTGGAACGAGCTCCTGGCCGACGAAGTGCAGGGCTACCTGGACCGGGGCGGCAAGACCTATTTCTGGATGACCCGCTACCTGGGCGAGAAGCAGTTCGTGTACCTCACCGAGGCCGTGCCCGAGAGGGAGGACGATTCCTTCCTCTGGTTTTTCTAGGCCGACCGGATCGCATTTTCCGGCCGGGCGCGGTTCGCCGCGCCCGGCCGTTTTCTTTGCCCCGGGGCGCATTGCCTTGGCCGACAAGCTGATTTATGTTCGGGTCTTGCCCGGGGCGGCCGCCCGCCGCCCGCAACAGGATACATAAGGAGCGTTCATGCGCCAGGTTACCGTGACCGAACACCTGCTCTTGCACCAGAAACAGTCCCCCATGGCCACGGGGCAGTTCACCCGTCTGCTGTCGGAGCTTATCCTCTCGGCCAAGCTCATTTCCCGCGAGGTCACCAAGGCCGGGCTGGTGGACGTCTTGGGCTTCACCGGCGAGACCAACGTGCAGGGCGAAAAGGTCCGCAAGCTCGACGAATTCGCCAACAACGTCCTCATTCACCGCCTGCGCCGCTCGGGCGTCCTGTGCGCCATGGCCAGCGAGGAGAACGGGGACCTGATCCAGGTCTCCGAGGAGTTCCCCAAGGGCGACTACATCCTGATCTTCGACCCCCTGGACGGGTCCTCCAATATCGACGTCAACGTGTCCATCGGCACCATCTTCTCCATCTACCGCCGCCCCATGAAGAAATCCGGCGAGAGCCCGAGCCTGGACGAGGTGCTCCAGTGCTGCGACAAGCAGGTGGCCGCCGGTTATTTCATCTACGGCTCGTCCACCATGATGGTCTTCACCACCGGCCAGGGCGTGCACGGCTTCACCCTGGACCCCAGCGTGGGCGAGTTCCTGCTCTCGCACCCGGACATGAAGATCCCGGAGCAGGGGCGCATCTATTCCGTGAACGAGGCCTACTGGAACCTCTGGGACGACGCCACGCGCGAGGCCGTGGCCCATTTCCGGCGCACGGAGACGCCCAGCGGAAAGCCCTATTCCTCGCGCTACATCGGCTCCCTGGTGGCGGACTTCCACCGCAACCTGCTCTACGGCGGCATCTTCATGTACCCGGCCAAGACCAACCCGGTCACGGGCAAGCGCTCCGGCAAGCTGCGCCTGACCTGCGAGGCCGCGCCCATGTCCATGATCGTGGAGCAGGCCGGGGGCATGGCCACGGACGGGGTGAACCGCATCCTGGACTACACGCCCACGGAGCTGCACCAGCGCGTGCCCCTGTACATCGGCTCCAGGAACGACGTGCAGGCCGTGAAGGACATCATGACCCGGAAGGAGACCAGTGACGCTCTGCCTGGGAGTTGAGACCAGCTGCGACGAGACCGCCCTGGCCCTGGTGGAGGACGGCCGCCTGCTGGCCGAGCGCATGGCCACCCAGGTGGACGCCCACGCCCTGTTCGGCGGGGTGGTGCCCGAGTTGGCCGGGCGCGAGCACCTGCGCGTGCTCGGGGTCCTGAGCAAGGACCTGTTCCGGGTCGCCGGGCGCGGGCCCTCGGAGCTGGACGCCGTGGCCGTGGCGCGCGGGCCCGGGCTCTTGGGCTGCCTGCTGGTGGGCATGAGCTTCGCCAAGGGCATGGCCCTGGCCACGGGGGCGACCCTGGTGGGCGTGAACCACCTCTGGGCCCACCTCCTGGCCCCGGCGCTCACCGGGGAGCTGGAATTTCCGGCCCTGGGCCTGTTGGTCTCCGGCGGCCATACCCAGACCTATCTCATGCTCTCGCCCCGGGACATGCGGCCCCTGGGCCGGACCCTGGACGACGCGGCGGGCGAGGCCTTCGACAAGGCCGCCAAGACCCTGAACCTGCCGTATCCCGGCGGGCGCTTCATCGACGAGCTGGCCCGGCTGGGCCAGCCGGACAAGACGCTCTTCCCGCGCCCCTACGTGAACAACGACAATCTCGACTTCAGCTTCAGCGGCGTCAAGACCGCCATGGTCAACGCCGTGGCCGAGCGGCCGCATCTGCGCCTGCCGCGCATGGTCTCGGATTTCGCGACCCTCAAGAGCCTCCTGGAGGAGAACGGCCGCCTGGAGGAGACGGCGCTGGTCTGCGCGTCCTACAACTGGTGCATCGCCGACGCCCTGCGCATCAAGGTGGAGCGCGCCCTGGACTCCGTGGCCGGGGAGGGCGTCCTGTCCCTGGTGGTGGCCGGGGGCGTGGCCGCCAACTCCATGGTCCGCGAGACCATGAGCGCCCTGGCCCGGCGCAGGGGGCTGGCCCCGGTGCTGCCGGAGCTGTCACTGTGCACGGACAACGGGGCCATGATCGCCCTGGCGGGCCTGCGTCTGGTGGAGGCCGGCCTCTGCCATGGCCTGGACCTGGAGGCCGTGCCCCGGGGCAGGAAAATCCCCTGGGATTATCGGCGGCTGGACGGGGCCAAACCGGGATACGAAGGCATTTGAAGCTTGACAGGCCCATAGCCAATACTTAGTGTCGGAGTCTGAATCCAACATCGGGTTTCGGCTTGTAACGGGAGGCCGGGAGGACCGGGCCCCCTTTACCGCCACTGCGATTCATTCATAACGCCCAAGGAGAATAGACATGGCTTTGCAGGTCACAGACAGCAGTTTCGAGACGGAAGTTCTTCAGTCCGACGTGCCGGTGCTTGTGGATTTCTGGGCGCCCTGGTGCGGTCCCTGCCGGGCCATGGGTCCTGTCGTGGACGAGCTGGCCACCGAGTTCTCCGGGCAGATCAGGGTGGTCAAGATGAACGTGGACGAGAACCAGTCCACTCCGAGCAAGTACGGCATCCGGGCCATCCCGACCCTGATCCTGTTCAAGGGCGGCGAGGTCCTGGAACAGGTCACCGGCGCCGTGTCCAAGAGCAGCATCAAGGAAATGATCAGTTCCAAGCTCTAGGGCGGCGGCGCGCCACAACGCTTTGCAGAGGCGGCCCGGGTTGGCCCGTGGCCGCCTTTTTCCGTTTTCTTCGCCTGTGGCGTCTTGGTGCTTGACCCGGGCGACCCGCTTTTTGTACGTATCCGTCAGCCGCCGTGCGTCGGCTTCGGCCGCAGGGGATATCCGCCCCGGCGTCCGAAACATCATCATCCGGAAGGGACTATGAGAAAAATTCTTGGACTGGTTTGCCTTGTGGGAATGCTCGTCGTGCTCCCGGGCTGCGGAATCATCGACTACTACTTCCTTCCCGCGCCCGAGGACACCGCCCAGGAGCTGTTCGAGGCGGGCATGAACGCCATGCAGGAGAAATCCTACGACAACGCGGCCGAGTACTTCCAGAGCCTCAAGGACCGCTATCCGTTCAGCCCCTACACCACCAAGGCGGAACTGTCCCTGGCCGACGCCCGTTTCCTGGGCGAGGAGTACCAGCTGGCCGCCGACGCCTACACGGAATTCGAGGCCCTGCATCCCCGGCACGAGATGATCGAATACGTGCTCTACCAGATCGGGCTTTCCAACTACAAGCTGTCCCAGGGCATCGACCGCCCCCAGACCAACGTGGACATGGCCATCGAGTATTTCCGCCGCTTGGTGGGCGCCTTCCCGGAAAGCAAATACGTGCCCCAGGCCGAGATCTACCTCAAGGACTGCCGGCGGCTGCTGGCCGAGCACGAGGTCTTCATCGCGGACTTCTACTGGCGGGCCGAGGAATACGGCCCGGCCTGGGAGCGCTACAACTTCATCAAGGACAACTTCCAGGACATGCCCGAGATAGCGGCCTACGCGGAGAAGCGGGCCAAGATATCCTGGCTGCGCCACCAGGAGCAGTCCTCCGAGGCCGAGCGCGAGCGCATCCAGGGCAGCTGGAAGCAATGGTTCGACTGGCTGTAGGCCGGATGTTTCGGGCGGCTCCGCTAGCGGGGCCGCCTTTTTTGTCGCACGAGGGGAGGGCGGAGCCATGACCGACTCGGGATACCAGGACTGGATGCTGGACTGTCTGGTGGACGACGACCTGTTCGCCGAGGCCTACGGTTCCATGCCCGGCGAGCGCCGTGCCTGGATCAAGCAGACCGCGGCCCAGGCCCACGCCCTGGCCGGGGCCGCCCCGGCCGTCGAGGAGCGCCGCGACGTTCTGGGCAGGCAGGGCTACCGCGTCCTGCGCGAGCTGCGTCCGGTGGAATACGCCGTGATGTTCCTGGACTCCACCTGCTTGTCCCCGGCTCGCGTGGCCGCGGTGGCCGTGCCCATGGTCCTGTCGGGCGCGCGCC
Source organism: Desulfocurvus sp. DL1XJH-121 (assembly GCF_054819825.1). Taxonomy (NCBI): domain Bacteria; kingdom Pseudomonadati; phylum Thermodesulfobacteriota; class Desulfovibrionia; order Desulfovibrionales; family Desulfovibrionaceae; genus Desulfocurvus; species Desulfocurvus sp. DL1XJH-121. Next base: position 71,065 of record NZ_JBTVWW010000006.1, read on the forward strand.
ATGTCTGCGCGGTGCGCGTGAGCGGGGGGCCTCCCGCTGCCGACGCCGTCCTGACGGCTCTGGAGCTGTCGGGCCTGGAGACGGTGTTTCACCTGGACGAGGGCGCCGCGCGCCGGTTCACGGCCTTTCTTTCGGATCTGGGCTCGGCCGCCGTCGTGTTTTGCGGCCGGGGGCCGGAGCTGTCGGCCCTGGCCGCGGCCGCTGGCTACGCCTCGCCGCCCCTGAAGCTCTGGCGGCCCCTGCCCGGCGAACGGCTGGGGGTCTGGGCCGGAGCCGGGGGTGACTGGGACTGGGAGACCTTGGCCTGGGCCCATCCCTGCTCGGAATTCGAGGTCTGGGGCGCGCGCTCCGGGCTGCCGGACCTGCCCGTGAACTTCAAGGCCGCGCGCGGCGGGTTCGAGCGCTTCCTGGAGGCCGGGTATCCGGCCCTGTACGTGCCCGAGGCGCGCCTGGGCGAGGCCCTGGGCCATGCGCCCCTGGTCCTGGCCCCGGGCCAGGAGGGCTGCTGGGCCTGGCCGGACCTGCCGATGTCCTTTTCCCGGTCGGAAACACTGGCAATCGGCGCCTGGAACAGGTAAATACACGTCCCAGGCCTCGTTCGCAGGCCGTTTTTTCAGGACCGGAGACCAAGGACACGCACATGGGCAAACAGCCTGCCGCACCCAAGGACCATCTGAAAAAGCTGCGCAATATCGGCATCATCGCCCACATCGACGCCGGCAAGACCACTCTTACCGAGCGTATTCTCTATTATTCCGGTAAGATCCATCGCATGGGCGAGGTCCACGACGGCACGGCCACCATGGACTTCATGCCCGAGGAGCAGGAGCGGGGCATCACCATAGGCTCGGCCTGCGCCACCTGCCTCTGGCGCGACTCGGAGATCAACATCATCGACACTCCCGGGCACGTGGACTTCACCATTGAGGTGGAGCGTTCCCTGCGCGTGCTGGATGGGGCCGTGGGCGTGTTCTGCGCCGTGGGCGGGGTGGAGCCCCAGTCCGAGACCGTGTGGCGGCAATCCGAGCACTACAAGGTGCCCAAGCTGGCCTTCGTGAACAAGATGGACCGCCTGGGCGCGGATTTCGCGGCCGTGCTCGACGCCATGCGCGACAAGCTCGGGGCCGTGCCCCTGCCCATGGTCGTGCCCCTGGGCGAGGGCCAGGATTTTTCCGCGGTCATCGACCTGGTGGAGATGAGAAAATGCGTTTTCGACCAGGAGACCAACGGCGCCGAATGGGAGCGGGTGGAGCTGTCCGCCGCCGAGGAGGAGCACGCCTCGCCCTGGCGCGAGCGCATGCTGGAGACCCTGGCCGAGGCGGACGAGGAATTTCTGGACCTCTATCTGGGCGAGGGCGACGCGGGCCCCGAGGCCGTGCGCGCCGCCGTGCGTCGGGCCGTGCTGTCCCTGTCCCTGGTGCCTGTGTTCTCGGGCTCGGCCCTGCGCAACATCGGGGTCCAGCCGCTGTTGGACGCGGTCTGCGAGTATCTGCCGAGCCCCCAGGAGGTGGCCGGGCAGGTGGGCCTGGACCCGCGCACCAAGGCCAAAAAAGAAATTACGCCCGGCCCGGGCGGCGACCTGGCGGCCCTGGCCTTCAAGGTCAGCCTGGAGAGCGGGCGCAAGATGGTGCTCATCCGCGTGTACTCCGGCGTGCTCAGCGCCGGGGAGACCGTGTACAACGTGATCCAGGACAAGGACGAGCGCGTGGCGCGCCTGTTCCGCCTGCACGCCGGGCGCAAGGAAAAGGCCGAGCACGCCTTCGCCGGGGAGATCGTGGCCGCCGCGGGCATGAAATTCGCGCGCACCGGCGACACCCTGGCCACCCGGGAACACCCCGTGGTCCTGGAGAACATCGGCAGCTACAAGCCGGTCATTTCCCTGGCCCTGGAGCCGCGCAACTCCGGCGAGGCCGACAAGCTGGAGGAGGTCCTGGGCAAGGTCCTCATGGAGGATCCGACCCTGGCCGCCGAACGCGACGCGGACACGGACCAGCTGGTCATCTCGGGCATGGGCGAGTTGCACCTGGAGGTGGTCCTGGAGCGCATCCGCCGCGAGTTCGGCGTGGACCCGCGCGCGGGCAGGCCCCAGGTCGTGTATCAGGAGACCGTGCGCGCCGAGGGCCAGGGGCAGGGCGAGTTCGACCGCGAGCTGGGCGAGGTCCAGCACTACGGCCAGGTGTCCCTGCGCGTGGCGCCCCTGCCGCGCGACAAGGGCCGCGAGGTGGTCTTCGAGCTGGACGCCACCCAGTGGCCCGCTGACTGGATCCAGGCTGTGGAGGAGGGCGTCAGCGGCGGCTTGCAATCCGGGGTCCTCAAGGGCTATCCCGTGCAGGACGTGCGCGTGACCGTCACGGACATGCGCCGCGAGCAGGGCAAGTCCAGCGCCGTGGGCTACCACATGGCGGCCACGGCGGCCCTCAAGGAGGCCCTGGCGGCCGCGCGGCCCACGCTGCTGGAGCCGATCATGGAAGTGGACGTCACCGTGCCCGAGGATTTCGTGGGCGACGCCATCGGGCTGTTGGGCTCCAAGGGGGCCAAGATCGACAACATGCTGGACCGTTCCGGCGGCAAGGTGGTCAAGGCCCTGGCCCCCCTGCGGCAACTGTTCGGCTTCACCACGGAACTGCGCTCCGCCACCCAGGGCCGGGCGGCCATGATGATGCAGTTCTCCAGGTTCGACGTGCTGGAATGATTTGCTCCCGTAACATGCCCGCCGTACATTGACCCCATGAAGCGCCGCAATCATCCCTGGTGGGAGCGTTCCAAGCGCTGGAGCCGTTTCCAATACCTGCGCGTCATGCGCCTCAACGCCACGCCCTATTCCATCGCCATGGGCGCGGCCGTGGGCATTTTCTCCGGTTTCCTGCCCATCGTGCCCCTGCAGACGGCCCTGACCGTGGTCCTGTGCCTGCCCCTGCGGGGCAATCCGGTGGTGGGCTTCATGGGCACCTGGATTTCCAACCCCTTCAACTGGGTGCCGTTCTACTACTTCCTGTACATCGTGGGCCGGGCCATGGTGCCCTGGGACGTGCCGGACATGGGCCTGGAGCAGTTCCAGGTCCTGTTGCAGACCCTGGACGTCCGCCATTTCTCCAGCTTCGGCAAGGACCTGCTGGAGTGCTTCAAGGTCATGGTCCTGGCCGGTGCGGTCATGGGTCTGCCTTCGGCGGTGCTGACCTATTTCGTGACCCACAAGCTGGTGGAGCGCTACCGCAAGCGCCGGGCCTTGCGCCTGCTCAAAAAACGTACCCGCCGCTAGCAGGGCGTCCCAAAACAGCGATCTGCTTCGTTGCTGCGAAAAAGGCAAAACCTCGCGTATTAGGATACGCGTCGGTCTTGCCTTTTCCTTGCGCCTCGCATCTCACCATTTTTGAACGCCCTGCATGCCGATTTTCAACTATATTGGATAGATGTTGAGTCATGTCTGCCGTGATGCCGATTTTTGCGCCCTTGCCGCGCCTTGTGTATGCTGTGTGACGCCGCCGCCACCTTGATGTGGCATCATGGCGAAAAAGGAGAGTTCATGAGAAGTTGGGAAGATGCGGCCTCGGACGAGGCCTTGTGGAAGGCCCTGGCGGGCAGGGAAATGGTGTTGATCATGGATTTCGACGGCACGTTGTCCCCGTTCGTGCCGGAGCCCGGGGACGCGCGCCCGTATCCCGGGGTGCGCGAGGTTCTGGGCCGCTTGCGCGAAAAGGGCTGCCGCCTGGTCTTCGTCACGGGGCGGGACTGCCGCCAGTTGCCGGATTTGCTGGGCCTGCCCTTTGCCCCCGAGGTCTGGGGCAGCCACGGGGGCGAGCATCTGCTGCCCGACGGAACCGTGGAGGGCCTGGATCTGGATTCCGCCTCTGAACAAACCCTGGCCCGCGCCCGCAAGGCCGTCGAGGACCTGGGCTATGAAGGTTTCCTGGAGAGCAAGCCCGGGTGCCTGTCCTTCCACGTGCGGTCCATGCCCGAGGAGCGGCATGAAGCGGCCCTGGATATCGTACGCCGGGCCTGGACGAGCAACGTCAAGCCGCAGCCCCTGGAATTGCGGGAATTCGACGGCGGCCTCGAGGCCCGGATCCCGGGCATGCACAAGGGCCGGGCCGTGGAGGCCGTGCTGGCCGAGGTCGGGCCGGAAACCGCGGTCTTCTATCTGGGGGACGACGATACGGACGAGGACGCCTTCGAGACCATCCGGGGCCGTGGGCTGGGCATTCTGGTGCGGCCCAAGTCGCGTTGCACGCAGGCCTCCTGGTATTTGGAGCCTCCCGTGGAGCTGTTGGCCTTTTTGGAGCGCCTGGCCGCGTTGCCGGAGCCCGCGCAGGAGGGGGCTTCCTTGCCAACCCCTTAGCCCTGGGCTATATTTCTGGGATGCTTGTCAAAATCGGCATATGCCTGTCCGGCCCCGGGAATCCGGGGCCCGGACTCCGGGGAGGGCGTCCGTGATGCGCGATGCGGACCGACGCCTGGTGGTGGTTTCCAACCGCCTGCCCATCGTCCTTGAGCGCACGGAGGACGGCTATGCCGTGAGCCCGGGGAAGGGCGGGCTGGTCACCGCCCTGGCGCCGGTGCTGCGCAACCGGGGCGGGGACTGGATCGGCTGGTCCGGGGTGGCCGGGGATGTGGACATCGGCTCCCATCTGCTGGCCCATTCCCGGGCCGAGGGCTACGACCTGCACGCCGTGTCCCTGACCGAGGACGAGGTCCGGGATTTCTACCAGGGCTTCGCCAACGAGGTCATTTGGCCCCTGTTCCACGACATGCAGGCCCTGTGCGCGTTCCGGCCCGAGTACTACGAGGCCTACCTGGGCGTGAACCGCAAGTTCGCCACGGTGGTGGGCGGCGCGGGCCGCGAGAATTCCTACATCTGGGTCCACGACTACCACCTCATGCACCTGGCCCGGTGCCTGCGCGAGGAGGGCTGCTCCCGGCGCTGCGGGTTCTTCCTGCACATCCCGTTTCCCCCGCCGGACATCTTCCTGCGCCTGCCGTGGCGCGCGGAGATCATCCGGGCGCTTTTGGAATTCGACCTCGTGGGCTTCCAGACCCTGCGCGACCGGCGCAATTTCCAGCAATGCGTGGGCCACCTCTGCCCGGAGGTCAAGCTCTCGGGGCGCGGCCCGGTGATCACGGCGCGCCACGGCAGGCGCACCGTGCGCGTGGGCTATTTCCCCATCAGCATCGACTTCAAGGATTTCCAGTCCCTGGCCAGGACCAGGAAGACCGCCGACCTGGCCACCCAGGTGCATGCCGCCTTCCGCCACCGGCCCATCGTCCTGGGCGCGGACCGCCTGGATTATTCCAAGGGCATCCCCGAGCGCATCGAGGCCATGCGCACCTTGTTCACGCGCTATCCCGAGATGCGCGGCACCGTATCCCTGGTGCAGGTGGTCGTGCCCAGCCGCGAGGCAGTGAAGGGCTACAAGGCCATGAAGCTGGCCATCGAGGGCCTGGTCAGCGAGGTCAACGGCCGGTTCTCCGAGCCGGGGTGGGTGCCCATCCACTACCTGTACCGCAACCTGAGCCGCGCGGAGCTGGTGGCCTACTACCGCCTGGCCGACGTGGCCCTGGTCACGCCGCTCAAGGACGGCATGAACCTGGTGGCCAAGGAATACTGCGCGTGCAGCGTGACCGGGGAGGGCGTGCTGGTGCTCTCGGAATTCGCGGGCGCGGCCGCGCAGCTGCAGCGCTGGGCGCTCCTCGTCAACCCTCACGACTACATAGGCGTGGCCGACGCCCTGCACCGGGCCCTGACCATGGATCGCGCCGAGCGGCGCGAACGCATGCACCGCCTGCGCACGTCCATCCGCAAGTACGACATATATTGGTGGGTGAACGCCTTTCTGGAGGCCGCCTTCGGCCGCAGGCTGGGCGATTTCCAGCTTGAGAGCGTGGACTTTCACTCCCAACGCTGATACCTGCCCCAGACGCGGCCGTCTTGGGCCGCCGCACCCAACCCCAGCCAGGCCGTGACCGCCGTGAGCAACCAGCACCTTGAGGCCCCCCCCAGATACGGGCGTTTCGCCAAGAAGCGCTTCGGCCAGCATTTCCTGCACGACCAGGGCGTCTGCCGGCGCATCGTCGCCGCCCTGGACCTGCAACCCGGGGACCGGGTCCTGGAGATCGGCCCGGGGCACGGGGCCTTGTCCGTGCACATCGCCGAGTCCCGGCCCGCGCTGTACGCGGCCGTGGAGCGGGATCTGCCCCTGGCCCTGGAGCTGCCCGGGAAATGCCCGGGGGTCGCGCCCCTGGCCGCCGACGCCATGGACGTGCGCTGGGAGCGCCTGGGCCCGGAGCGGGGCTGGAAGATCGCGGGCAACCTGCCCTACAACGTGGCCTCGCCCCTGATGTGGGAGTTGTTTTCGCGCTGCTCGGCCCTGTCCCTGGCCGTGTTCATGGTCCAGAAGGAAGTGGGGCAGCGCCTGGCCGCGCAGCCCGGGAGCGGCCACTACGGAGGGCTCACGGCCTGGGTCCGCAGCTTCGTGGAACCCCGGATGCTGTTCGTGGTGGGGCCGGGGGCCTTCACTCCCAAGCCCAAGGTGGACTCGGCGGTGCTATCTTTTTCGCCCCTTTGCGGGCAGGGCGCGGTGGACCGCGAGGCCCTGGCCCGGCTGGTGCACATGTGCTTTCAGAAGCGCCGCAAGCAGATCGGCAACATCCTGAAATCATATGTCGATGACCATATGGTGGCCCAGCTGGAGTCCTGGGGCCTGAGCCTGCGCTCGCGGCCCGAGGAATTATCCCCGGAACAGTTCCAGCGCTTGTCATTACTGGTGAAACCGCATTTTATGCCTTGACAGAACTGAAGGTTCGTTGCCAAGGTCAGGCCGTGCTCAAGCCTGGGCTTCAGTACGTCTCTTTTCCAACAAAGCCCTAGACATGGCCCGCCCAATGCTTTAATGCGACTGAGAAGGTCCGAAGCACCCGGCGGTAGAGCACGGACGGCTCCACGTTCGGGCGGTTTCCGGAGGCGTATCCGCCCGTTGCCGCGGCCCTCGCGCCAAAGGCGTGGATGGACTGCTCAATGTTGGGAGTTTGTTGAACTTTTATGAGGAGGAAAGGACTGATGACTAAGGCTGATTTGGTCGTGAAGATTGCTGAGAAGGCGAACATCACCAAAGCCAACGCCGAGCGCGCGCTGAATGCTTTTCTCGAGACCGTGGAAGCCACTCTGGTCAAGGACAAGAAGTTGACCCTGACCGGTTTCGGCACCTTCGTGGTGGAGGAGCGCAAGGCTCGCACCGGCCGCAACCCCCGCACCGGCGACAAGATCAAGATTCCCGCCACCAAGGTTGTCAAGTTCCGTCCCGGCAAGCTCCTCAAGGACGCCGTCAAGTAAGTCAGGGGGCATGTCATGATTCATGGAGAAACCCTGCACAGCCCGCTGCCCTGGGATCTGCCCTGGTGGATGCCCGATCACGTGGTGTTCTTCGGCACCCTCTACATGGTCCTGGGCATTCTCGGCTTGGCTGTGGGCTTTATCTTGACCAAGTCCTACATCGAGACGGTCATCAATCCCAAATCCGAGCACGGCCACTAGGCCATCGGTATTTGCCCGGTATTGCAAACGGCCCGCGCCCCGCGCGGGCCGTTTTTTTGGCCTTGCGCCCCGCGAAATTTCCCTTGCCATGAACCTGGACATGGAGTATCTCGTATCGTTCTACAATGAGCGCCAAAGACCGGCGTCACCAGGGAGGTGATTGTTTTGCCTGGAGTGCTTTTGGAAGATAACGAGAACTTCGATATCGCCCTGCGCCGTTTCAAGAAGCAGGTCGAGAAGTCCGGCATCCTGTCTGAGCTCAAGAAGCGTCAGCACTATGAGAAGCCCAGCGTGCAGCGCAAGAAGAAGCGCGCCGCCGCCCGCAAGCGGCTGCTCAAGAAGATGCGCAAGATGAACATGGGTTAGCGTCGCGCGCGGCCCGTGCGGCCCCTCGCGGGGCCGTTGATCGTGAACCGAAATGTGCAGCGCGGGACGGCTGGTCCGTTCCGCGCCGCATTGCTTTCTCCAGCATGCGGTGATTCCGCCGCCATCCCGGGAGCTTCGCCATGGGAACCCTCCTGAAGACCATTGAGAGCGATTTCATCACCGCGTACAAGGCGGGGCGCGAGGTCGAGGTCGGCGTGCTGCGCATGCTCAAGACCGCCGTGAAGAATCGCCAGGTGGAGCTGGGCGCCGAGCCCGACGACGCCGAGGTCCTGGACCTCGTGGGCAAGCAGCTCAAGCAGCGCCGGGAATCCATCGAGCAGTTCCGCGCCGCCAACCGCGAGGACCTCGCGTCCAAGGAAGAGGCCGAGGTCGAGTTCCTGGCCCGCTACATGCCCGAACCCCTGACCCCCGAGGAGACCGAGGCCCTGGTGAAGGCCACCATCGCCGAGCTTTCCGCCGAGGGCATGAAGGACATGGGCCGGGTCATGGGCGCCATCAACGCCACCCACAAGGGCCGGGTGGACGGCAAGGCCCTGGCCGCCCTGGTGCGTTCCAAACTCGCGGGATAGGCTCCTTTTCCATGCAGGCACGGTCCGAATTCCTCCTGGAATTTCCCAAGGTGCTGCGCCTTCTGGCGCGGTACTGCATGTCCGAGCCGGGCGCGGCCCGGGTTCTCGAAGTGCGCCCCATGGGCGACCCCGGGGCCCTGGCCGAAGCCGTGGACCTGACCCGCCAGTTCATGGCCTGGGCCGGGGAGAGCGACTTTTCCATGCCCGGGTTCACCTCCCTGGAGGGGTTCCTGGACAGCCTGGACGCACCCGTGGAGATTTTCGACCTGGACGCCCTGTGGGCCGTGTTCCAGGTGCTCGGCGACGCCCGCGAGGTGCGCACCCGCCTGGCCGAGGCCGACGCCGGGCGCTGGCCCCTGCTGCCGGACCTGGCCGGGCCCTGGCCCGGGTCCCTGTGGGCGGGGCTCAAGCGCTGCCTGAACCCCGACGGCCTGATCCGCGACGAGGCCTCGCCGGACCTGTACTCCGTGCGCACGCGCATCCGCTCCCTGCACCAGCGCTGCGGGAAGCGCGTGAAGTCCTTCGTGGAGCGCGAGGGCATCGCCCCGTACATGCAGGAGGAGTACCTCACCGTCTCCTCGGACCGCTACGTGCTGCCCCTGAAGGTCAGCTACAAGAACCGCCTGCCCGGCATCATCCACGACTATTCCCAGACCGGGGAGACCTGCTATTTCGAGCCCATGTTCCTGGTGGACCTGAACAACGAGCTTCAGGAACTCAAGAACGAGGAGCGCCGGGCCGAGAAGGAGGTCCGCAGGCTGCTCTCGGACCTGTTGCGCTCCGAGGCGCCCGCGCTCTCCGGGGTCTACGCCTTCATGGTCGACCTGGACGTGCTCGCGGCCAAGGCCGCCTTCGCCCAGGCCCACGGAGCCCGCTGCGTGGACATCGGCCCTGGCAAGGCCCTGCACCTGATGGACGTGCGCCATCCCCTGCTGCCCGCGGACTCGGCCGTGCCAGTGGACCTGGCCCTGGACGAGGGCCAGCGCGCCCTGGTCATCAGCGGCGGCAACGCGGGCGGCAAGACCGTCTGCCTCAAGACCCTGGGCCTGTCCGCGCTGATGGGGCTTTCGGCCCTGCCCGTGTGCGCGGCCGAGGGCTCGTCCATGCCTCTGTGGCAACAGGTTTTCGTGGTCCTGGGCGACGAGCAGAGCATCGAGGATTCCCTGTCCACCTTCACCGCGCAAATTCGTCATCTTTCAAGTGCATACGATGCGGTTGACGACTCCACTTTGGTGATTATGGATGAGTTCGGGGCCGGCACCGACCCGGGGCAGGGCGCGGCCCTGGCCCAGGCCGTGGTGGACGGGTTCCTGGAGAAGCGGGCCTGGCTGGCCCTGGCCACGCATTTCCCGGCGCTCAAGGCCTACGCCCTGACGCGCGAGGGGGTGCGCGCCGCCTCCGTGCTCTTTGACCCGGCCACCAAGAAACCCATGTACCGCCTGGCCTACGACCAGGTGGGCGCGAGCCAGGCCCTGGACGTGGCCCGGGAGCACGGGCTTCCGGCCGACATCATCGCCCGGGCCGAGAAGTACATGCTCCTGGACGGCTCGGACACCAGCCAGGTGGTGGACAGGCTCAATTCCCTGGCCGTGGAGCGCGAGCAGGAGCTGGCGGCCGCGCGCGCGGAGCGGGCCAAGCTGCGCGACAAGCGGGCGCGCCTGGGAGAGCGCTTCGAGCGCGAGAAAAAGGAAGTTTTGGATTCCATCCGGGCCGAGTCCCGGGAGATCATGGACAAGTGGCGCCAGGACAAGCTGGGCCGCAAGCAGGCCATGAAGGAGTTGGCGGACCTGCGCGTGCGCGCCGGCGAAGGCCGCGAGGACGCGGACGAGCCCGTGGCGGAGGCCGGAGCCCTGGCCTGGGACGACCTGGCCGAGGGCATGGCCCTCACGCACACGGGCCTGGGCAGGAGCGGCGCGGCCGTGGAGCTCAACGAGCGCAAGCGCCAGGTCAAGCTGGACCTGGGCGGCGTGGCCGTGTGGGCTGATTTTTCGGACCTGGCCCCGGCCCAGGGCGCGGCGGCCGTTGCTTCGGCCCCGGCGACCAGGACCCCGGGCCCCGGCCCTTCGGCCATGGCCCTGGACCTCAGGGGCCGGCGCGCCGACGAGGCCGAGGTCGAACTGGGAAGATTTCTGGACGGGGCCGTGCTCTCGGGCCGCACGGACCTGGAGATCATCCACGGCAAGGGCACCGGCGCCCTGCGCAAGGAAGTGCACCGCGTGCTCAAGGAGTCCGGCGTGGTGCGGAAATTTTCCCTGGCCCCGGAAGATAGGGGCGGCGACGGCATGACCGTGGTCGAACTGAAGTAGGCGGTGGGCATGGGCAAATACGATTCCGGCGCCATAGCGGCCATCAAGCAGCGCCTGGACATCGTGGAATTGGTCAGGCGGTACGTGGACCTCAGGCAGGTCAGCGGCCGCTGGACCGGGCCGTGCCCCTTCCACCAGGAGACCAAGCCCTCGTTTTCCGTGAACCCGGAGCTGGGCTACTATTATTGCTTCGGCTGCCGGGCCTCCGGGGACGTGATCGACTTCTACTGCAACATCCACGGGCTGGATTTCCGTGAAGGATTGCAGCAATTGGCCGATGAGTTGGGTATCGAACTGGGCAGCGCCCGGCCCGACCCCCGGCAGGACGAGAAGAAGCGCAGGCGTTCCAGGGCGCTCAAGATGCACGCCCTGGCCGCCGAGTTCTATATCAGGAACCTGGGCGCGCCCGCCGGGAAGATAGCCTCCGACTATCTGCGCAAGCGGGGCCTGTCCGAGGAGACCGTGCGCTCCTTCGCCCTGGGCTACAGCCCGGACGACTGGCACGCCCTGGAGAAGCAGGCCCGGGCCAAGGGGTTTTCCCCGGAGGAGGGCGCCCAGGCCGGGCTGCTGGTGAAGAACGAGAAGGGCAACATCTACGATCGCTTTCGCGGGCGGCTGATGTTCCCCATCCATAATCTTTCGGGCCAGGTCATCGCCTTCGGGGCCAGGACCTTGACGGGCGACGACCCGAAGTATTTGAATTCCAGCGAGTCGCACCTCTACGTGAAGGGCGACAACCTGTACGGGCTGTTCCAGGCGCGCCGGGCCATCACGCATCTGAAGGAGGCCCTGCTCACCGAGGGCTACACGGACGTGTTGTCCCTGCACCAGTACGGCTTCACCAACGCCTGCGGGGTGCTGGGCACGGCGCTCACCGAGAGCCAGGTGCGCAGGCTGGCCGGGTTCTGCCCGCGCGTGGGCCTGGTCTTCGACGGCGACGGAGCGGGACGCAAGGCCGCCCTGCGCTCGGCGGAGATGATCCTGGCCCGGGGCATGGACTGCCGGGTGGTCATCCTGCCCGACGGCGAGGACGTGGACAGCCTGCTCCAGACCCGGGGGGCCGACGCCTTCCGGGAGCTGCTGGACGCCGCGCCCGACGGCCTGGAGTACTGCCTGCGCACGGTGAGCGGCCAGTCCACCCGCGAGATCGTGGACTGGGCCGGCGCGTTTTTGCGGCAGCTGGACAGCCCCGAGTGGCGATCGCCCATGATATCGCGCATCGCCCAGCGGCTGGGGTTCAAGGAACAGGAATTTCGCAGCCGGTTGTCCACGGCCAAGGCCCAGGACACCGGAACGGTCCGGCCCGCCACGGTCGGCCCCCTGGCCCCGGGAGGCGGCAAGGGGGGCAAGCTGGATCGCCAGCTTCTGCGCTTCGCGGTCTGCAACCCGCAGCGCGTGCGCGAGCTGGCGGAAAAGGGCATGGGAACGGTGCTCACGAGCGAGTTCGCACTCTGCCTGTGGGAGAAAATGGAGGCAAACCCCGGAAGGGATGTCATGCACATCCTCGCCGCGCACGAAAAGAGGTATTGGGTCGAATGTCTGGAGACCAATACAAGAAATCAAGACGATGCGCAGCGGGAATGGCAGGAAATATGTGGCTATCTCAAGAGCGAGCGGCTCTCGGACGAGAAGCGCTCCGTGCTGGAGGCCCTGCGCAAGGCCCAGACGGAAGGGGATCAGGCCGAGGTGCTCAGGCTCCTCGGTGTGCAGCAGGAGATCTTAAGGAGGCTCAATGAGCAACGTTAAGGAAATCCAACAGATCAAGATATTGATCGCCGAAGGCAAGAAAAAAGGGTTTTTGACCTTTGACGAGGTCAACAAGGCCCTGCCTTCGGACATAAACAAGCCGGAGCAGCTCGAGGAGATCATCGAGATCTTCGACCAGCTCAACATCACCATCGTGGACTCCGAGCAGGACGGCAAGCAGCTCGAACTGACCACCGAGGACGACGAGGGCGGCGGCGACGGCGGCGACGATCTCCAGCTCACGGAAAGCGAGGACGCGGCGGACTATTCGGCCCGCAGCACCGACCCCGTGCGCATGTATCTGCGCGAAATGGGCGCGGTGTCGCTCTTGGACCGCGAGGGCGAGGTGGTCATCGCCAAGAAAATCGAGTCCGGCGAACTGGACGTGCTCTACGCCCTGGTGGAGGTCCCTGTGGCCGTCGAGGAGCTGGTGCGCGTGGGCCAGGACCTCAAGGACAACAAGATCAAGCTCAAAGACGTGGTCAAGACCATCGAGGAGGACGATCCCAGCGAGGACGAGATGAACCAGCGCCAGCGGGTCATCTTCCTCCTCGACGAGGTCCGCCAGTTCTTCCGCAAGAAGCAGAAGATCTATTGCAAGCTCGACGCCTGCGCCACCCTGGACCGCCGCGTCTACGGCCAGCAGAAGGAAATCCTCAAGTACAAGGACGAGGTGGTCACCCGCCTGCGCGACATCAAGCTGGAAAAGACCCTCATCGACAATATCATCGAGACGGTGGGGGACTACGTGCGCCAGATGCACAACTGCCAGCGCGACCTGTCCGCCTATCTCCTGTCCACGGGCAAGCCCCAGCAGGAGATCCAGGAAATATTCGCGAAGCTGGACCAGCGCGAGATCAACCCCGTGCTGGCCGCCGACGAGCTGGGCCTGACCGTGGAGGAGCTGTTCTCCTTCAAGGAGATGATCTCCGGCAAGTTCGAGATCCTGGCCCGTTTGCAGGAGAAGTGCTGCCACTCCGTGGGCGACCTGGAGGAGGTCCTCTGGCGCATCCGGCGCGGCAACCAGGCCGCGTCCCGCGCCAAGCAGGAGCTCATCCGCGCCAACCTGCGCCTGGTGGTGTCCATCGCCAAGAAGTACACCAACCGCGGCCTGCAGTTCCTGGACCTGATCCAGGAGGGCAACATCGGCCTGATGAAGGCCGTGGACAAGTTCGAATACCAGCGGGGCTACAAGTTCTCCACCTACGCAACGTGGTGGATCCGCCAGGCCATCACCCGGGCCATCGCGGACCAGGCGCGGACCATCCGCATCCCCGTGCACATGATCGAGACCATCAACAAGCTCATCCGGACCTCGCGCTACCTCGTGCAGGAGCTGGGGCGCGACCCCACGCCCGAGGAGATCGCCGAGCGCATGGACTACCCCCTGGAAAAGGTCAAGAAGGTGCTCAAGATCGCCAAGGAGCCCATCTCTCTGGAGACGCCCATCGGCGACGAGGAGGATTCCAGCCTGGGCGATTTCATCGAGGACAAGAAGGCCGCCGCGCCCTCCGAGGAGGTGGTCAACACCAAGCTTGGCGAGCAGATCGCGGCCGTGCTCTCGGATCTCACCCCGCGCGAGGAGCAGGTGCTCCGCAAGCGCTTCGGCATCGGCGAGAAGAGCGACCACACCCTGGAAGAGGTGGGCAAGCTGTTCAATGTCACCCGCGAGCGCATCCGCCAGATCGAGGCCAAGGCCCTGCGCAAGCTGCGCCATCCCGTGCGCAGCCAGCTGCTGAGGTCCTACTACGAGAACTAGGCCCGTCCACAGCAACGACGAAGGCCCGTCCGGCATCTGCCGGGCGGGCCTTTTCTTGTGTGCCGTGGGGCCGCCTAGCGGTAGGCGGCCAGGATGCGGCCTATGGTCCCGTCCTCTCGCATCTGCTCGATGCGCTGGTCGAACTGGCGGATGAAGGGCCGCCAGTCGCGGTGTTTGGAGAACATCAGGCGGTAGTGCACCTCGCCCCCGGGCGTGGGCCGGGCGAAGAACATGTGTCGCCGATACTTGGGATCATCGCGCACCATCCAGTCCAGGGTCAGGTGGTCCATGAGGGCGCCGTCCGCCCTGCCCATGTAGACCAGGAAAAGCCCCTTCTGCACGGAGTCCACGTTCACGCGCCGCACCGCGCCCGAAACCTCAAGGTCGTGGATCGCGGGATAGTGGAAGCCGTGGACCAGGGCCAGGGAGCGGCCGCCCAGGTCGTCCAGGGACACCCCGGCCAGCGCGTCCTCAGTGCGGGAGACCAGCATCTCCCGGGTCGTCAGGAAGGGGGCGCTCCACCAATAGTCGTCGGGGTTGTGGACCCATTCCTTGGCCTTGCCCCGGGCGTCCAGCTGGTCCATGTCCAGGAGGGCCTGGCCGCGGATCTCGGGATGCAGGGCCACCCGCAGCTTCCAGCCCATGCCAGCGAGGGCCCGGGTCAGGATGTCGTAGGTGATGCCCGTGAAGCCCGTCTCGGTTTTCATCAGGTAGGGAGGGTAGCCGCCGTTGTTGCAGCCGAAGACCAGGGTCGGTTCCGCGGCCAGGGCGGAATGGGCGGGGACGAGTGCGAGGGTCAGGACGAGTATTACCGCGCCCAGGCGCGCGGCGGAGTCCGGGATGTGCGTGTTCATGCGTGGTGGTGCTGGTTGAGTGTCTTGATCTAATGGATAATTATTATCGATTGACATGGCAATGGGGCAAACCCCCAAATCCTGGCCACAGCCGCCCTTGCCATGGAATCGTTGCTGAGGCATTTTCGGTGCATGCATGGCGGGAAGACGACGCGTTGGCCCCTGGCCCTGGCCTGTGTGTGGGCCGTGCTGGTCCTGGCCTGTCCGGCCCCGGCCGGGGACTGGTTCATGGCCAGGGCGGCCTGGGTTGCGGACGGCGACACCCTGCGCCTGGACGACGGGAGCTGGGTGCGCCTCACGGGCATCGACGCGCCCGAGACCGGAAAGCACGGCGAACCGGGGCAGTACGGGGCGGCCGAGGCCCGGGATTTCCTGCGCCGGGCCGCAGAGGGGCGCGACGTGAGGGTGCGTGCCCTGGGCCGTGACCGCCACGGCCGCATCCTCGGGCTGGTGGCCCTGCCCGACGGGCGCGACGCCGCCGAGGCCGTGGCGCTGGCGGGGTTGGCGTTCTATTACTATCATCGCGATCATTCCGAGACCCTGCGTGAAAGGCTGCTCGCCGCCCAGGTCCGGACCATGGACCGGGGCAGGGGATTCTGGCCGCGCATCCTGTCCCTGCCCGGGGCGAAGCGCCCCTGGGTGGGCAACGGCGCGAGCCGCCGGGCCTTCCCGGCCGGGTCGAAGGCCGCCGGTTCCCTGCGCCCGGAGCGGCGCGTGGAGTTTACGGACCTCGAAGCCGTGTTTCGGGCCGGATACTGCCCGGCGCGGGAATACTCTCCCTGGCCCGCCGAGTAAACGATCATTCCGGGGCGGGGCGATGAAAACCGCCGGATCGACAGAAAAAGAGTGCGCCCGCAATAATGGGTGGAAAAACGGCGTCTCGTCAAGCCTCCCGGGCCTTTGCGGAACGAGGCGGCGTTGACTCGCCCTGGCGAATCATCTACCGTGCTGGCTGCTTTCGGGGCTCTCCCGAGGCCGTCAATCGCAACCAACAATCAGGATTTCTTCATCATGGAATTGCTTCGCACCTTGCCCGGAGACGACGTCCGGCAGATCATGTGGCGTTTCTCCGACCGCTTCGACATGCAGATGGCCGTGCAGTCGGCCCGTTCCATCGCCCGCGGCCTGGTGGCCCGGCTGGTGGCCGACGGCGCGCGCAACACCCACGAATGGACCGAGGCCAAGGGCGAGCTGCTCAAGGCCTTTGACGAATCCGGATTGACCTCCATCTACATGGATCCCTGCCAGGGCGGCTTCATCGAGGGGCCCAAGAACCTGGCCCTGGCCCTGGTGGCCTTCGAGCTGGCCTGGGTGGACGCTGGCGCGGCCACGGGCTCCCTGGCCAGCTGCCTGGGCCTGGCGCCCATCCACGAGAAGGGCACCGACGAGCAGCGCGACCGCTACCTGGGCATGTGCTGCCCGCCCCAGCCCGGGGAGGACCGCACGGTGAAGCGCGCGGCCTTCGCCCTCACCGAGCCCCTGCCCTACGTGGGCGTGGACACGGGCGTGCTGGGCGGCAAGGTGCGCGTGGAGTCCTGGGAGGAGGGCGGCGAGCCCGTGCTCAAGGTGGAGAAGCGCGGCCGCTTCATCACCAACATGGACTTCGCGGACATCGTCACCGCCGCCGTGGAGAGCGACGACCCGCGCATCAAGGGCACCTGCATGGTCATCCTGGAGTCCGAGGACCCCGGGACCTTCGACCGCGGCTCCGCCACCCTGAAGATGGTGCACCAGCTTTCCAGCACCCGCGACCCCGTGATGAGCCTCACCGTGCCCGCCTCGCGCATCATCGGCGGCTACGAGGTCCAGGACGGGGTCATCGTGCCCAAATACAACCATTCCGAGATCATCGCCTCGGTGTTCCACCGCACGCGCATCCCCGTGGGCATCATGACCTCGGCCAAGCTGCTCTCGGCCATCGAGCCCGTGATCCGCTACCACCGCCAGCGCTTCAGGGGCGGCGGTCTGAGCGAGGCGGGGTCTCGCCGTTTCGACCTGGGCCTGCAGATGAACGAGGACGCCCTGCAGCGTCTGGTGGACGTCTGGGCCGCGGGCGAGGCCGGTTCCTCCCTGGGCTTCGGGGCCGCGCGCCTGGCCGACGAATTCGACCCGGTGGAGCGGGCCAAGGACGCCCTGTTCGAGGCCGAGGGCCTGTCCGGTCGCAAGGGCTTCATGGCCCTGCGCAAGAAGGAGCCCGAGGTCCTGGAGTACGCGCATCTCGTGCACCATCCCGAGGAGAACCCCGCGCGCCTGGCCGAGCTGGACGCCGACGTGCTGGTCAAATTCGCCTACATGGACGCCCTGGCGGGCGTGCTCAACCCCGGCACCAAGCTCTGGAACACCGGGGTGGGCGCCACCATGATGCGCGAGGCCGTGTCCTTGGTGGGCGGCTACGGCATCACCGAGGACTGCCCGGGCTTCCTCTGCCACAAGTGGATGGACTCCCAGCTGGAGGCCACCTACGAGGGGCCCGAGGCCGTGCAGCGCCGCCACATGACCCTGACCATGGCCAGCCCCGTGTTCCTGGCCGAGATGGGCGAGTGGATCGCGGCCCTGGAGGCCGGAGACCGTCCCGGGGCCGCCGCCCTGGCCCAGGCCCTGCGCCTGTGGATCTGGACCCTCGCGCGCATGCAGGAAGGGTCCGATGCCGAGGGCCGCAAGCTGTTCCACGGCAAGCGCCAGGGCGTGACCTTCCCCCTGGCCGACGCCCTGGGCTGGCTCATCGCGGCGCGCTACCTCTTCGAGGACGTGGCCGTGCTCGCCGAGCAGGGGCCGCTGAACCCCGTGCTCGCCGAGGGCATCGAGGGGCTGGCCGCGTTCTACGCGGACCTGGCCGCCGTGCAGGCCGCGCACAGCGCGGGCGAGGCCGCCCGCGTGTGCGCCGAGCTGGTCAACGGCTACGGCCTGGAGCTGTCCGCCGACCAGGAGGCCGAGTACGCGGCCCTGCGCCTGGGGCTGGACAAGGCTTTGGCGGGCACGCGCCTGGCCAAGGACCGCGCGGCCACGGCGCTCACCGGGGTCATGATCCCCGAGGCCCTGGACTACCCCCTGTAACCAAAGCGAGCATCATGAGCGACAATCAGACTCCCGAGGTCCCCCGCCAGAGCATGGAGGCGGACATCGTCTGCGTGGGCTACGGCCCGGCCACGGCCGGGTTCCTGACCACCCTCACGCGCGGGCTGGTGGGCGCGGACGGCATGCCCGTGGCCGACTCCAAGGCCATGCCCGGCATGCCGCCCCAGGTCATCTGCTACGAGCGCGCCGACGACATCGGCTTCGGCGTGTCCGGCGTGGTCACGCGGGGCCGGGGCATCCGCGCCTCCTTTCCGGACCTGGACCCCGCCCAGATTCCCATGGCCGCCGAGGTCACCGAGGAGCGGGTGGTCTATCTCTTCGACCACATCGGCGCCAGCCGCCGCTGCCCGGGCATGCGCGCCGCCGAGAAGCTTATGCGCCTGATGCCCGGCAAGGCCAAGGACCTGCACGCCCTGGAGCTGCCCTGGATTCCCGCGTTCCTGCGCAAGGAGCCCGGGCTGATCCTGTCCATGGGCCAGTTCTCCCAGTGGACCGGGGCCCAGGTCATGGGCACGGGCCTGGCCCAGATCTGGCCGGGAACCCCCGTGGCCGCCCCCCTCGTGGAGGACGGGGCGGTGTGCGGCGTGCGCCTGGCCGACCAGGGCGTGGACAAGGCGGGCAATCCCGAGGCCGGGTACATGCCCGGCATGGACGTGCGCGCGCCGCTGACCGTGGTGGCCGACGGGCCCGTGGGCCCCGTGGGCCGGGCCCTGGACAAGGAATTCGGCCTGCCCGAGGGCAACGCCCAGCGCGAGTTCGCCGTGGGCATGAAGATGGTGGTGCAGCTGCCCGAGGGCTGCCAACTCAAGCCCGGCACCGTCATTCATACCCTGGGCTTCCCGGAGCCCGAGATCTTCGGCTTCCTCTACGTGCACGCGGACATGTCCGCGTCGCTCGGCATCTTCGTGCCCTCGTGGTTCGACAACCCCGTGCGCACGGCCTACCGCACCATGCAGCATTGGATGACACATCCGTATCTCTGGCGCTGGCTGGAAGGCGGGACCCTGCGCTCCTGGGGCGCCAAGACCCTGGGCGAGAGCGGCAGGCACGGCGAGCCGTTGCTGGCGGGCGACGGCTACGCGCGCATCGGCGAGGGCTCCGGCACCACCAACGTGCTCACGGGCTCGGGCGTGGACGAGGCCTGGACCTCGGGCGTGCTCCTGGGCGAGAGCGTGCTGGAGCTGCTGGCCCAGGGCCAGGACTTCAGCCGCGAGAACCTGGAGCAGACCTACGTGCGCCGCCGCCGCGCCTCGTGGCTGGAGCAGGAGGCGCGCGTGGCCGAGCACGCCCGCGACGGCTTCCAGTGGGGCATGCTGCCCGGGCTCATCGGCATGGGCCTCACGGGCCTGTCCGGCGGCAAGCTGCACCTGGGGCCGCGCCCCAAGCGCCCCTGGGAGCGCATCGGAAGCATCGAGGACTATTACAAGGGCCGTATCTCCGAGCAGGAGATCATGGAAATCCGCGTGCGCTGCCAGGCCGAGGGCAAGGGGCTGCACGACGCCCTCATGGACCGCGCCGGCTGGCCCGAGATTCCCCTGGACGGCACGCTGCTCGTCTCGCACCAGGACGCGCTGCTCATGGGCGGCAAGGTGCAGGCCGCGCCGGGCTACGCGGACCACGTGGTCTTCAAGGACCCGGACCTTTGCGCGGACTGCGACGAGAAAATCTGTGTCGAGGCCTGCTCCGGCCAGGCCATCACCATGAACCCCGAAGGCGGCGCGCCCCTGTTCGACCGCGAGAAATGCGTGCACTGCGGGGCCTGCCTCTGGAATTGTTCCCGGGCCGACCCGGCCGACCCCGAGGCCTCCAACGTGGACTTCCGCGCCGGAGCCGGCGGGTTGCATTCGGCCGAGAACTAGGTTCGGGCGACGCGAGGCATTGTTTGCCTCCGGCGGCTCAAGGGAGTAACTCCCTTGAGAATCCCTATAATTAGGGATTCCAAAGGGGATTATCCCCTTTGGCCGCCGGAGGCCAAAAAGCCCCGGCCGTGCACGCGCGGCTGGGCCGGAATCAAGGAGATTATATGAGCTATCATATCGTGGTCTGCGGGAGCATCGTCCCGGACCCGTTGCAGACCCTGGAGCCCGTGGCCGGTCCCCAGGGCCCGGCGCTGAAGAACGAGATGATGCTGCCCGCGGTCCTCGACCCCTGGGCGGCGCACGCCCTGTTCGAGGCCGCCAATTTGGCCAAGAACGTGGCCGACAGCAAGGTCTGGCTGGTGAGCATCGGCCCCAAGGCCAAGCTGCAGCAGGTGATGATGAGCATCGCCCAGAAGGTTCCCTTCCAACTGGTGGCCATGGACGGGCCCGCCGGGGGCTTCACCGAGGCCCACGACACGGCCGCGGCCCTGAAGACCGCCATCGACGGCATCGCCGGCCTGGACAAGGGCAAGATGCTGCTCTTCGGCGGCTGGCAGTCCGCCTCGCGCGGCACGGGCGCGGTGATGCAGATCCTCGGCGAGATGCTGGGCGTCACCGAGCAGTTCCAGGGCGTGGACGTGTTCACCCCCGGTGCGGACGGCTCCTTCGAGGTCATGGAGCGCGTGGAGGGCGGGGCGTATCTGAAGAGCGCCTGCTCCGGTGCCCCGGCCGTTTTGGGCTGGGCCACGGGCAACCTGCCCGAGCCGCCCAACAACCCCCAGGTGGGCATGCAGAACATGCGCCTAGTCATACCCGCCCTGCAGCAGGCCAAGCCCGCCGCCCTGGGCGCCGAGGGCGTGACCTTCGAGGAGGTCGTCCTGCCCCAGACCAAGCGCGAGACGCGCATCGTCAAGGACACCCCCGTGGACGAGATCGCTGCGGAGATCGTGGCCTGGATCAAGGGTTGAGCCCTGCCGAATTGAACAAACGAGGATGACGATATGACCAAGATTCTCTATCTGGCGCACACCGAGGACGACGGCTCCCTGTGCAAGACCGCCCTGGAGGCCCTGTCCGGGGCCCGCGCCATGGCCGAGGGCCTGGGCGCGGAGCTGTGCGTGGGCTTGGTGGGCGCGGACGTGCAGGCGGCCGCGGACGGCATCGCGGGCTGCGGCGCGGCGTTCTTCGGGATTTCGGGCTCGGATTTCGGCGTGTCCCGCTACGCCACGGACGCGGCGGCCTGCGAGGCCCTGTGCAGGGCGGCGGGGGCCGAGATCGTTGTGGCGCCCGCCACGGCGCGCCTGGCGCGTTGCATGCCCGGGGTGGCCCAGCGCCTGGGCGGCCGCGCGGACACCAACTGCACGGAGATCACCGCCCAGGGCGGCAAGGCCTGCGTGACGCGCTGGTACTACCGCCAGCGCATGAAGAGCAGCCAGACCCGCGAGCAGCGGCCGTGGATCATGACCGTGGCCCCGTGCTGCTTCGCCCCCGCCGAGGGCTTGGCTGGTTCCGCGCAGGTGCAGGCCGTGGACGCGGGCGCGGACACGCGCACCACGGTCCGGGGCCTGGAGGCCCCGTCGGCCGACGAGCAGACCATCCGCCCCGAGGCCGAACTGCTGTTCGTGGCCGGAGCGGGCTGGACCAAGAAGCAGGCCGACGGCGCGCCGCACCTGCCCGAGGCCGAGCAGTGCATCCTGGGCTTCCTGGACAAGTCCAAGGCGTCCCTGGGCTCGTCCAAGTCCCTGGTGGACCTGTCCGGCGAGGGCGGCGAGGTGCTGTCCTTCATGACCCACTTGCACCAGGTGGGCCAGACCGGCGCCACCCCGCGCCACGCCAAGGGCCTGGCCACCTGCTGCCACGGCGAGGAGCCCCACGTGGTGGGCTGGCGCTTCATCGGCGAGCGCCGCGCCGTGAACCTGGACGCGGGCTGCGGCTGGGCCCAGGGCAAGGCCGACGTGCTCTACGTGGCCGACGCCTTCGCTGTCATGGCCAAGGTCAACGAACTGCTCAGCTAGCGCTTCGGCACCACTGAAAGATCGACGGCCCCGTGGAGCGCTCTCCACGGGGCCGTTTTACGTGCTTGCCATGTGGGGCTCACGGCTTGAAGCTGACCATGTTCACAGCCTCGTGGTCCGGGCCGATCTCCACTTCCCTGAACTGCAACCGCCCGCTGTCGTTGGGCTTCGTGGATTTGCCCGAGGCCAGGATCCATTCGATGCCCCGGCGGCCCTGCCAGGATTCCGAGACGTGCTTGTGGCCGAAGCAGAGCACGTCGACCACGTTTTCCATCACGCCCATGACCTCGTCGCCGTCGTCCATCTTCATGGTCAGGTCCGTGCGCATGAAGGGATGATGGTGGAAGCAGGCCACCACCCGGTGCTTGTCGCCCTTGGCGTTGGCCTCCAGGATCACGCGTAGTTCGTGGATTTGCTTCTCGCCCAGGGCCCCGCGCGCGAACTGGAAGGCGTCTTTGTGGTTGCCGATGGCCGAGTCCAGGGCGACGAACAATACGCCTTCCTCGACCCGGGTCAGGGGGTAGACGTGGGGCCCGACCGGGGCCGCATCCTCCGCTCCGGGCACGCCGAGAAGCTCGCCGAGGATGACCTTGTGGAACAGGTCGTAGGATTCCCTGTTGAATTCCAGTCCGTTGTGTGCGTCGTCATGGTTGCCCGGGGTCACGATGACGTCGAATTCATTCACCAGGGGGCGCAGGAGGTTCTTGGCGTTCTCGTATTGTTCGGGGAACGATTCCGGCCGGGTGATGTCGCCGTGGACGATATCGCCCGTAATGAGCACAAGTGGGCGCTTTTCAGCCATTGCATAGCGATGCTTGATGAAGGCGATCAGCTTGCGGCAGTTCTTGTTTTCCTCCTTGTTTCGCGTGTGGATGTGCAGATCGCTGAGATGGATGAATCTCGCCATGTAGTACCTCCTTGTCTGGCCCGAAAGGCTTGCGCCGGGGCGGGGCCGATTCCGGCCGCATCAGTCCCCGGCGGGATCGCCGCTTAGGCGGTGGCCCGTGACCCTGAGCAGGGCCTCGGACGAGCGCGCGCCCAGGTAGCCGTCCTCCTTGAGGTGCACGCCGGGAAAGGTGTTCAGGAAGGCCTGCAGGCGCTTGCCTTCGTCCGTGGAGGCGTGCGGGTCGTAGACCAGGGCCGGGGCGTCGGGCTCGGGGTGGACGGTCCCGGGGTCGGGGGCGAAGACGATGTCCCGGCGTTCGGCCAGCCGCCGCAGGAGCACGGCGGCCCCGGTCTGCTTGGAAACGGCGGTCTCGGAGAAGGTGCCGTCGGCCACGTATTTGCCCGAGACGTAGTGGCTGCTGTCGCTCCAGAGGTAGGGCGTGAGCACGTGGGGATGGTGCAGGCGGTAGCCCCAGCCGTTGTAGCCCTCCAGCTGGAACAGGCAGCCCGGGACGCTCCAGTCCGTCCAGCGGTCCATGCGCCTTAGGCGCAGGGCGTCCTCGGCGCTCTGTTCCCAGGTGAAGGGCGGATTGCCGTCCTTGGGCCTTCCGGCGGGCTCGTGCACCGTGCGCGCGCTGAGCGGGTCGCCGTTGTGCAGGTGGCGGTTGAAGTTTCGCGAGCTTTCCATGCTGTGGATCACGGCCGCAACGTACCAGGGCACGCCGAGGTCCGCGCCCACGGTCTCGTAGCGCCCGCGCGTGGCCAAGAGGGCGTCCGCCGTAGCCTCCACGGCATCGGCCTTGGTTGGTTTGATGACGCAGGTGGTGAAGAGGCTGGAATATTCCTGCCGCAGGGCCTTGGTCAGCTGCATGGCGTCCCCTCCCGCTTTCGTGCCGGGACGTTTGGGCCTTCAATGGTTCCCGAACCTGGATTCTCCGTCCGCCGCACAATCCGCGCGGGCGGTGCTTTTCTTTTGCGCGGCTTTGCCTTACCAATCGTGCGCAGAAGGAGCGTGCGCAATGGTTTTTCCCCTGGGATCCGTGGTCAATGTCGCGGCCATCGTGGCGGGCGGGCTGGTGGGCCTGATGGCCGGGAACCGCCTGCCCGAGCGGATGCGGTCCATCGTGTTCACGGGCCTGGGCCTGTGCGTGCTGGTCATCGGCATGCAGATGGCCCTGGCCACGCGCAATCCGCTGATCATGGTCTTCAGCGTGGTGCTCGGCTGCGTCACGGGCGAGTTCCTGCGTCTGGAGGACCGGCTGGCGGCCCTGGGCGACCGGCTCAAGGCCCGCTTCGGCTCGTCGGACGCGCGCTTCACCGAGGGCTTCGTCTCGGCCTCCGTGCTGTTCTGCATCGGCTCCATGGCCATCCTGGGCTCCTTCGACGAGGGCCTGCGCGGCGACCACACCATCCTCTTCACCAAGTCCATCCTGGACGGCTTCGCCTCCGTGGCCTTCGCCGCGGCCCTGGGCGTCGGCGTCCTGTTCTCCTGCCTGCCCGTGTTCATCTACCAGGCCGGGCTCACGGCCCTGGCCACGGTGCTCCAACCCTGGCTCAGCCAGTCCATGATGACCGAGCTCACGGCCACGGGCGGCGTGCTCATCCTGGGCATCGGCGTGAGCGTCCTGGAGCTCAGGCGCATCCCCCTGACCAACTTCCTGCCCGCCCTGGTGTTCGCGCCGCTGTTGGCCTGGCTCGCGGGGTAGGGCGGCGCAGCCTCCCGCGCCGCCCGCGTCCTTCCCGTGCGGCTCAGCTCCAGTCCGAGGCGCGCAGGATCAGCTCCGCGTCGATTCCCGGGCGAGTGTTCTTCACGACGGGCAGCCGGTATTCCAGCACCCCCTTGGCGACGGGCGTCCCCGTGGCCGTGCGCGTCAGGGTCGAGGGCGTCTTGCTGTGCAGGCCCCAGCGCAGCAGCGGCCCCTTGGCCCCTCCCGAGACCGCTTCCAGGAGATAGGTGTCCGCGAACAAGGGGGCCGTTTCGTAGTGGTGCTTGTCGAAGATGATGCCGTCGATGACATAGTCCGGCACCAGGATCTTGAGTTCCAGGCTGAAGCTCAGGCCCTGCTTGGCCGTGCGGTTGGGCTGCTCCATGAGGAAGGCGGTGGCCAGGTGCAGGGGCTTCTGCTGCTTGACCATGTCGTCGTATTTGCCGAACAGGGCCGAGCATTCCCGCGTGGTCCTGCGGTGCAGGTTCCACTGCGCCTTGCGCACGCTGGCCACGACATCCATGTGGTAGGAGGCCTTGATTCCCTTGCTCTTTTGCTTCTCCACGGCGGCGGGGAGGGGGAGGCCCTTGACCTGTAGCAGGGCCTCCACGCGGACGCGGCCGAACAGGAAGCGGCGCAGGTTCTGGTAGCCGGATTCGGAATTCACGATGCCGTAGTGCCCGGAATGGCTGCGGTGCACGAAGGCGCGCGCGACGCCTTGGAGGGTGGCGTTTTCAATGCGCACCAGCCCGTCGCTCATCTCGCCCACGGCGAAGCGGGCCAGGGAGTAGTCCTTGTAGTCCGTGCCCACCAGGCAGAAGCAGCGCTCTTCCGGGAATTTTCCGTTCAGGGTGTTCACCTTTTTGGTGCCCTTGGGCAGGCCCAGGTACTGGCACATGTTCTCGCGGTTGAAGTTCTTGACGTTGAGCCAGCCCCAGTCCGGGGCGTTGATCCAGCCTCCCAGGAGGTCGATGCCGTTGTGGGGGGTGGCGTAGGTGAAGAATTTTTCCACCCGCTTCGCGGCCCTGGCCGGAGCGATTTTCTGCATGTAGCAGCGGGCCACGAGCCCGCCCATGGAATGGGCCACCAGATGGACCCGGAAGGCAGGGTCCTTCCCGTAGCGCGCGAAGAGTTTTTCGATGAAGGCGTCGAGGTCTTCGGCGTAGGATTCGATGGGGTGCTTTTTCCCGTCCCCGAAATCCTTGGAGGATTTGTCGTAATAGCGGAATATCCAGATGGATTTGTCCGGCGGCGTCTGGCTGTCGGGGATCACGGCCCCGTTTTCATACACGTCGCGGTAGCCGTGGTCCTTCATCAGCCGGATCAGCGGCGATTCGAAGTAATGTCTTTCCACGTCCCCGGTCCATTGTTGGCGGATCTTGGTGGAGCCCTTGTTGAAGCCCATGTAGGGATCGGCCACCGTGTCCTCCACGGCGTCCATTGTCATGGCGTAGCCCCTGATGTAGACGATGGGGTAGAAGGGTTTTTGCATGCTGCACCTCGTTGCGCTGTGCGCCGGACGCGGAGCGCGGACGGCCGCGAACCGTTTTCGCGGGGCGAGCGCGAGCCCGCGCCCGGGGCGTTTGGATGAGCACCGGAGCCGGTGCGCAAGCGGTGGATGGAGCGGATGGAATCGCGGCCAGGGGCAGGTGCCCATTATCCACCGTGGTATAATCGCCGTAACGTAGTGTCAAACAATTTATCGGTTTGTCTTTCAAAAATCAATACACTGAAATATTAAGTTTATTACAAAAAAAGAAAACAGTTTGTTTCAAAATTGATAAAAACTGCATTTCATTGACTGGGGACGACCATAAATGTATGTTCCCCGTCCTGCATGCAATATGGCCGGGACCTCGCGTCCGCCCGTGGGGCGGAGCGCCAGGGCCGCGGCCGCCGATTTGGCCGCCCGGAGCGCATGCTCCCCACCCCGGCGGACAGGCCGGTCAAGGAACCCGGAAGAGGAGGAGGCCTTGCAACGGTTCACCCACCCCATCGCCCAGGAACGCGACGCCTGCGCCATCATCGCCTTTGTGGACAAGCGCGGACGCTCCACCCACGCCAATATCGTCAAGACCATAGAAGCCTTGAAGAAAATGGCCCACCGCTCCGGTGACATCAACAACGAGGGTGACGGCTGCGGCATCCTCACGGACATCCCCCGCGAGGTCTGGGCCGACCGCCTGGAGCGCGCGGGTCGTTCCCGCCATCTGGCCGAGTCCGCCGGGTTCTTCGTGGGCCACATGCTCCTGCCCCACGGCATCCGCTCCCGCGCCCGGGACATCCTGGCCGGGGCCCGCGAGATATTCGGCAAGAACGGCTGCAAGCTGCTGGCCGAGGTCGAGGGCGGCACCCTGGACCACGAGCTGGGCGACATGGCCCGCGCCGAGGCCCCGCTGTTCTGGCAGGTGGCCGGGATCGCGCCCGTGGACGAGGACGGCAAAACCCCGGAAAAGCGCCTCTTCCACATCCAGATGCAGCTGGAGCGCCTGGAGCCGGACCTGCACGTGGCCTCCCTGTCCCGGGACAGCGCGGCCTACAAGGTGCGCGGCCTGGCGGACCTGTTGCCGCGCGTCTATCCGGAGCTGCGCCTGCGCGAGGCGCGCTCGCGCATCACCATCGGCCACAGCCGTTATTCCACCAACACCCTGCCCACGGTGGAGCGCTCCCAGCCCTTTTCCATCCTGGCCCACAACGGCGAGATCAACACCATCGAGCGCCTGCGCTCCTCGGGCCGCGTGCTGGGCATCGAGCCCGTGCCCGGGGGCTCCGACTCCCAGGACCTGAACCGCATCCTGGAGGGCCTGGTCAACCTGCACGGCTTCGATCCCATGGAGGCCTTCGCCATGGTCTTCCCGGCGGTGTACACCGAGACCGCCGCCTACAGCGACGAGCTGCGCCGGGCCTACGACTATTTCCGCTGGTTCTTCCCGCCCTCGGCCCAGGGCCCGGCAGCCGTCATCGCCCGCCACGGCCAGACCGTCATGGGCAGCGTGGACGCCCTGGGGCTTCGGCCCCTGTGGTTCGGCGAGAGCGACTACGACTACTACCTGTCCTCGGAAAAGGGCGTGGTGGACATCGAGGATACGGCCAGCGACCCCAAGCCCCTGGCCCCCGGCGAGAAGATCGCCGTGCTCTCGGCCCCGGGACGGCACGCCGTGGTCTTCGACTACACGGCCTACCAGAAGCGCCTCGCGTCCCTGATGCGCGAGCGCGGCAACGTGCTCGCCAGCGTGGATTCCCTGTACCGCTCGGTGCCCGCAGACGGGCCCGGGATCTGGCTTCAGGACTTCCTGCCCTCCGGGCTCCTGCCCACGACGGAGCTGACCAGCAACGGCTGCCTGGGGGCCTTCGGCTGGCGGCAGTACGACGTGGACATGCGCAAGCGCACGGCCACCTCGGGCGGCGCGCCCATCGGCTCCATGGGCCACCAGGGCCCCCTGGCCTGCCTGAACGCGGAAGGGTTGCCTAACATCTCGGAATATTTCAATGAAAACGTGGCCGTGGTGACCAACCCGGCCATCGACCGCGAGCGCGAGGCCGACCATTTCAGCACCCGCGCCATCCTGGGCCAGCGGCCCGACGCCCTGGCCTCGGCCCCGGCCATGGCCCTGGAGATCAAGACCCCGCTGCTCTTGGGCGGCTGCCTGGACGCGGACATCTGCGGCGGAGAGCTGTCCAAGCTGGCCCGGTCCTTCGGCACCCAGACCCTGGACGACGTGCTGGGCTTCTTCACCCTGGGCGGGCACGACCGCGCCCGCGTGGCCGTGCTGGACGCCACCTTCGTCCCCGGCCCGGGCTCCCTGGCCGCGCGCCTGGACGAGCTGGCCGAGGAGGGCGCCCGCGCCGTGAAGAACGGAGCGCGCCTCGTGCTCCTGGACGACTCCCGCAGCTTCACGGACGGGCGCTGCTACATCGACCCCTGCCTGGCCGTGGCCTGGGTGCAGCGGGAGTTCGAGGCCCGGCGCATCCGGCGGCAATGCGGCCTGGTGGTGCGCTCCGGGGCCATCCGCAACCTGCACGACGTGATGCTGCTGTTGGGACTCGGGGCCGACGCCCTGAACCCGTACATGATCTGGCGCATGGCCCGCGAGCACGCCACCAAGGAGCGCCCGGCCGAGGCCGTGATCCGCACCACCATGGACGTGCTCCAGAAGGGCGTGGAAAAGGTCATGTCCACCATGGGCATCCATGAGCTTTGCGGCTACGGCCGCATCTTCGCCTCCATCGGCCTGGGCGCGGACCTGGCCGAGGTCTTCGAGTGCGCCAGCTTCTGCACCTCCCTGGGTGCCGGACTGACCATGTCCGTGCTGGAGGCCCAGGCCGTGGTGCGCGTGGCCCGTTCCGGGGCCGGGGACGACGCGGACCTGTGGCGCGACCCCAAGCGCAACGTCAAGGTCGGGCGCATCCTGCGCCGCGCGGCCACGGGCGAGTCCGGGTTCCGCGAGATGGCCGACGCCCTGCGCGAGCTGGAGGCCGAGAACCCCGTGGCCCTGCGCCACCTGCTGGACTTCCGGCGGCCCGAGGGCGCCGCGCGCCAGGCGGCGGGCGACGTGGACCTGGCCGTGGGCGGCCACTCCCTGCCGCTGGTCATCCCGGCCATGAGCTTCGGCTCCCAGGGCGAGAATTCCTTCCGCACCTACGCGGAGACCGCCAAGCGGCTGAACATCGTGTGCATGAACGGCGAGGGCGGCGAGATTCCGGACATGCTGGGCAAGTACCGCCGCAACCGGGGCCAGCAGATCGCCTCGGGCCGCTTCGGCGTGTACATGGGCTTCCTCAACTCAGCCGATTTCCTGGAGATCAAGGTGGGGCAGGGGGCCAAGCCCGGCGAGGGCGGGCATCTGCCCGGCCAGAAGGTCACGGCCATGGTGGCCACGGCCCGGCACTGCAAGCCCGGCATCGGCTTGATCTCGCCCTCCAACCACCACGACATCTATTCCATCGAAGACCTGGCCCAGATCGTCACCGAGCTGAAGACCGCCAACCCCTCGGCGCGCGTGTCCGTGAAGATCCCCGTGACCTCGGGCGTGGGCACCATCGCCGTGGGCGTGGCCAAGGCCGGGGCGGACATCGTGAACATCTCGGGATTCGACGGCGGCACGGGCGCGGCCCGCGAGCACGCCAAGAAGTACGTGGGACTGCCCGCGGAGATCGGCGTGTCCCAGGCCCACCGGGCCCTGGTGGAGTCCGGCCTGCGCGCCCAGGTGGAGATCTGGTGCGACGGCGGCCTGCGCAGCGGGGCCGACGTGCTGCGCATGATCCTCATGGGCGCGGACCGCGTGGGCATGGGCACCGTGGCGCTCATGGGCGTGGGCTGCATCAGCTGCCAGCGCTGCCACCTGGACACCTGCCCGCGCGGCATCTCCACCCAGCTGCGCTCCAGGGAGGAGGCCGAGGCCCGGGGCGTGAAGGGCTTTAGCTGCGTGGACGTGGCCGCCGAGACCGAGAATCTCTCCCGGCTGCTGACCTGCGTGGCCGACGAGCTGCGCGCCCTGCTGGCGGAGCTGGGCTTCTCCAGCGTGCGCCAGGCCGTGGGCCGCGTGGACTGCCTGCGCCAGAGGGCCCGCGCCGAGTCCGTGGATTGTTCGGAGCTGCTGGCACCGCCCGCCCTGGACGGCGCCGCCGCGCCCGAGGGCGCGGTGCGCGGCCTGCGCAGGCCCCTGAACACATTGACCAAGCTCATCGCGGACATCGCCCTCAAGGAGTTCCAGGAGCCCGGCGTGCGCGAGGTGCGCTACACGGATCAGTACGTGCGCAGCGTGGATCGCGCCGTGGGCACCTATCTGGCCGGGGCCCTGACCCGCGAATACGGCGCGGAGCAGGGCCGTTCCGCGCGCCTGCGCCTGGACGCCTCTGTGCCGGGCAACGGCCTGGGCGCGTTCACCATTCCGGGCATGGAGATCATGGTGGACGGCGGGGCCCAGGACGGCACGGCCAAGGGCAGCTTCGGCGGGGCGCTGGGCGTGTTCAAGGGCGTGAACCTCTTGGGCAACCGCGTGGACGGGTCCACGGGCAAGAGTTTCGCCTACGGGGCCATCTCGGGCACCCTCATGGTCCAGAACTACGCGGACTCCCGGGCCTGCGTGCGCATGTCCGGGGCCGACGCCGTGTTCGGGGCGCGCATCCGCGAGATGGTGCGCGACGAGCTGGGCAACATCGCGGCCCGCGCTCATTTGAAAGGCTTCGCCTTCGAGTACATGACCGGCGGCCGAGCCGTGGTCCTGGGCGACCCCGGGCCGTGGATCTGCTCGGGCATGACCGGGGGCGTGGTCTACCAGTGCCTGTATCCGGAGTTCGGGTTCACCCGGGCCTCGCTGGTGCGACGCCTGGCCTCGGGCGCGGACGTGGACATTCTGCCCCTGGACCTGGGCGGCCTCGCGGACGTGCGCGAACTCGCGGCCCGCTACGTGGCCGAGCTGCGAGCCAGCTTCCAGGACCGGGAGGCCGCCGAGGTGGAGCGCCTGCTGGACGAGGCTCGGCACCGCTTCGTGATGATCGTGCCCGCGCACAAGAATCCGCCCAAGGCCGAGTAGGGCGCGATAGGGAATTGCCATCCGGCCCGTGGACGGTGTCGTCCGCGGGCCTTTTGTTTGTTGCGGGACGGGGTTGCGCCACGGCCCGCGCGCCTGTAGAAGGGACGGCATGACCGTGAACTCCCCATCCTCCGCGACCCCTGGCCCGCGCCGCGCCCTTGGCCCGGTGCTCGTTTTCGTCCTGGCCTGCCTGCTGTGCTGCGGCGGGTGCGCGCGCTACATGCAGAAGCTGGACATCGGCGAGGACGAGCCCGAACCGCCCAAGGCCCACGAGGGCCTGCCCGAGGAGCTGGCCCGCGTGATGCTCGCCGCCGGGCGGAACGGCCCGCAGCTGCGCGCCTACCTGGGCGGCTACGAGGAGGGCGGGGAACAGGCCCGCGCCGCCGCCCGCGTGCTGCGCGGGCTGTGCCTGGCCGACGCGGCCGAGCTTTCCGCCGAGGACCTGGCGGGCAACCAGGCCCGCGCCTTCGCCGCGCAGGACCGCGCGCCGTGGGGCCAGGCCCTGCCCGACGACGTGTTTCTGGATTACGTGCTCGCGCCCCGCGTGGGCCGGGAGATGGCCTCGCCCTGGCGCGCCGAGCTGGAGCCGCTGCTCGAATCCGAGGCCGGGGCCGGGAGCGTGGCCCTGGCCGTGGCCGGGGTACGCGTGCGCGTGTACGCCTGGGCCGCGTACACGCCCATGCGCGGGTTCGTGCTGCCGCCCATGGGCGTGGTGCGCCGCGCCTCGGGCAACGCCACGGAACTGGCCGTGCTCCTGGCCGCGTCCCTGCGCACCGTGGGGGTGCCCGCGCGCCTGCCCGCTGCGGACGGGGCCCTGGGGATGGTGGAATACTGGGACGGGGCCTGGAAGACCGTGAGCGTCCTGGACCTGTCGGATTTGCCGCGCGCAGCCTTGTCCCGCGCCGAGGAGGAGCGGGCCCTGCGCGAGCGTTCCTGGCGCGGCGAGGCCCTGGCCTGGCTGGCCTCGCGCCGCGATCCCGGATGCCCGCGCGACGTGGCCCGGCGGGCCCTTGTCGAGGCGCGGGGCAACTGGCGCGAGGTGGCGCGGTTCCTCCTGGCCGTGGGCCCCTGGCGGGCCGAGGTCTACGCCGAGTATCTCAAGACCCTGCGTTCCAATGATCTGGCGGTCTTCGACGCGGACAGGGCGCTCGGCAACGTGCGCTCCCTGCTGGACTCCGGGACGCCCGAGCCCGGGGGCGCGGACTGGGCGCGCTTCGTGCGCCTGAAGCTGCCGTGCCGCCTGGGGGACGAGCCGCCCTCGGCCTGGCGCGAGGGGTATTGGGAGCAGTTCCTGTCCCACGCCCTGATGGACGAGGGCCGCGCCCTGTCTTCCATCCAGGCCTGGACCGGGACCCTGTCCCTGGTGTCGGACCTGGCCCCGGGCCCGGTGATGACCCCCCGCCAGATCATGCGCGCGGGCGGCGTCAGCAGCGAGCGCGAGCGCGAGTTGGCCGGGCGCGCGGCGCGGCGCGTGCTGGGGGTCGAATAGCGGGGACGCTGCGGGCGTTTCGCATCTGTCGCGTGCCGCGGAAGGCATGGCTCCCGGGCTTTGCAGGCGGTCCGGGGCCTGTACCGGTCTTTGTTTTACCCCCGGTTGTCTTTTTTGCCCTGTGTGATACACATGCACTAACCCCCGGAAAACCATGTCAAGGAGGATAGCATGTCGGATCATACGCAGAGCGAGATACCGTGCAGCATCTGTCATGGGGAGATGCTGGTCTTTGACGATGGTCATAAGGTCAGGTTCGAGAGCAACGGGGAAGCCAAGGATATCTTCTTCGGGGACGAGTGGACCGCTTCGGTGCAGCTTTTCCCCTCCAACAGCCATGAATTCGAGGCCGGCGGCAAGCGCATCAAGCTGACGGCGGAATTCGAGGATGCCCTGAAGGTTGAATACGCCTGACGGGCCTTACGCTCCGGGGAGTTAGTCCACGGCCCGCCCCAGGCGGGCCGTTTTGTTTGCGTAAAAAAGGCCGCCTCGCTCAAGCGGGGCGGCCTTTTCATGCGTCGTCGCCGGGGCCTAGAGGCCGCATTCGCCCATGTAGGCGATGAGGTCCGCGATGCGGCAGGAATAGCCCCATTCGTTGTCGTACCAGACGTAGGTCTTGGCCAGGTCCCCGGCCTGCACGATGGTGAAGTCCGCCTCCACGATGCCCGAGCGCGGGTCGCCCACGAAGTCCGAGGACACCAGGGGCTCCTCGGAGTAGCCCAGGATGTCCGCGAGCGGGCCCTCGGCGGCGGCCTTGAGCGCGGCCTTGAAGCTCTCCGTGTCGGTCTTCTTCTCCAAGACGGCCACGAAGTCCACCAGGGACACGGTGGGCGTGGGCACGCGCACGGAATAGCCGTCGATCCTGCCCTTCATCTCCGGCAGGACCAGGGCCACGGCCTTGGCCGCGCCCGTGGTGGTGGGGATCATGTTGCAGGCCGCGGCCCGGGCCCGGCGCAGGTCCTTGTGCGGCAGGTCCAGGATGCGCTGGTCGTTGGTGTAGGAGTGCACCGTGGTCATCACGCCCTTGACCACGCCGAAGGTCTCGTGGATGACCTTCACGGCCGGGGCCAGGCAGTTGGTGGTGCAGGAGGCGTTGGAGATGATGTGATGCCGCTTGGGGTCGTAGTCCGTGTGGTTCACGCCCATGACCAGGGTGATGTCCTCCTCCTTGGCCGGGGCGGAGATGACCACCTTCTTGACGTTGGAGTTCTCCATGTGCTGGGCGGCCTTGGGCCCGGTGCGGAAGATGCCCGTGGACTCCACCACCACGTCCACCTCGCGCTCGTCCCAGGGGATCTGGCGCGGGTCGCGCTCGGCGTAGCTCTTGATGGAGAACTCGCCGCCGATGTCGATGACGTCGCCGTCCACCCGGATCTTCGCCGGGAAGGTCCCGTAGTTGGTGTCGCGGCTGAGCAGGTGCGCGTTGGTCTTCACGTCGAAGAGGTCGTTGACGGCCACGATCTCCAGGCTGTCCTTGTGCCGCTGCCAGACGGTTTTCACCACCTGGCGGCCGATGCGGCCGAATCCGTTGATGCCGATGCGGATTTTCTTCATCTCTTCCTCCGGGCGCGGGGCCGCGCGGGGCGGCCCGGCTGGTGTACAGACGCTGGCCGCGCCCTAATCCTCGAAAGTCTGGTACGTGTAGGCCTCGGCCAACTCGCTGGCGCGCCTGAGCGCGTGGAACAGGCGCGCGTTCTCCAGGGCGATGCCCGAGAGGTTGGCGATGCAGGACAGGAAATCCAGCTCGTCCTCGTCGAACTCGCGCTCCTCGCCGGAATAGACGCGCAGGACGCCGATGATCTTGTCCCCGCGCGCGGTGAGCGGCACCACCACCAGGGACACGAGACCCTCCTCGGCGGCCTGGTCGCGATACTGGAAGCGCTCGTCGTTGCGCACGTCCTTGATGTACACGACGCGGCCCGCCAGGGCGTCCTGGTCCAGGCGGCTCTTGGCCACCTGCACCGGGCCCTTCTTCTCGTAGCGCTCGGACAGCCCAAAGGACGTGTCGGGCAACAGCTGTTCGCCGCTCTGGTCCAGCAGGCGGATGAAGCAGCCCTTGGCCTTCATGGCGCGGGTGGTCTGCTCGGCGATGCCCGCCAGGACCTTGGAGGGGGTCAGACTGGAGTTGACGACCCGGGCGATGTCGTAGATGGCCTTGTACAATCGTGCGTTGTTCATATGCGTATCCCGCCTTGTTTCGGGGTGTTGCGGCGCGTCCGGCCTCGGGGCGGGGCCGGCGGGCGCCGGATAGGTTTTTCGGTTAAAGGCATCCTAGCGCGAATTTCCCAAGACACAAAGGGAAAAACCGCTCCGCCGCGAGACCGTAACCCCGGCCGGGGCCGGAGCGCCCGAGGGAACCGACGCACAGGCGGGGCGGGGGCGTTCGCGTTTACAGTTCCCGTTGGGGAGCGTATAGAGCCGGGATGCTCAATGGTAAACGGCAGTCCCCGTCCAAGATGCTTATCGTGGGCTTCGGGTTGACCATTCTCGCGGGCGCGGCGGCGTTGATGCTCGCGCCGTGCCGCAACGGCCAGGAACTGTCCCTGGTGGACGCCCTGTTCACGTCCACCAGCGCCGTGTGCGTCACCGGGCTCACGGTGGTGGACACGGGCTCCTTCTTCAGCCCCACGGGCCAGGGCGTGCTCCTGGCGCTGATCCAGCTCGGCGGCCTGGGCATCATGACCTACACCAGCCTGGTGCTGCTGTTGTGGCGGCGCAGGGTGTCGTTGTCCGACCGGCTGGCAGTGCGCCAGACCCTGCTGCACGATCCGTCCTTCAGCATCGGCCGCTACCTGTCCCACGTGGTCATGGGCTGCCTGCTCATCGAAACCGTGGGGGCCCTGTGCCTCTATCTTCTGGACTCCGGGGGCTTCAGCCCTTTTTCGGCCCTGTTCCATTCCGTGTCCGCGTTCTGCAACGCGGGGTTCTCCCTGCAGGCCGACAGCCTGACGCGCTGGCAGACGGACCTGGGCGTGAACCTGGTCTTCGTGCTGCTCATCGTCCTGGGCGGGCTGGGGTTCGCCGTGCTCCTGGAGCTGGCCGAGCACATGACCCATCTGCCCCTGCGCGGCCGCAGGGCCCAGGGCGCGCGCCTGACCTGGCACACCCGCATGGTGCTGGCCACCAGCGCGGCCCTGGTCCTGGGCGGGGCGCTGTGGATATTCCTGGCCGAGTTCGCCCTGCACAAGGGCGAGTTCTCGCACCTGGAGGAGTTCCTCAAGTCCCTGTTCCAGTCCGTGACCTGCCGCACGGCGGGCTTCAACACCATGGACATCGGCGGGCTGACCAACGTCTCGCTGCTGGTGATGATCGCCCTGATGTTCATCGGCGGGTCCCCAGGGTCCTGCGCGGGCGGGGTCAAGACCACCACCTTCCGGGCGCTGGTGGGCTTCTGCCTCTCGCGGCTGCGGGGCCGCAGGCAGTCCGTGGTCTCGCACCGCTACGCCCTGGACGCGCGGACCATGAACGACGCCCTGACCCTGATCATGTTCGCCATGGCCATCATCGGCGTGGCGGCCCTGATCCTGTCCATGAGCGAGGTCGGGGCCGTGCCCCACGCCGAGACGCGCGGGCTGTTCCTGGAGATATTGTTCGAATGCGTGAGCGCCTTCGCCACCGTGGGCCTGTCCACGGGGCTGACCCCGACCCTGTCCGTGACGGGCAAGCTGGTGGTCACTGTGCTCATGTTCGTGGGGCGGTTGGGCCCCATCGTGTTCATCACCCTGCTGCACGACCTGCAGCGCGAGGAATCATACAGATGGCCCGAGAAGAGCCTGCCCATCGGGTAGGCCGGGCCGGAGGATAGCATGCCCAAGAAACTGGAAGTCGGTGTTGTCGGGCTGGGCAAGTTCGGGTTTTTCCTGGCCCAGAGGCTCATGGAACTGGGACACGAGGTCGTGGGCCTGGATTCGGACGCGGACCGCGTGCGCCGGGCCCAGGATGCCCTGACCCAGGTCTACCAGGGCGACTCCACGGACAAGACCGTGCTGGAGCAGCTGGGCTTCAAGGATTTCGACCACGTGGTGGTCAGCGTGGGCTCGGCCATGGAGGCCTGCATCCTCATCTGCCTGCACTTGAAGGAGCTGGGGGTGCCCCGGGTCTGGGTCAAGGCCGTGAGCTGGGAGCACGAGAAGGTCTTGCGCAAGATCGGCGCGGACGAGGTCTTCTTCCCGGAGCGCTACGGCGCGCATCAGGTGGCCCTGCAGATCACCAGCCCCGGGCTCATCGAATACCTGCAGTTCGGCAAGGGCGTGCTCCTGCAGAAGCTCACCGTGGACCATTGGGCGGGCAAGACCCTGCGCGACCTGGATTTGTCCAAGAAGTACAAGGTGCAGGTGGTGGCCGTGCGCAAGGCCGAGGCCGAGGACAACGACTTCACCTACCTGCCCAGCGCCGACGACCGCCTGGGCAAGGGCGACGACCTGGTGGTCATCGTGCAGGAGGATATGCTGGAAAAGCTGAAACCATAACCGGTTAAAATAGAATGGAAAAGCCCCCGCGCGGAGTTGCTGCGCGGGGGCTTTGTTTTTGCGGTGTCGCGGGGGCTACAGGGCCCAGCGCAGCCCGGGCATGCCGGGAATGAGGCCCAGGTCCGTGCACTGCTTGCCGAACAGGGCCAGGGCGGCCTGTTCCTCGGGGCCCAGGTCGTAGCCCAGGGTGGAGAGATAGTCGCGTACGCCTTCGTGGCCGATCCAGCCCCGGATGTCCGGCAGCTCGGCGATCTCGTCGGCGGCCTCCATGCACGAGGCCTTGCAGTGGGTCAGGGCCGCGTGCACCTCGGCCAGGAGCTCCCGGCGCTGCTGGTCCAGGTCCCGGCGTACGATCCACAGGGCGAAGACGAAGGGCAGGCCCGTGTGCTTGCGCCACTGGTCGGCCAGATCGATGACGTGCCAGCCCTCGGGCGGGTTCAGGTAGTTGCGCAGGGCGTGGTTGCCGATTTCCAGGAAGGGCCGCCCGTGGGACAGGCCCGTGCCCGGCTGGATGTCCACCCAGCGGGCCTGGGGCAGCTTCCAGTGGAAGGCCCAGAGCACCTTCAAGAGGGCGATGGAGCTGGCCGAGGCCTGGGTCAGGCTGACCGCGGGGCCCTTGTCCGCCAGCCAGGCGGGCAGGTCCGCGAGGGCCACGGGGCTGACCAGGAGCACGCTCTTCACCGGGCCCATGGAGGCCGCGATGGAGAGGTCCGGCAGGAGTTCGTATTTCTCGGCGTGGGCCAGGTATTCGAAGGCTGAGGCCGGGGCCGCGTCCAGCTCCCCGTTGGCCAGGCCCGCGTTCATCTCGGCGGGGTGGCCGGGCACGTACGTGATGTCCGCGTCCGCCGGGAAGACGCGCTTCAAATGATGGTACAGGGGCAGGACGTTGAGATAGCTGATCTGGCCGATGCGCAGGGTGGGCCCGGCCGAGGGGGAGTTGGTATGCATGACGGTTCCCTATCCCAAAACGTGCCTCTGAGAAAGGGCTTTCAAGGGGCCGTCACGGTTGCAGCACCCGGGCCGGGGCCTCGATCAGCTCCTCGAAATCCGCCTTGTACTTTTGCGCCATGCCTCGGGGCACATAGGGCTTGATGATCTCGTGCAGGATGCCGGAGCGGATGAGTTCGACCAGGACCGGGTCCAGGCGTTCGATGGTTTTCAGGCCCCAGTCGGTCCTGGGACAGGCCACATAGCCCGGGATGGTCGGGATCGGCACGTCGAAGGGCACGAAGATCAGGTCCTAGGGCCTGTCCTGGGGCAGGAGGAGCCGCGAAGTGGGCATCAGGGCGTAAGGGAACCAGTCCAGCCTGCCCGCGTCGAGCATTTTGGCCAGGGCCTGCATGGGGTCGCCGCCGACCAGGATTCTGGTTGGGGCCTTTGCGTGCTCGTCCAGAAGGGGTTGCAGTGTGCCGAAGCTGTAGCCCTGGGGGCTGCCCCAGCGCAGATCCGGGGAGCGTAGGCGTTCGACCAGGGGAAAAACGCCGTCGGGCGCGAGGCGGGGGGCGTCCTCGGTGCACATAACCGCGCAGGGCGGGAGGGTCAGGCGGCAGGGCAGGGAGGAATAGACCAGGTATTTCTCGCGCTCCGGGTCTTGAACAGGCCCACGAGGACCATGCGTTCGCCGCGCTTCGCGTCCAGGAAGATGCGCTTGAAGGACATGACCTGGGGCTGGTGCTCGTATTCTGGCAGGGCCTGTTGCAGGGCCCTCTGGATGATGGGGCCGTAGCCGCCGGGTTCCCCCGCGTCCCCGGCCACGAACAGGGGCGGCAGTACCGGGCACGGCCAGGACACGACGTCGCGGGCCCACGCCGCGCGGGGCGCGAGTATCAGGGCCAGGATCAGGGCCAGGGCCCAAAGCCGCGAAAGGCGCAGTCCTTGTCTCATAGAACATTACATAGAAAAATGGCCCCCGGAACGCAAGGTCCCGGGGGCCGTGAAGTCGGTTTTCGACGAAACCGGCTGCTAGGCGAGCTGGCTCATGAGATAGTCCTTGATCTCGTTGATGCTCTGCTCGCCGTCCAGCTCGATGTACTTGAATTCGGCGTTCTTCATGTTCTTGTAGAACAGGCAGCCCGCCATGGTGCCGGTGGTCTCGTCGTAGTAGATGTCGTGGCGCTTGTTGATGGCGTCCTCGTCCTGGTCGTCGTCGCGAGCGGACAGGGCCCCGCCGCACACGCGGCATTTGTCGCCGTCGGGGGCGATGGCCGGGATGCCGATGTTGTTGGGATGGTTGGGGTTGTTCTCACAGAGACGGCGGCCCATGATGCGCGCCTTGGCGATCTCGCGGGGCAGCTTGATCTCGATGACGTAGTCCAGCTCCACGCCGTCCTTCTGCAGGGCGTCCCAGAGCTTCTCGGCCTGCACCAGGGAGCGGGGGAACCCGTCCAGAAGCCAGCCGTTCTTGGAGCCGGAGAGGACGTCCAGGACCATGGGGATGGTGATGTCGTCGGGCACCAGCTCGCCCTTGTTGATGTATTCCTTGGCCTTCATGCCAAGCTCGGTGCCGCCGCCGATGTGCTTGCGGAAGATGGCGCCGGATTCGATGTGGTCCAGGCCGTACTTATCCTTGGCCAGGGTGCCCTGGGTGCCTTTGCCGGAGCCGTTGGGTCCGAAAATCAGGATGTTCACGCTGCTTTCCTCCTACAAGGTAAAAAATTCACAAGGTTCAGTATACCGCGCGGGGCGCGCTGTCAATGGCCGGATGGGCCGTCCTCGTCGTCTTTCCCGCAGCCGGGTACAAAGCGGATTCCCCGGCCCGAGACCCGCGCCTGTTTGTCCCCGGGAAACTGCACCGTCTTGCCCCCTTCGCCCGAGGTGAAGGCCGCATCCAGGCGGCGCAGGCCGTCGGCCAGGGGCTGGCCAGGGCCCAGCTCTTCCAGGCAGGCCTTGTACAGGCGCAGGCGCAGGGCCGGGTGCAGCCCGTCCAGCAGGGCGCGGGGCAGGAAACCGGGCTCGGGCGATGCGGCCAGGGCCTCGCGTCCGAGATTCCGGAAATAGTCCTCGTCCAGGCGGGCGGAGCGCCACAGCCCGGCCACGGATTCCAGAAAATTGGGGTTCTCGGCCAGGAGCAGCGGCAGCACCGAAAGGCGCATGCGGTTGCGCCGCCCGGCCTCCGGGTCCCGGTTGGAGGCGTCCTCCACCCAGGGCAGGCCCAGGGCCCGGGCGAAGGCCTCGATCTGGGCGCGGGGGGTCAGGAGCAGGGGGCGCAGCAGGGCGCGCTCCGCGTCCAGGGCGCGCATGCCCGCCAGCTGCGGCCAGCCCGTTCCCCGCACCAGGCGCAGGAGCACGTCCTCGGCCAGGTCGTCCAGCTGGTGCCCCAGGGCCAGGAACGCGGCCCCGCGCTCTGCGCGCACGCGCTGCAAAAAGGCGTAGCGCGCCTCGCGCGCGGCTTCCTCCAGGCCCGTGCCGCCCGCCAGGGCGGCCACGTCCACGGCTTCCACGGCGCAGGGCACGCCCAGGCGCGCGCAGAATTCCCGCGCGTGGTCGGCCTCGGCCCCGGACTCCGGGCGCAGGCCGTGGTCCAGGTGCGCTGCGCTCACGGTGCAGCCCAGGCGCGGGGCCAGGGCCACGAGCGCCACCAGCAGCACCGTGGAGTCCACGCCCCCGGAGAACGCGCAGACCACTTCGGCCCCGGCCAGGGCCGCGCCCGCGTCGCGCAGCAGGAAGCGCTCCACGCCCAGGCAGAAATGGGCCTGGGCCGGGGGCATGTCCTGAAGGGTATACGGAGTCGCGGGCATGGCGGTCCTGCGGGGCAAGGGTTCATTCAGGCCCGGTGCGGGAAGAGGGGGAGGGGGAAAGCGGGCCGTTTCCATATTTCCCGACAAAGCGTTCAAAATGGTTCGAGTGCAAGGCGCAAGGGGTGGCCGGGGCCGCAGACCTATAGCCGTTGGACAAGTCCGCGAGACAGAGAGCAGCGATGCATCTCAATGCATGAGGGTCCGGCCAGCCCGCAGCAACGCGGCAATCGGGCCATTTTCAACGCTTTGTCAGACGGGGATGTCGAGTTCCTTGAGCATCTTGTCCAGCGTGTCCATGGCCCAGGCGCGCTGGGCCTCGTCCGCATAGGTCACGCAGGAGCAGCGCATGCGGCCCTTGGCGCGCACCAACAGCTCCAGGCTCACGCTGTCCTCGCCCAGCTCCAGGCCCAGGACGTGGGGGCCGCAGTCGTCGGCGTGCTCGGCCTGTTCGGGGCTGCGCAGGGCGTCGGGCAGGGGCAGCCAGTACAGGTCGTCCAGGACCCCGCGCATGTCCTTGGTCTCCAGGAACTTGCGCAGGCGCTCCAGGGCCTCGGCGTCCAGTTCGTCCACAACGTAGGTGCGCATGGGGCCTCGCTCAGTTGCCGTTCTTGCCGTGCTCTTCGGCGCAGCCACAGTCGCCCTCGGCGCCGGGCTTGCGATTCGCGTGGGCGTCCAGCGGGATATCGTCCTCGTCCAGGTTGAACATGCGCCGCGTCAGGCCGATGAAATCGCCGGCCTTGCCGCTCTCCTGGGTGCGCCGCTTCAGGAAGTCGATGGGCTCGTGGTAGAGCTTGTGGACCAGGGAGCGCACCAGGGTTTCCAGCGCCTCCTCCCCGCCCTCGGACAGCTCCGGGCCCAGGCGCTTCAGGGTCTTGGCCAGCTCGCGGCGGCCCAGGTCCTCGCCGCGCGCCAGGAGCTCCACGATGGTGGGCTTGAGGTCCAGGGCCTTGAGCCAGAGCCCGAAGGCCTGGGTCTCGTCGGCGACGATGGCCTCGGCCTTGATCGCCTCGCCCCGGCGCTGGGCCAGGTTCTCCTCCACGACCTCCTTCAAGTCGTCGATGTCGTAGAGATAGACGTTGTCCAGGGCGTTGACGTCGGGGTCGATGTCCCGGGGCACGGCGATGTCGATGAAGAACATGGGCCGGTTCTTGCGCGCCCTCAGCACCGGGCGCACGTCCTTGGCGCGGATCACGGTCTCGGGCGCGCCCGTGGAGGAGATCACGATGTCCGCCTCGGGCAGGCGGTCGATGAGCTCGTCCAGGGCGATGGGGCGGCCGTTGAAGCGCCGGGCCAGCTCCTCGGCCCGGGCGAAGGTGCGGTTGGCCACCATGATCTCGCGGATGCCCGCGTTCACCAGGTGCGCGGCGGCCAGCTCGGCCATCTCGCCCGCGCCCACGAGGAGGGCCCGGTTCTTGCCCATGTCTCCGAAAATCTTCTTGGCCAGTTCCACGGCCGCGTAGCTGATGGACACGGCCGAGGCCGCGATGGCCGTTTCCGTGCGCACGCGCTTGGCCACGGTGAAGGCCTTATGCAGCAGGCGGTTCAAGATGACCTTGGCCGTGCCGTGCTTGACCGAGGCGCGGTAGGCGTCCTTGAGCTGGCCCAGGATCTGCGGCTCGCCCATGACCATGGAGTCCAGGCTGGAGGCCACGGTGAACAGGTGGCGGACCGCCTCCAGGTCCTGGTAGGCGTAGGTGTGCGGGGCCAGGGACTGCACGCTGCCGCCGCAGGCCCGGGCCCAGGCCGAGAGAATGGTCTCCGGCGGGGTGCCCCGCTTGGCCACGGCCAGGATCTCCACCCGGTTGCAGGTGGACAGGAGCACGGCCTCGGACACGTCCGAGCCGTCGGCCACCAGGCCCATGCTGCACGCGTCGCAGTCCGCCAGGGCGTAGGATTCGCGAATCTCCACGCCCGCGGAGCGGTGGTTCAGTCCGATGAGGTGTATTGTCTGGTCCATGGGGCCCGTCAGAAGTTGTGATGCGATTTGGTGAGGAAGTTCACCCCCACGAGGGAGACCACCGAGAACACGAAGACCATCATGGCCAGGATCGCGGCCTTGCGCCCGCGCCAGCCCATGGCCAGGCGCTGGTGGAAGAGGTAGGCGTAGATGCCCCAGATGATCAGGGTCGCGATCTCCTTGGGGTCGCCGGTGATGAGCCTGCCCCACTGGAA
Source organism: Desulfocurvus sp. DL1XJH-121 (assembly GCF_054819825.1). Taxonomy (NCBI): domain Bacteria; kingdom Pseudomonadati; phylum Thermodesulfobacteriota; class Desulfovibrionia; order Desulfovibrionales; family Desulfovibrionaceae; genus Desulfocurvus; species Desulfocurvus sp. DL1XJH-121. The sequence goes on from NZ_JBTVWW010000006.1 coordinate 114,154, forward strand.
GCGGCCCCACACGAAGCCCGCCAAGAGCCCCAGGGAGTAGAGGGGGAAGCCCCAGAGCACGGCCCATTTGTTGGTCATGTCGAAGGTGTTCAGGCTGGGCAGGTCCTTGCGGAAGCCCTCGATCTTCTCCTTGGCCTTGATTTTCTTGTCGATGTGCACGAACAGCACCCCGGCCACGAAGGCCATGGCCAACAGCGACAGGCTCACGAACAGCGAGCCGATGTGCAGGGTGAAGAACAGGACCGACAGGGTGCCCGGCAGCTTGATCACGCTCAGGGGGATGGACATGGAGGCCAGGTACAGGAGCAGCGCCAGGGGCGCGGCGGCCAGGGCCATGAACTGCAGCCTCTTGCGCCACCAGACGACCAGGAACACGCAGAGCACCACCCAGGCCAGCAGGCTGAAGTACAGCCCGCCCTGGGACAGGGTGGCCTGCTTGCTGGCCGCGAAGGCCAGGACCAGGCGCAGGGTGTGCAGGGCGAAGCCTCCGGCCGTGCATAGGCCGGCCAGGCGCATCAGGCCCTGCCTGCGGCCCACCATCCCCGAGGGGAACAGGGCCGAGGCGGCGAAATACAGCGCCACCACCGCGTACTCAATGAGATTCGTCAATTCCATCCAGCAACTCCGCCGCCTTGGGGGCGAGTTCATGGGGCAGCAACCGGGACAGCTCCCGGATCGCGGCCTCGCGGTCTCCTTGGGCCAGGAATTCCGGCGTGCGGGAGGCCGCCAGGGCGCGGAACAGCTCCGTGTTCCTCTCGGTGGGGTGCCCGAGGCCCAGTACCTCGGGTCTGATACGCTCCATCAGCTGCAAAAACAACCCGTAGTGCGGGCCGAAGTGCTCCTCCAGCTCCATGCGCGCCAGCCTGGCGGCCGCCGGGGAGGCCCCGCCCGTGGACAGGGCCACGGTGAGCGGCCCGCGCGAAAAGGACGCGGGCACGATGAAGGTGCTCTCGCCGGGCGCATCGGCCACGTTCACCAGCACCCCGGCCTCGCGCGCCAACCGGCCTACGCGCTCGTTGACCTCGCGCAGGGGGGTGCAGGCGAAGGCCAGGGCCACGCCCGCGAGGTCGCTAGGCTTAAACTCCCTTCGTTCCAGGCGTAAGTTCTCGTCTTTCAATCGTTTTTTCAGGCTTTCCTGGTCCGGGTTCGGGTCCACCACAAGCACGCTGGACGCCCCGCAGGCCAGCAGGGTGTCGATCTTGCGCAGACCCACGCCGCCCGCGCCCACCACGAGGCAGGACAGGCGCGAGAGGTCGAGAAAAGCCGGATAATGACGCATCCGGGGTACATAACAGAAGCTAACCCGCCGTGCAAAGCTCTCCGTGATGCCCCGAAGGCCGGAAACCTTGCCCAGCCCGGGCTTGTGATGTAGCTTTCCGCGAGACGATCCCCGGCAAACCCAGGTGGTTCCATGACCTCGAACTCGCGCCATCTCGTGATCCAGCTCGCCCGCTTCGGCGACCTGATGCAGACCAAGCGGCTCCTGGCCTCCCTCGCGGCCGAGCCCGGGACCGAGGTGCACCTCGTGGTGGATCGTTCCCTTACGGACCTCGCGGCCCTGGTCTATCCCGGGGTGGCCGTCCACGGCCTCACGGCCCACGCCACGGGCGGGCAGGTCGCGGCCCGGGCCGCGGCGGACAACCTGCCCGTGTTCGCCGAGCTGCGCGCCATCGGTTTCGACCGCGTTTACAATCTCAATTATTCCGGCCTGAATGTGGCCGTGGCCGGGCTCTTCGATCCCGAGCTGGTCTCGGGCTATCGTCTGGAGCGCGGTCAGGAACGGCGCGGCCTGTGGCAGGACATGGCCATGCGCGCCGTGCGCCTGCGCCGGGCGGCCGGGCTGAATCTCGTGGATTTCTGGGGCCTGTTCGCGGACCGGCCCCTGGCCCCGGGCGAGGTCAACCCCGTGGCCCGAAGGGGCGGGCGCGGGGTGGGCGTGGTCCTGGCCGGGCGGCATTCGCGGCGCTCCCTGGGCCCGCAGACCCTGATGCGCCTGGCCGCGGCCGTGCGCCAGGGCACCGGGGCCGAGAGGGTGGTGCTCCTGGGCTCCAAGGCCGAGCGCGCCCTGGCCAAGGACGCCATGGCCGACATGCCCAAGCAACTCAAGCCCATCACCGAGAACCGGGTGGGGGCCACGGACTGGGCCGGGCTCGTCGACGAGCTCACGGGCCTGGACGCCTTGCTGACCCCGGACACGGGCACCATGCATCTGGCCGCGCATCTGGGCGTGCCCGTGCAGGCGTTGTTCCTGTCCTCGGCCTGGTGCTTCGAGACCGGGCCCTACGGCCTGGGCCATCGCGTGTGGCAGGCCGCCGACGCCTGCGCCCCGTGCCTGGAGTCCGCTCCCTGCCCGCACGAGGTGCGCTGCGCCGAGGCCTTCGCCGGGCGCGACCTGATCCTGCATCTGTCCGGGAACACGGCCTTCGAGGCGCCCTCGGGGCTCACGGGCTTCGTCTCGGCCTTCGACGCCCTGGGCCTGACCTTCCGCCCGGTGCTGGGCGAGGACCCCGAGGCCGCCGCGCGCCAGGGCTTCCGCCACCTGCTGGGCGGGCTGTTCGGCCTGTCCATGCCCGGGGCCCCGGACCAGGCCTTGGCCGCCGAATTCCTGCACGAGGCCGACTGGATGCTGGACAGGGGCTTCGTCCCCGCCGCCGACCTGGACATTCTCGACGTTCCCGGGAGGGACACGCATGATTCCTGATTTTGCTGCTTCTTTGTCGTCCGCTCCTGGCGGTGCGCCCGGCGGCCCGCCTGTGCGGCCTTTGCGCGTGCTCGTGGTGCTGCCCATGTACGGCGGGTCCCTGCCCGTGGGCCGCTGGTGCGTGCGCGCCCTGGCCTCCATGGGGCACATGGCCGAGGCCTTCGAGGCCCCGGCCTTCCACCCCGCGTTCACGGCCCTGCGCGACCTGTCCGTGACCTCGGAGCGCGTGTCCCAGCTGGAGAACGGCTTCTTGCAGGTGGTCTCCCAGGCCATCCTGGCCAAGGTCGAGTCCTTCGAGCCGGATCTGGTGCTGGCCCTGGCCCAGGCGCCCCTGTCCAGCCAGGCCCTGCGCACGCTCAGGCGCGACGGCGTGGCCACTGCCATGTGGTTCGTGGAGGACTGGCGCGTGTTCACCTACTGGAAGGCCTACGCGCCCCTGTACGACTATTTCGGCATCATCCAGGAGGACCCGTTCTTCGCGGAGCTGGAGCAGGTGGGCCAGGAGAACGCCCTGTACCTGCCCATGGCCGCGGACCCCGAGTTCCACGCCCCGCGCGAACTGACCAGCGTGGAGCGGCATACCTTCGGTTCGGACCTGTCCTTCATGGGCGCGGGCTATCCCAACCGCCGCAGCGCCTTCCGCCGTCTGATCAGCTACGACTTCAAGATCTGGGGCACGGAATGGGATGGGGACCCGACCCTGGAGCGCCACCTGCAGATGCAGGGCCGGCGCATGAATTCCGAGGAATGCGTCAAGATCTTCAACGCCTCGCGCATCAACCTGAACCTGCACTCCAGCGTTCGCGGCGACGAATTGGTGCCTCGCGGGGATTTCGTGAACCCGCGCACCTTCGAACTGGCCGCCTGCGGCGCGTTCCAGCTCGTGGACCGGCGCGACCTTATGGACGACCTGTTTCATTCCGACGAGTTGGCCACCTTCACCTCCATGGCCGAGCTGACCGAGAAAATTGACTATTTCCTGGCGCATCCCGAGGAGCGCGAGGAGTATTCGCGCCGCGCGCGGGAGCGGGTGCTGGCCGAGCACACCTACGCCCACCGCATGCAGGCCCTCATCGATTTCATCGCCGCGCGCAGGCCCGGCTGGCCCGCGCCCCGGCGCAAGGCCGTGGACGCCATGCGCGATTTCCCGCCGGAGCTCAAGGAACAGGCCCTGGATCTCCTGGAGCGCCTGGGCCTGCCCGCCAACGTGGGCTTCGAGGACCTGGTGCAGGCCGTGCGCGCCCAGAGCGGCACGCTCTCGGAAGTGGAAACCGCCATCCTGTTCCTGGACGAATGGCGCAGGCAGTACGGGGGCAAGTAGAGAGAGACGGGGGGAGAAAGAATCGGGGGAAGGGGAGGCCGGGGGTGTCTTGAGGAACCACCCCCGGCCTCCCCTTCCCCCGACCCCCCATCCCCTCCATCCCCCAAACCTTTTTAAAGTTAGGGATTCCCAAGGGGGGTACCCCCTTGGGCGGGGTGTGGGGCGGAGCCCCGCATTCTTCATGGAGCAAGATATGCCCGACTTCGGACCATTGCCCGAGGATTTCCAGACCCCGTGCGCGGTGCTGGACCGGACGCGGCTGGCCGCGAACATCGCCCGCGTGGCGGATATCGCCAAGGCCCACGGCCTGCGCCTGCGCCCGCACATCAAGACCCACAAGAGCGTGGACATCGCGCGCATGCAGATGGACGCCGGGGCCGACGGGGTCACGGCCTCGCGCGTGGACGAGGCCCTGGTCTTCATGCGCGCGGGCCTGCCCAGCGTGACCGTGGCCTATCCCGTGGTGGGGCAGGGCAAGCTGGACGCGCTCCTGGACGGGGCCGAGGACTACGGCTGCGAGGTGCGGCTCTTGGCCGACTCCCTGGAGGGGGTCCGGGCCCTGGCCGCAGCCGGGGAGCGCCATTGCCGCAACCTTCCGGTGTATTTGAAGATCGATGTGGGCCTGCACCGCTGCGGCCTGGCCGAGGACGACCCGCTGCTGCCCGAGGTGGCCGGGGCCGTGCACAAGGCCCTGCATCTGACCCTGGCGGGCATCCTGTCCCACGCCGGGCATGCCTACGGTGCCGAGGAAGCGGCGGGCGCGGCCCGGGTGGCGAGCGACGAGGCCGCCATCATGGGCCGGGTCAAGGCGCTGCTCGAGGCGCGCGGCCTGCCCGTGCCCGTGGTCAGCGTGGGCTCCACGCCCACGGTGCTGGCCGCCGGGGGATTTCCGGGCATCACCGAGATCCGCCCCGGCAATTACGTGTTCATGGACCGCGCGCCCGTGCGCCTGGGCCTGGCCCGCGAGGACGAGGTGGCCCTCACCGTGCTGGCCACCGTGATCTCGCGCAACAAGGACTGGATCATCTGCGACGCGGGCTCCAAGACCCTGTCCAGCGACGGCGGCCCCCACGGCGCGCAGGCCGCGGACTTCGGCCTGGCCTACGCCCTGGGGCCCGACCTCGAACCCATGGGCGAGCCGTTGTACGTGCGCCGCCTGTCCGAGGAACACGGCTGGATCGAGCGCGCGGGCCGCGATGTGCCCGTGGGCTCGCGCGTGCGCATCCTGCCCAACCACTCCTGCGTGGTGGCCAACCTGGCCCTGGCCCGCGAGGGGCGGCTGGTGTTCGGCGGGTAGGACCGGGACGCGCGGCGCGAGGCGTCGCCACCCCACGGGCGAACGCGCAGGCGCATGAAGCCCGGCGGCGGCTTCGGCGCGCCCGGGATGCAGCCCTACAGCCCCAGGCGCTCCAGGAACCGGAGGATCAACAGATAGAGCGCCGCCAGCGCAGCCACGATGAACCAATGGTCGATTCCCAGCGCGTCCGCCAGCGTGATCTTGCCCAGATCGCCCCACAGGTACACGGTGGACTTGAGGTATGGGTACGTATGCGCGAACAGCGACGCGCCCGCCAGCATGCCGATGATGCCCGGCACGGCGTCCACGCGCCCTTCGCCCAATGCGCCCGCCGATGTGCCCGGGCAATACCCGATCAGTCCCCAGCCCAGCCCGAAAAGGATGCCGCCCAGGATGTTCGGCCCCAGCACGGTGGCCTTGATCGACAGCTTCACCACGCCAAAGTCGTTCAAAAGGTAAATGCCGACCATGGCGACGATGATGTTGGAAAGCATGAATTTCACTATGGTCATGTCCTTGAGCCGCAGGGCGCCGAGCTGCTTGTCGTAGCGCAACACGCGGGCCTTTTGGAGCAGGAAGCCGAAGACTATCCCCGTGACGATTCCGTAGGCGAGCGTCATTGTTCCGTCCTCCCGTACACGATGCGGGCCATGACGATTCCGCCGATGAAAAAGCCGCCCGCCGCAAGGAATCCGCTCACGGACATCTGGGCGAGTCCGGACAGGCCGTGGCCGCTGGGGCAGCCGCCAGCCAACCGCGCACCGTATATCGCGATCACGCCCCCGGCAAAGGCCGTCAGCGCGCGGGGAAGCCAGGCCGTGCCGAAGCGCCTGCTCCACATGTCCGGAACACTTTGCACGCGAAACGAACCATCCGTGCGCGAGGCGATGAAGGCGCCGATGGCGATGCCCACAACGAACATGAACTGCCAGTCCACGGCCAAGGCGTATTTCAGGAAATACGGGGTATCGACCAGGGCCGGGCTGATGCTTTTCTCCGCCATGCCCACGGCTTGGACGAAGGTCGTGGATGCGCCAAGATATTTGCCCGCCACCAAGACGGAAAACACGGCCAGCAAGCCGCTGAGTGCGCCCGCCAAGTACGGGCTCCAAGGCCTTTCGGGTCTGTTCATGGCATCAACCTCCTGAATGGGTTTGTTTTCACGTGGCGCATGCCCCCGGACGCATCGGGAGCGCAGAGTCTGCTTGCTTATAGCGCATCAAGCTGGTTTTGAAAATATTTTTGCACCGCAAGGCGAATGCGCGCGCATAAGTCCGGATTCCCATCCCTCCATCCCCCAACCCTTTTTGCATTGGGGTTATGGATGTTGGCCTCAGACTGTTCCAAGGTGTGCGGATGCACGGCGCAAGCAACATCCAGGACCGACGTGTATTCCAACGCTTTCGCTACACGAGGTTCTGGATTTTTTGCGGCAACGCGGCGGCGTAGCGGACGTGCGCCTTGGGGCAGCCTGAGAGGGATTCCAAAGGGGGTACCCCCCCTTGGCGGGGTGCGGGGCGGAGCCTCGCCTTTATTTGCGCGCCGTGAGAATCGTCACCATCTCGCGCATCTTTTCTTCCAGGCCGTCGATGATCTGGGCCAAGTCCTCGGGTTCGAGGCCCAGGGCCTGCCAGGCCTGCTGGTCCAGGGGCGGGGTCAGGGGGACTTCGCGGTCCGTGACGACCAGGGTCCGGGCCATGATGTCCGCCAGGTGCAGGATGCGCGCGCCGTTGCGGTGCCGGGCTTTTTCGGGGTGGTGGTGGTTGGCCACGGCCTCCACGATCTGGTAGGGGATGTCCCACTTGCGCAGGATCAGGCCCCCGAAGCGCGCGTGGTCGAAGCCCAGGACCTCGCGCTCGGCCTCGTAGGAGACCACCCCGCGCCGCCGGGCGGCCAGGATCTCCACGTGTCCCGGCAATCCCGCGGCGATGGCCAGCTTGCCCGTGTCGTGCAGCAGCCCGGCCAGGAAGTGCCGCTCCGGGTTCTCCAGGCCGCAGAGCCCGGCCAGTTCGCGGGCCAGGATGCCCGTGGCGATGGAGTGCTCCCAGTACACGTCCATGTCGAAGTTTTTGGGTGATATCTCGTTGGCCATGGCCAGGACCATGCGCCCCAGGGCCAGGGCGTGGAGCTGCGAGGTGCCGACCATGGACACGGCCCGGGGGATGGAGTCTATGGCCTGGGGAAAATTGTAGAAAGCGCTGTTGACCACGTGCAGCAGGATGGTCGACAGGCCGGGGTCCAGGGAGATGACGTCGGCCACGTCGCCGGCCGTGGAGCCGGGGTCGCCTGTGACGCGCTCCAGCTTCATGGCTACCTCGGGCATCACGGGCAGGATCACGCTCTCGGCCGCGGCCTTGATGTCCGGCTTTTCCATATCCTGGGGCGGCTGGGCGTCGGGGGGCAGGGGCCTCTCGCGGAACTGGCCGGGGCGCAGGGATATCTCCCGGGCCAGGGCCGGGATGCCCGCATCCAGGAGCAGGGCCGTGAGCGGCGCGCTCAGGTCGTGGCGGGACAGGGTGGCCTTGAGGATGCCTTCGGCTTGTTCCATGGGGTCCAGGACTGCGGGGGGCTCGGTCATGCTCTGCTCCTTGGCTGCGTGCGCGGGCGCGTGCATTGGGATTTGCATCCATCATAGCCGATTCTGTGAAGGAAGCGCAACGCAAGCCCCCGCAGAACCGGAACAGTCCGGCCCCGGTGAAAAGCCCCGCTTGGCGGGGAGAGAACGGAAAACGCCCGCGTTTCCGTCATGCGCGCATGCGCGTGCGCGGGCCGGGAAACGCCGGAAGGGCGGGGAGATATATCAGCGAAGCGATTTTTTTAAGGGCGGGGACGAAAAAACGGGCGGGGTCAGCCCTTGGAACGCAGGCTGCGCCACCAGGCTGCCAGGGCGGGCTCGCGGCCCTGGTCCTTGGCCGCGTAGAAGCGGCGGTTCCTCACCGTGTCGGGCAGGTATTGCTGGGGCGTCCACGCGTCCTCGAAGTCGTGGGGATACTTGTAGCCTTCCTTGTAGCCCCATTCCTGCTGCAGCTTGGTGGAGGCGTTGCGCAGGTGCAGGGGCACCGGGGACACGCCGTTCTGACGCACCTCGGCGGCGGCGCGGCGGTAGGCCATGTAGGTGGAATTGCTCTTGTTCGCCAGGGCTAGGTAGACCGTGGTCTCGGCCATGGGGATGAAGCCTTCGGGCATGCCCACGAATTCCACGGCCTGCTGGCAGGCCACGGCCAGGGGCAGGGCCTGGGGATCGGCCAGGCCCACGTCCTCGCTGGCCGAGAGGATCAGCCGCCGCGTCACGAAGCGCGGGTCCTCGCCGCTTTCCAGCAGACAGGCCAGATAGTACACCGCCGCGTCCGGGTCCGAGCCCCGGATGGACTTGATGAGCGCGCTGGCCAGCTCGTAGTGCGAATCCCCGTCGCGGTCCCCGCGGATGACCACGTCGGGCAGGATGGCCTTGAGATTTTCGGGTTCCTGTTTTTCCTCGGGCAGGGAGGACGCGTATTCCAGGAGGTTCAGCATGGTGCGCGCGTCGCCCTGGCTCACCGTGGCCAGCACGCCCAGGGTCTCCTCGGGCATGTCCTTGTCCAGGGCGCGCAGGCCGCGCCGGGCCACGCGCAGGAGTTCCTCGTGGGTCAGGGACCGCAGCTTGTGCACGTGCAGCCGCGACAGGAGCTGGCGCGTCACCGAGAAGGAGGGGTTCTCCGTGGTGGTGGCCAGCAGCGTGATCTCCCCGGACTCCAGGATGGGCAGGAAGAAGTCCTGCTGGGCCTTGGAAAAGCGGTGCAACTCGTCCAGGATCAGGATCTTGAGGCCTTTGATGCGCTTTCTGAGCTCGGCCAGCCCGGCCTCGGGCGCGCTGACCCGCAGGTAGGGCAGGCCGCTCTTCTTGGCCATGAGCAGGGCCAGGGTGGACTTGCCGCAGCCCGGGGGGCCGAAGAACAGCTGGCTGGGCAGGCGGTCCGTGGCGGCCACGGCCTCCTGCTTGGCCAGGACCTGCTCGTGGCCGATGAAGTCCTCGAAGGTGCGGGGCCGGATGCGGTCCGCCAGGGGCTGGTTGGCCGGGGGCGCGCCGGGGTTGCCGAAGTTCTCAAGCACGGCCGCCTCCCCACCAGAACAGGCCCAGGGCCAAGAGCGCCGCAGTCTCCCAGCGCAGCACCCCGGGGCCCAGGCTTACGGGCGCGAAACCCGCGTCCATGAGGGTCTCGGCCTCGCCCGGGGCGAACCCGCCTTCGGGCCCCAGCACGCAGACCACGTCGTCCGTGGATTCCACCCGGGCGGCCGTGAGCGGCGCTCCGGCCTCGCGGTCCTCGTGCAGCAGGTAGCGGGCCGGGGAGGCCGCGGCCTCGCGGGCCACCTCGGCCGCGCCTCCGGGCATGGTGCGCACCACGGGCAGGCGCGGGTTGCCGCATTGCTTGGCCCCGGCCAGGAGCTTGGCCTCCCAGGTCTCCTTGGGGTCGTCGGGCACGTCGCCCTGGCTGCGCGCGGCCTGCCAGAACCAGAGTTCCGTGGCCGAGAATTCCACGGCTTTTTCCAGGAGCCAGCCCCGGCGCAGGCCCTTGGTCCAGGCCAGGGCCAGGACCACGCGCGGGCGGGGCTCCGGGGCCTCGCGCAGGTCCAGGGGCGTCAGGTCCGCGCGCTGCTTGGACACGGCCTCCACGCGGAACTCCCCGTAGCGGCCGTGGCCGTCCATGCAGCGCACCACAGCGCCCGGGCCCAGGCGCAGCACGCGGGACAGGTGATGGGCCTCGGCCCCGGTCAGGGACCAGGGCTCGCCCCAGGATTCGGTTGGGATGTGAAAGGTCTTCATGCACTCTCCGGGCGGCGGGGCCGCCAGGGCCATTCCTAGCGCGGCGGCGCAAGGAGGGCAACCGTTTCCCGCCCCGACGAAAAGCGCCCCCCGGGCATCCCGGGAGGCGCTGAGTGCTTTCGTGTCGGCGGGGCGCTATAGCTTGATGCGCGCGGTGCCTTCTTTATAAAACGGCAGGTCCGCCTTCCTGGCCTCGAGCTTCTTGGGACCCTTGCCCAGCAGGAAGTCGGTCTGGTCCTTGTATTCGGCGCGCACGTAGGCCAGGGCCACGCTGTGCCCCAGGCTGGGGGCGAAGGAGCCGCTGGTCACGCGGCCCACTTCCTCGCCCGAGGGCAGGAACACGGGGTCGTCGTGGCGCGCGGCGCGGCGGCCGGGCAGGGCCAGGGGCAGCAGGGATTCGCGCTCCAGTGCGGCCTTGTCCTTGCCCACGTAGTCGGCCTTGGATTTGAGGAAGAAGCCCATGCCCGCCTCGGTGGGGGTGTGGTTCTCGTCCAGGTCCTGGCCGTACAGGGCCATGCCCATCTCCAGGCGCAGGGTGTCGCGCGCGCCCAGGCCCGCCGGCTTGACCAGGGGGTTGGCCAGGAGCTTCTCCCACAGGTGCAGGGCCTTCTCCTCGCGCACGTAGAGCTCGTAGCCCAGCTCGCCGGTGTATCCGGTGCGGCTGATGATCAGGGACTCGTCCTCGAACTCGGCCTGGCGGAAGCAGAAGTAGGGCAGGAAGCTCCAATCCTCGCCCATGAAGGAATTCAGGACCTTGCAGGCCTCGGGGCCCTGGAGGTCGATCTTGGCGGTCATCTCGGAGATGTCTTCGAAATACATGTCCTCGGGCAGGTGCGACTTGAGCCAGGCGAAGTCGCTCTTCACGCGAGCGCCGTTGACCACCATCATGTATTTGTCGTCGGCCATGCAGTAGACGATGAGGTCGTCGAGCACGCCGCCCTCGTCGTTGAGCATGAAGCCGTAGCGGCAGCGCCCCGGCCCCAGGGTCGACAGGTCGTGGGTCAGGATGCCGGACAGGGCGTCCCGGGCCTTGCCGCCGATGAGCATGAACTCGCCCATGTGGCAGATGTCGAAGAGCGAGGCCTTGCTGCGGGTATGGTGGTGTTCTTCAAGGATTCCGGTGTATTGGACAGGCATGTCCCAGCCTGCGAAGGGAACCATGCGGGCGCCGTTGGCGACGTGCCAGGCGTGCAGTGGGGTCTTGAACATGTCGGACAATAGTCTTCTCCCGAGCTTGAGTGGCGTGGGGAAAATCAACGGGCGTTGAGGGGCTTATACTGCAACAGGCAGGGGCTTGTCACCCTGTTCCGATCGGGATTTGCGGATGGATTTGAATTCGTCCACCAGGGCCACCAGACGCCCGTATTGGCGGCGCACCTCGCGGCCGTACGCGGACAGGTCCTCCTCGCGCGGGTCGAGGTATTTCCTGGTCAGGTAGGCGTCCTGGAGGATGTGCTCGGCCACGGTGACGACGTTGTCCACCAGGTCTTCGAAATAGTTCACTATCTCGAACTTGAGCTGGTGCATGATCTTGTTGGTTTCTTCCAGCATGGCCAGGTAGCCCACGGGCTTGCCGCGCAGGGTGCGGTGGGAGAGGTCCGCCAGGACCTGGGCCTTGCGCGCCTGCTGGATGTAGGAATGCTTGGCCAGCACGTCCTGGTACAGGTCCCCCTGGGCCAGGAAGGGCTCGTCCCGGTGCGGGTCGTAGAGGTAGTTGTCCAGGACTTTGACCACGTTGGAGTAGAACTCGTCGGAATAGCCGATGATCCTGCGCTGGTGCTTGGACAGCCAGGCGAACAGGAATTTCAGGCGCTTCTCGTCGGTGTCGGTGTTCTCCACGATCTCGTTGCGCTTGTACACTATGCGCCCGGTGTATTCCCCGCGCACGATGTCGTTGAGGCGCAGGAACATGTTGGTGGCGTCCTTGATCAGGTTCACCCGGGTGTTCACCGTGCCGTACAGGGGGTGGATGACCTCCTGGCGCGCAACGGACAGGGCGCGCTCCTGGCGCACGTTGTCCTTGTTGAATTTGTGCTGGCGGTAGATCACGCGCAGGATCACCACACGGTTCTTCTTGTCCACGAAGTATCGCCCCTGGCCCAGGATGCGGCGGGCTTCCTTCATGTCCGGGTCCACCTGCACCAGGGCGATCTTCTCCACCCGGGGGTAGTGCTTGGCCTTGGGATGCGAATACAGGGTGGTGATGGTGCGGTCGCTCTGGCCCAGCACGCGGACCATGAACGACTCGCCCATGCGCTGCAGCCTGCGGGCGAACAGCGCCGCGGAGGTCCGCCGCTCCGAGACGATGGGGAAGCCGTGCAGCTCCATGAGGAAGCGGTACACGAACTGGCGGTTCAGCTCGTAGCGCGCGTTGTCCGCCACCTTGAACTTGCCGGTCTTCAGGCCGAAGCGCTTGATCTCCGTGTCCAGGTCCGAGGGCAGGGAGGCGTAGACTCCCGAGAGGTGGAACTGCCCGCTCTTGTCCTTGGACAGCACGTGGGCGCGATCCATCTGCAGGAGGTAGGAGAGCACTTGCGGATAGTTCTCCAGGGCCGTCAGGTCCTGGCGGGGGAACTGTTTCCGGAAGTCCTCCTGCAGGTTCTTGGGCAGGCGGTCCAGGAAGGTCTGGCGGTTCTGGGACAGCACGTTCTGTTCCAGGGGGCAGGCGCATTCCAGGCCCATGGCCGCGTCGCCCAGGAGGTCGTGCAGGATGTCGAACTGGAAGACCTCGGAGAAGTAGTCCAGGGGCCGCTCCAGGGCGACCATGGAGAATCCCGGCAGGGATGCGTATTCGAAGGGGTCGGGGTCGAAGGACGGCAGCAGGTCGCGCGATTCCACCAGGGGGTAGTCGGGCTGCTCGAAATACGGCCGCAGCAGGCAGTGCTTGATCTGGACGCAGTCCAGGAAGCGTTTCAGCGCGGGCAGGGAGGAGATCTGGACGGGCTGGGCTTCACCGACCGCGTCGCCGCGGCCGCAATCGCGGACCGAGGAGAATGCCTGTTCCCAGGAGAAGCCCATGGCTGTGTGCCTTTGCGGGGGTAGTGGCCGAAACGGCGGCGTCAGTTCCCGACTTGTGCTGCGCCGTTGAATGCAATTATAGCCATGCCGGTGTGGAAAAACAATACAAAGTCAAGAGAAAGTATAAAATTTTGCACGCATCGTCCGCTCGCGGGCGGGGCGGCGGGCATTGTGCGCCCGAACCCGGGCGGTCCGGGCGGATATTTCGTGTTTCTGGGAGCATGGAAGCAAGGGACGCCATCGGGGCCGTGGACACCCGCCGAACGGGAGCGGGGCCGGGTGCGGTCATGGGCGCTGTTTCGCGCGCAGGTCGGGGCGGGCCGCATTGCGGGCGGGGCGAAAATCTCCGGGGCGGAAACTCTTTTCCTTTCGCTGGGCTCCGCATGGCCTGGCCTGTTGTGAAATACGATTTCGATTGCTTTCAGGGAGAGGTCCGTCTTCGGGAAGGAATGAAAACAGTTTCATGTGCTGATTGTGACGTGTGTTTGCGTATCATGGGGATGCTGATATCCAGACGGAATAAAGGTGTTCGACGCCGTTCTTCAGCGTCCTGGCCCTTTTCGTGTCATCCATTGTCCTGATGCGTCCGTTTTGATAGAAACACTATTGGCATTGCAGTATGCGCCGCGCCCAGGCCGGGACGGGTCGGACGATGGCGCGGCTGGTCCGGCCGCGGCTGCGGATACGCCCCGGGGTGCGGGCAAGGAAAAAATACTGTTCAATCCGCCCCGGCTGCGGTATTTCAATCACGGCCTCCATGGGCCCGGAAATAAGGAAGTATCTGCGCAATGGATTCCAGCAGCCTGGAAAAATTCCTCAATGTCGTCGGCAGCGTGTTCGACGCCTACTCCTCGGTCCTGTTCCTGCCCGCGCCCGACGGCGAACGCTTTCGTCTGGCGGGCGTGTTCAGCTTGGGCGACCACATCGCCGAGGACACGGTGATCCTGCCCGGCCAGGGCCTGGTGGGCTGGATTCTGCGTAACAACCGGCCCCTGCTCATCAACAACTTCGACCGCAGCAAGAGCCATCTGGGCTACTATTCCCAAGACGCCGAGAACAAGATCAAGGCCTTCATGGGCTGTCCCCTGCACGGGGGAGGGGCCCTGTGCCTGGACTCCCGGCGCACCTACAGCTTCAGCGACAAGGACCAGAAGATCCTGGACCTCTTCTCCCAGCTGGCCTGCGACATCCGCCACAACTCCCTGAGCGCCAAGGAAGGCCAGGAGGAGAAGCGCCATTACGAGGCCCTGCGCGCCCTGTGCTCCCTGCGTCGCCGCTTCCCCCGCTGGGGGGACTACCTGGCCCGCTTCCTGGACGTGGTGTCCCTGGCCACGGGTTTCTCCTACTGCTTCCTGGCCGAGCGCGACGAGTTGGGCCAGGGCTATTTCCTGGAGGGGCTGCCCGAGGCGTTCTTCCCGCCCGGCGCGGTGGCGCCCGAGCGCCTGCCCATCCGCAGCGGGCTCATCGGCTGGGTCTTCAACAACGGCCAGCCCGTGTATTCCGGGGAAAAGGACGCTTGTCCGGCGGGGCAGTCCCTGTTCGGCCGCAACCTGCCCGCGCCGCCCCTGAAGAGCCTGGTCATCGTGCCCCTGACCATCCACCGCAAAACGCGCGGGGTGCTGGTGTTGACCCACACCGACCTGGTGCCCGTGACCGACGCTCTCAAGCAGTTCGTGGCCCTGGCCGCGGACAATCTCTCCTTGTTTCTGGAGAATCTCTACCTGCGCGCCCGTTCGGAACAGCCCGGGAGCTGACCTCCCCGATTCCCGCCTTGGCTCTGTTTGCGCCGCTTCCCGTTTTTCTTGCCGCCCCGGTGCGATTGGTATATATAGACATCGATCGTTTACAAATTTTCTAGATTTTTTCTGGAACGGGCGCGGAAGCATCCGGAAAATCTGGGGGAGCTACATGTTTTTCAAGCGGTTGCTGGGAATGCTGGGCAAGGACCTGGCCATGGATTTGGGCACGGCCAACACCCTGCTGTACACTCCCAAGGACGGCATCGTGCTTAACGAGCCGTCGGTGGTGGCCATAGACGCCAAGAACGGCAAGATCATCGCCGTGGGCAAGGAGGCCAAGGATTTCCTGGGCCGCACCCCCGAGAGGATCAACGCCATCAGGCCCATGAAGGACGGCGTCATCGCCGACTTCGAGGTCACCAAGGAGATGATCTCCTTCTTCGTCAAGAAGGTCATCAGGGGCCTGTCCCTGGTCAAGCCGCGCATCGTGATCTGCGTGCCCACGGGCATCACCCAGGTGGAGAAGCGCGCGGTCATCGAGTCGGCCCTGCAGTCCGGCGCCCGCGAGGTGGACCTGGTGGAGGAGCCCATGGCCGCGGCCATCGGCGCGGGCCTGCCCGTCGCGGATCCCATCGGCAACATGGTGGTGGACATCGGCGGCGGCACCACCGAGGTGGCCGTCATCTCCCTGTCCGCCGTGGCCTACGCCGAGTCCGCCCGCGTGGCCGGCGACGAGATGAACGAGGCCATCCAACGCTATTTCCAGGACCGCTTCCAGATGCTCATCGGCGAGAACCAGGCCGAAAAGGTCAAGATGCAGCTGGGCTCGGCCACGGACCTGGGCGAGACCCTGCGCGGCGAAGTCTCCGGCAAGAACATGATCGACGGCACCCCCCGCAGGGTGGAGGTCACCGACGCCCATATCCGCGAGGCCATCAGGGAGCCCGTAACCGCCATCGTCATGGCCGTGCGCCGCGCCCTGGAGAAGACCCCGCCCGAGCTGGTGGGCGACGTGGCGCGCAACGGCCTGCTCCTGGCGGGCGGCGGTGCGCTTCTGAAGGGCCTGGACAAGCTCATCTCCCAGGAGACCAATCTCTCGGTCATCGTGGACGACGATCCCCTGACCACGGTGGTGCGCGGCACGGGCCGCACCCTTGAGGACAAGGCTTTTACCAAGGTCTACGTGAATTAGATTCCCGGGCCGGGGCGTCCGTCCTGGCAAGACCTGCAAGGGCGGCCCCGGGCCGCCTTTTTGCTGCCCGCGGAGGCTCGCATGAACGAATTCGTCACCCCCGTGCTCCTGGCCCGGACCCTGGCCGCCGTGGCCGTGGCCTCGGACCTGGTGCGCGAGGCCGCCGCGCGGCCCCGGGACGTGCATTTCAAGGGCCGCATCGACCTGGTCACGGACACGGACCTGGCCGTGGAGGCCCTGCTCAAGGAGCGCCTGGGCGAGATCCTGCCCGAGGCGGATTTCCTGGCCGAGGAGAGCGCCGACGGGCTGATCCCCGGCGAATTGACCTGGATAGTGGACCCCGTGGACGGGACCACCAATTTCGCCCACGGCCTGCCCATCTGCGCCGTGTCCGTGGGGCTCTGGCGGCGGGGGCGCGTGGAGCTGGCCGTGCTGGCCGTGCCGCTGTTGGACGAGACGTTCCACGCCGTGCGCGGGGAGGGGGCCTGGCTCAACGGCGAGCCCATCGGCGTGACCCACACCGAAGAGCCCGTCAACGCCCTGGTGGCCACGGGCTTCCCCTACACAGTGGCCCGCGACGTGGGGCCCATCGTCGAGGCCCTGGCCCGGGTGTTGCCCGCCACGCGCGGGGTGCGGCGCATGGGCGCGGCTGCAGTGGACCTGGCCTACACGGCCTGCGGCAGGCTGGACGCGTTCTATGAGATCAATTTGAAGCCCTGGGACACGGCGGCCGGGTGGCTGCTGGTGGAGGAGGCCGGGGGGCGGGTCACGCGCTTCGACGGGGTCACGCCCTACGAGCCGGGCGCCCCGGACATCCTGGCCAGCAACGGCCGGGTGCACCGGGCGGTGAGCGCCCTGGTCACGGGCGCGGAACAGGGCTAGTCCAGGGGATAGATGAGGCCCCGCTCCCAGCAGCCCACCAGGGCCGGGGTCAGGCGTTCGCGGAATTTTTCGATCAGGCCGCGCAGTTCGTCGCGGTCCATGAACATGCCGTCGGCCACCTCGTCGGGGTTGGGCGAGGGCGGCTGGTGCAGACCCGAGGCGCGGAACAGGGCCGTGAATTCCCAGCCCTCCTCCGGGCCGGGCGGGAACTGGGCGGCCAGGTCCAGGCGCGAGGCGCGTACGCGCAGCTCCTCCTCCAGTTTGCGAGCGGCCGTGTCGCGGCGCGATTCCCCTGCGCGCACGTGGCCCGTGGCCGAGATGTCCCAGCGCCCGGGGTACAGGGCCTTGTGCAGGCCGCGCTTCTGCACGTAGAGGCGGCCCTCGGCGTCGAAGGCCAGGACCATCACCGAACGGTGGGGCAGGGCCTGGCGGTGCGCCTCGGACAGGGGCATGACCCCCAGGGGCTTGTCCTGGAGGTCCACGATCTCCACGCTGGGCTGGACCGGGGATGGCGTCTTGTGGGATTGCTGTCGCATGGTGTGTGTCGGGCCTTGGGCCCGGCGGGAACTGTAGCAGAGACACATGAGCCGATCAAACAGCGAAATCTCGGGTGCCGGGGCCCTCGCGTTCGTGCGCCTGGGCCTGGACGACCTGCCCGCCCTGGTGGCCCTGGAGCGGCGATGCTTCGCCACGCCCTGGGAGGAGAAGCAGTTCCGCCTGGGGCTTGAGGGTGAGGTTTTCAAGGTCTTCGGCCTCAAGGACGGGGACGAGCTTGCGGCCTACTGCTCCTTCTACCACGTGGCCGACTCCATGGAGATCCTGAACATCGCCGTGCGCCCGGAGCGCAGGCAGGGCGGCCTGGGCACGCGGCTGTTGGGGCTGGTGCTGGACATCTGCCGCCGCCTGGGCGTGGCCTCCGCCAGCCTGGAGGTCCGCGAGACCAACACGGCGGCCAGGATCCTGTATGAGAATTTCGGATTCACCCCCTGCGGCCTGCGCAAGGGGTACTATCCCGACAACGGCGAGGACGCCGTCGTCATGCGTCTTGATCTGGATAAACCGGGACTTCCGTAGTAGGCTTCGCCAAGCGGCCCGGGGCGTCCGGGAGAATATCATTGCAAGGAGACGATCATGATCCGTTCCATTGACCAGATGGAGCTGAAGGGCAAGAAGGTCCTTATCCGGGTGGATTACAATGTGCCCCTGAAAAACGGGGTCATCATGGACGACAACCGCATCCGCGCGGCCATGCCCACGGTACAATACGCCCTGGACCAGGGCGCGGCCCTGATCCTGTGCTCGCACATGGGCAAGCCCAAGGGCCAGGTGGTGCCCGAGCTGAGCCTTAAGCCCGTGGCCGTGCGCCTGGCCGAGCTTTTGGGGCGCGAGGTCAAGATGGCCCCCAGCTGCCTGGGCCCCGAGGTGGAGGCCATGGCGGCCGCGCTCAAGCCCGGGGACATCCTGCTCCTGGAGAACTCCCGCTTCCAGCCCGGGGAGCTCAAGGGCGATGCCGCCATGGGCAAGGCCATGGCCGGGCTCTGCGACATCTACTGCTGCGACGCCTTCGGCACGGCCCACCGGGCCAACGCCACCATGGTGGACATCCCGGCCCACGCCAAGCAGAAGTGCGCGGGCTTTTTGATGATGAAGGAATACAAATATCTGGAGGAGACCCTCGCCGATCCCAAGCGGCCCTACGTGGCCATTTCCGGCGGGGCCAAGGCCTCCACGAAGATCGGCATCCTGGAGAACCTGCTGCCCAAGGTGGACAAGCTGATCCTGGGCGGGGCCATGGCCAACACCTTTTTCCTGGCCCAGGGCCACGGGGTGGGCAAGTCCCTGGCCGAGCCCGAGCAGGTGGAGCAGTGCCTGCGCATCCAGGCCGAGGCCGACCGACTGGGCGTGGATCTGCTGCTGCCCGTGGACTGCGTGCTGGCCGACTCCGCCGACGCGCAGGTGTCCTCGGGAACCGTGGACGTGGACTCCGTGCCCGACGACGCGGTGATCCTGGACGCGGGCCCCAAGTCCGTGGCGCGCTGGGCCGAGAAGCTCAAAGGGGCGGGCACCGTGGTCTGGAACGGCCCGGTGGGCCTGTTCGAGACCACGGCTTTCGCCGAGGGCTCCAAGGGCCTGGCCGAGGCCGTGGTGGCCAGCGGGGCCGTGAGCATCATCGGCGGCGGCGACACCGGGGCCTGCCTCAAGCTGGCCGGGCTCTCGGACAAGGTGACCTTCATCTCCACGGGCGGCGGATCGTTCCTGGAGTTCATGGAAGGCAAGGAATTGCCCGGATTCAAGGCTCTGGAGGAGTAGGCATGAAGAAGCTCATGGCCGCCAACTGGAAGATGTTCAAAACCGCGCCCGAGGCCCGGGCCACGGCCGCGGACCTGGCGCGCCTGTGCGCGGACCTGCCCGAGGACCGCGAAGTGCTGGTCGTCCCGCCGTTCACGGCCCTGTGGGCCGTGGCCGAGGCGTTTTCCGGCAAGCCCGGGTTCGCCCTGGGCGCGCAGAACCTGTATCCCGAGGAGCAGGGCGCGTACACCGGCGAGATCGCCCCGCGCATGCTCCTGGACGCGGGCTGCGCCTACGCCCTGGCCGGGCATTCCGAGCGCAGGCACGTTCTGGGCGAGGACGACGCCCTGGTGGGCCGCAAGACCGCCTTCGGCCTGGCCCAGGGCCTGTCCATGATCCTCTGCGTGGGCGAGAAGATCGAACAGCGCCGCGCGGGCAGGGTGGAGGACGTGCTGGCCGCGCAATTGCGCGCCGGCTTGGCCGACGTGCCTCGCGACACCGCGCCGGAGCGCCTCTGCGTGGCCTACGAGCCCGTGTGGGCCATCGGCACGGGCGAGGTGGCCGGGCCCGACGAGATCGTCCACGCCCATGGATTCTGCCGCGAGATGCTGGCCGAGATGTTCGGTCCCGCGGCCTCGGAAATGCGCATCCAGTACGGCGGAAGCGTGAAGCCGAGCAACGCCTCGGAGATCATGGGCCTTGACAATGTCGACGGTGTGCTGGTAGGAGGCGCGAGCTTGGAGGCTGACAGTTTCAGCCGCATCGTTCTGGCGGGTTGACCCGGCGGAACGTTTTCACTTTGAGGAGGAATTTCACTTGGAAGCCCTGGTCCTGACCCTGCATATAATCGCCTGCATCATTCTCGTCGTCCTGGTCCTGTTGCAATCCGGCAAGGAGGGCATGGGCGTCATCTTCGGCGGCGGCTCCAGCACCGTGTTCGGCTCCAGCGGAGCGGGCGGGCTGCTGACCAAGCTGACCGCCTTCCTGGCGGCCACCTTCCTGGTGACCTCGCTGGTCTACAACGTGCTGACCAGCTCCAGGCCCGCTGGCGATTCCATCATGACGGACGAGCCCGCCAAGGTGGAGACCCAGGCCCCGGTTGCGCCCGAGGCGCCCAAGGGCGTGGACGACCTCACCGCCGCCCCGTCCCAGGCCGCCCCGGCCTCGGACGACCTCGCCGCCGGACAGAAGGGTGGAGAGGAAAAGACCAAATAGCATATCCCTCATTCGTGCCGAAGTGGTGGAACCTGGTAGACACGCTATCTTGAGGGGGTAGTGGGAGAAATCCCGTGGGGGTTCGAGTCCCCCCTTCGGCACCATACGACCACACAGAGGGGTTCCGTCCTGACGGCGGAACCCCTCTTTTTTGTTTTCGATTTGTCCGAGGCCGCTATTTGCGGCCGCCGCCGCCACGGCCGCCTCCGCCGCCACCTCCACTGCTTCCACCACCCCGGCCTCCGCCGGCTCCGCCGCCGAGGCCGGGCCCGGCGCCTGGGCAGTTCCGCGTCCTGTCCTGGATCCGCTGGCGGTTCTGCTGCTGGGTGCGGTTTTGGATTTGTCCCTGGGTGTTGGTCTGGGGTTGTTGTTCCACTTGCTCCTGCTCCTGGGCCTCGGTCTGCGTCTGGGCCCGGGTCAGGTGGGCCGTGGGCAGGCCCAGGACGAGCCCCAGGCACACGGCGACGATGTACTGTTTCATGGCGGCCTCCCGCTTGGAATGCGTGTTTTGCTTTCGGAGTATACTCCCTGTCCGCCGCCCGGGGCAAGGGCGCGCTGAAAAGCAGGGGCCCGCGGCGTGCGTCGCGGGCCCCTTGTGTCGTCCGCATGAGGAGGGCGGACTCATGGAGGAGGATGAAGGGGTCAGGGGACCAGTTTCTGGATCCTGGCGTTGACCTCGTCGCAGAGTTCCCTGGTGTCCCTGTCCGTGGTCACGGTCTTTTCCATGGCGTCGTAAAGCAGCTCGGTGATCTTTAGGCCGTTCTTGCCCGGGAAGGCGTACCAGCCCGTCATGTAGGGCTGAAGGGAGTAGATCATGGCGATGTTGGGCCTGGCGGCCAGGAAGTCCTTGAGGGCGGTCTTGGCTTTGCCGTTGGGGGCCATGTAGCCCGTGTTCATGCCCACGACTTTGGCGCCCTGCACGCCGCACCAGAATTTCATGAATTTCCAGGCGGCTTTCTGTTGGTCCTTGTCCTTGGCCGTCATCACGACGGCATTGCCGCCCACGGGCAGCTTGCTGCCCTTGTGCAGGCCGGGAACGGGGAAGGTTTTGAAGGCGAAACGGCCGCCCACATTCTTGGCGGTGTTCTGCAGGAAGGAGCACGACGTGATCATCATGCCCAGTTTGCCCGCGCCAAAGGCGGACTGGGCGTCGTTCCAGCTGTAGTTCTTGTGCATGTTGCCCTTGGCCACCATGCCGCGCAGGGTGCCAAAGGACTTGTAGCCCACGGGGCTGTTCAGAGTCACGATCTTCTCGGAGGGGTCCATGAACGAGCCGCCGTCCGCGAACATCAGGGATTGCAGCAGCCAGAAGCCCGAAATCTGCCAGTGGTAAAACATGCCGCTGACGCCGGGAGCGGCGGCCTCCACCTTGCGGGCGTAGGTATACAGCTCATCCCAGGTCCTGGGCAGGGTCCCGGCGGTGTATCCGGCCTTTTGGGCCAGATCCATGTTGTAGTAGGCGACGGGCTGGGACACGACAAAGGGCAGGCCGTAGACCGTGTCCCCGAAGGTGCAGGTGTCGTACATGGCCTGGGTGAAGCCCTGGGCGGCCATGTCCTTGTCGGCTTCGATGAAGGCGTTCAGGGGCTGGGCGATGTGCTTGTCCGCGAGCAGGCGCACGCTGGACAGGCCCTGGAAGCTCACGTCGGGAAGCTTGTCGATCATGGCGCCGCGCAGGATCTGCTTGGTGCCGTCTTCGTAGGACTGGTACTTGGCCTGGATGTCGACCTCGATGTCCGGCTCGGCCTTTTTGAATTCGTTGATGATTTTTTCCTGCACCTTGTCGAATATGACGGGGTAGGCGTAGCCGATGGTCAGGGTGGTCTTGGCTTGGGCCGCCGCGCTTATCCCCGCAACCATGATCATGGCGCAGATGACGGCTCCCAGTTGTTTGAAGGTGTTGGGCAGTCGCACGTGATAACTCCGTTGCTGATGAGTTGCTGATTGTTTCGTTCCGGGCGGGGACCTCGCGACGCGACGCGGAGTCCCCAGGGGGCCGCCCCATGCGGCACCCCGAGGGGGACGAAAGGGTTAGGGAACCAGCTTCTGGATCCTGGCGTTGACCTCGTCGCAGAGTTCCCTGGTGTCCCTGTCCGTGGTCACGGCCTTTTCCATGGCGTCGTAGAGCAATTCGGTGATCTTCAGGCCATTCTTGCCCGGGAAGGCGTACCAGCCCGTCATGTAGGGCTGCAGGGCGTAGACCTGGGACACGTTGGGGTTGGAGTCCAGGAAGCCCTTCAGGGCCTCCTTGGCCTTGGCGTTGGGGGCCATGTAGCCGGTCTCCATGCCCACGACCTTGGCCCCCTGCACGCCGCACCAGAATTTCAGGAATTTCCAGGCGGCCTCCTGCTTTTCCTTGTCCTTGGCGAACATCACGGCCGCGTTGCCACCCACGGGCAGCTTGCTGCCCTGGTGCAGGCCGGGCACGGGGAAGGTCTTCAGGGCGAAGCGTCCGCCGATGTTCTTGGCGATGTTCTGCAGGGTGGAGCAGGAGGTGATCATCATGCCCAGGTTGCCGGCGCTGAAGGCCGACTGGGCGTCGTTCCAGCTGTAGTCCTTGCGCATGCCGCCCTTGACCACCATGTCGCGCAGGGTGGCGAAGGATTTGTAGCCCACCGGGGTGTTCAGGGTCACGGTCTTCTCGGCCTTGTCCATGAACGCGCCGCCGTCCTTGAACATCAGGGACTGCAACAGCCAGAAGCCCGTGATCTGCCAGCGGTAGAACATGCCGCTCACGCCGGGGCTGGTCTTCTCCACTTTGCGGGCGAAGGCGTAGAGCTCGTCCCAGGTCCTGGGCAGGGTGTCCTCGGTGTACCCGGCCTTTTGGGCCAGATCCATGTTGTAGTAGGCGATGGGCTGGGACACGGCGAAGGGCAGGCCGTAGACCTTCCCCTTGAAGGTGCAGGTGTCGTACATGGCCTGGGTGAAGCCCTGGGCGGCCATGCCCTTGTCGCCCTTGATGAAGGCGTCCAGGGGCTGGGCGATGCGCTTGTCCGAGAGCAGGCGCACCCGGGACAGGCCCTGGAAGGACACGTCGGGCAGGTTGCCGGTCATGGCGCCGCGCAGAACCTGCTTGGTGGCGTCCTCGTAGCTCTGGTACTTGGCCTGGATCGTGACCTCGATGTCCGGTTCTACTTTTTTGAATTCGTTGATGATCTGCTCCTGCACCTTGTCGAACACCGCCGGGTAGGCGTAGCCGATGGTCAGGGTGGTCTTGGCCTGGGCCTGGACGCTCATCCCGGCGGCCATGAGCAAGGCGCAGAGGATGGCGCCCAGGCGGTGGAGAATCGTGGTCGGTTTCATCTGAGAACTCCGTTGCTGGTGTTGTCGCTTGTGGTCCGGAGCGGTTTCGACGCGCCCCGGGGCCGAAAAACCGTTATTTCACGCCTGCCTGAATGGACACGCCCTGGATGAACTTGTCCCTGGCCGCGAGAAAGGCCGCGATGAGGGGCACGGTGATGATGCAGGCCGCCGCCATGAGCGGGCCGTAGGAGATGCCCGAGTCGTCGGTCTTGAAGTAGGAGATGCCCAGGGGCGGCGTATAGTATTTGACGTCCTGCAGGCAGATGAGCGGCCAGAAGAAGTCGTTCCAATGGGCGATGAAGGACAGGATGGCGAAGGCCGTGAGCGCGGGCAGGGCCATGGGCATCATGATGCGGGTGAGGATGGAGACCTCGCCCATGCCGTCCATGCGCGCGGCGTCCACGATGTCGTCGGGGATGGCCATGAAGAACTGGCGCATGAGGAAGATGCCCAGCACCGAGATGGTCCAGGGCATGATCAGCGCCCCGTAGGAGTCGAGCATGCCCGCGGCGTGCAGCTCCATGAACACGGGCACGGCCACGGCCTGGGGCGGGATGAGCAGGCACCAGAGCACGATGTTGAAGAGCAGGGCGCGGCCCATGAACCGGAATTTGGCCAGGGCGTAGGCGCAGGGCACGGCCACCACCACCTGGATGAGGAAGATGCAGGTGGTCACGAGGAGCCCGTTGAGCATGAAGCGGATGATGGGCTGCTTGGTGAACACCTGGTGGTAGTTGCTCCAGGCCCCCCATTCCCGGGGCAGGATGCTCAGGCCGGCGAAGATGTCCGCCTGGGTCCTCAGGGACGTGGAAAGCATGACCACGAAGGGGATGAGCATGACCATCGCCCCGGCCGTAAGCAGGGCGTGGCGCGCGATTGTCGATGTCCTCATTTGTAGTGCACCCGCCTTTCCAGCCACATGGACTGGGCCAGGACCAGGGTTCCGATGCCCGCCAGGAAGACCACGGTGATGGCCGAGGCCATATTGGTGCGGAAGAAATCGAACCCTTCCTTGTACATGGTGTAGGTCAGGACCTCGGTGGCGTCGTTGGGGCCGCCCCGGGTGAGCACGGCCACGCTCTCGAAGACCTGGAAGGAGCGCACCGCCAGCAGGATGAACACGAAGAAGGTCACGTGGCTCACCAGGGGCCAGGTCACCAGGGAGAAGCGGGACACGGCGTCGTCGGCCCCGTCCAGCTCCCCGGCCTCGTACATCTCCTTGGGGATCCCCGAGAGCCCGGCCATGAACAGGACCATGGCGAAGCCCAGGTTCTGC
The DNA here is from genome assembly GCF_054819825.1 of Desulfocurvus sp. DL1XJH-121. NCBI lineage: Bacteria > Pseudomonadati > Thermodesulfobacteriota > Desulfovibrionia > Desulfovibrionales > Desulfovibrionaceae > Desulfocurvus > Desulfocurvus sp. DL1XJH-121. The sequence continues at coordinate 139,188 of NZ_JBTVWW010000006.1, forward strand.
CAGACGCTGATGGCCGCCAGGGCGGGCAGGGCCGTGGACTCGTCACGCAGGAAGTTGGCGGGGTCCAGGCCGAACCAGTGGGCGATGCTTCCCCAGACTCCCATGTTGGGGTCCAGCACGAACTCCCAGACGATGAGCATGGCCACGGCCGTGCCCATGAAGGGCAGGAAGAAGGCGGTCTCGTACAGGCCGCGCATGGGGCCGCTGTCCATGATCAGCATGGCCAGTATGAGGCCCAGGAACAGGGTCGTGGGCACGGTCATCAGGATGTACAGGGCCGTGTTCCGCAGCGAATGCAGGAACAGGGGGTCCGAGAACAGGGCCCGGTAGTTGGCCAGGCCCACGTAGTTCATGACTTCCTCGCCCAGTTGCCAGTCCGTGAAGGACAGTGCCAGCACCGCCAGGATGGGGCCGATGAGGAAGAGGATCATCAGCGCCATGGCCGGGCCGCTCAGGAAGTAGGGCAGCAGCCGTTTATACAGCAAGTGCGGGCGCATCGTCGTCCTCCATGCATTCGGGGGCGTCGGCGTCGCAGGCGGCGGCGCGGCGGCCGTGGTTCCAGCCCTCGGCGTCGAAGATCAGGGCGCATCCTGGCTGGGGCCGGAGGGAAACCTCGCCGCCCACCCCTGGGATGGCCGCGCGGCTGTCCATGCGGCTGATGGTGCGCGTGCCGTCGGCCAGCACGCCGTGCACCAGGAAGCTGGACCCCAAGTCCTCCACGTTGGCCACCCGCGCCTTCCAGGCCCCGGGCCCCGGCTTGGAGGGCGTGAGGCGGCTGGGGCGGATGCCCAGGAAGCAGTCGCCAGCAAGCCCGGCCGGGGCGGGCCGCCGCACGCCGCAGACCTCCATGACCCCGGGCTCCGTGATCTGCCCGGGCAAGATGTTGATGCGCGGCGAGCCGATGAACTCCGCCACCTTGCGGTGCACGGGGGCGCGGTAGATGTCGCGCGGAGCGGCCACCTGCAGGATGGCCCCGTCGATCATCAGCGCCACGCGGTCGGACATGGTCATGGCCTCCTCCTGGTCGTGGGTCACGTACACGAAGGTCGCGCCCAGGCTGCGGTGCAGTTCGGCCAGTTCCGTGCGCATGTGCGCGCGCATCTTGGTGTCCAGGTTGGACAGGGGCTCGTCCATGAGGAAGACCTCGGGCTCGCGCACCATGGCCCGGCCCAGGGCCACGCGCTGGCGCTGGCCGCCCGAGAGTTGGGAGGGCCTGCGGTCCAGGAGCGCGGCGATGTCCAGGTTCTCGGCCAGGCGCGTCACGCGCTCCTCGATCTCCTTGCGCCTGGCCCGGGCGTCGCCCACGAAGCGGCCCGCCAGGGGCAGGCGCTGCAGGCGCGAGAGCCGGCGCATGACCAGGGGCACGGCCATGTTTTCGAAGACCGTGAGGTGCGGGTACAGGGCGTAGGACTGGAAGACCATGGACACGCTGCGGTCCTTGGGCCGCACGCCGTGCATGTCCTTGCCGTCGATCTCCAGGGTGCCGCTGGTCTGCTCCTCCAGGCCCGAGAGGATGCGCAACAGCGTGGACTTGCCGCAGCCCGACGAGCCCAGGAGCGAGATGAATTCCCCGTCGCGCACCGTCAGGTCGATGCCCTTGAGCACTTCCACGTTGCCGAATGATTTCCGGATGTTGGTCATGGTTATGGAAGCCATGTGTTCCTCCGATGATGAAGGGTTCTCGGTCCCCTTGCTCCGGTGCGGCGGCTCATCATGCCGTCTCCCGGGGAACGTCGGACCGCTCGCCGGGGACGGCGTGCAGAACGGCCCGATACAGGGCGTGTATGGATGCAAAGACGAAGGCGGGCGCGGGAATGGGGGGCTCCGCCTCGCCGTGGTGGCCGTCGGCCGCGCGATCGAGAGTGATCCAGCAGGCGTCCATGCCCGCCAGGCGCGCGCCCCGGATGTCCGTGGCCGGGTTGTCGCCGATCATCAGGCAGCGCTCGGGCGGCAGCCCGAAGTCGTCCATGATGCATGAAAAGGCGTAGGGGTTGGGCTTGCCCACGGAGTCGGGCTCGGCCCGGGTCATGGCCGTGATGGCCGCCACCAGCGCGCCCGTCTCCGGGCTCATGCCGCCCGCGAGGGTGGGCTGGTAGGTGTCGAGGTTGGTGGCGATGAGGCGCGAGCCCCGGCGGATCTGCTCGGCGCAGTGCTCCAGGCGCTGCATGGAGAACAGCGGGTCCCGTCCCACCACCAGGAAATCGCAGGGCGCGTCGGAGTCCGGGGGCTCGGTGGTGTGGCCCAGGAGCCGGAGCTGCTCGGCCAGGCCGTCGGCCCCGGCCACGCAGACCCGGCAGGGGCCGTGCCGCTCGCGCAGGGAGCGCCCGGTGATGGTGGAGGCCAGGTAGATGTGCTCCGCGTCAGTCTCGATGCCCATGGCGCGGAGCTTTTCGCGCTGCTCTTCCGGAGCGTGGCTGGAGTTGTTGCTGAGGAAGAACGTCTCCTTGCCCAGGGCCTGGAGCAGGCCCACAAGGTCGGCCGCGGCCTCGGCGGGCCGCTCCCCGAAGTAGACGCACCCGTCCAGGTCGAAGATGTAGGCGTCGTAGCCCGTGAGTCCATGCGCGTTCATGGCCGCCAGCTCCACAGGGACTGTTCGCTCACGGCCACGCCCGCGACCCCGGCCTGGAGCATGAGCTCCACCTCCTCCGGGAGCTTCACCAGCCCGGCGGTGAAGAAGGGCAGGTCGAATTCCGCCGAAAGCTTGTCCACCACGCCGGGCATCAGCCCGGGCATGATCTCCACGGCGTCGGGCAGGGTGGTCCTGATGTTCTTCAGGCCCGTGACGTAGGCCTGGGTGTCGATCATGAAGATCTGCAGGACGCACAAGAGGCCCAGGGACTTGGCCGTGTGCAGCAGGTAGGGCTTGGTGGAGATCATGCCGTCGGGGCGCACGGTCTCGGCCATGTAGGCGATGCCCTCGTGGTCCCGGCCCAGGCCCTTGACCAGCTCCACGTGGAAGAGGATGTGCTTGCCGCGCTCGTGGGTCCTCTTGGTCAGATCCCGGGCCTCGGACAGGGTGCCGCCCATCATGAAGATGACGCGGATTTCGCTGTCCAGGGCCGCGTCAAGGTGGGACGAGTCCCGCACCGCCGCGATGACGGGGTTGGTGCGCGTGGTGGCGAACAGGGGATGCATGGACGCTCCTTCTTCGATTGCTGAGATATATTTTTTGCAGGCCGTTCAAAAATAGTGAGATGCAAGGCGCAAGAAGAATTCAAGACCGACGCGTACTCCCCGGCGAGGGTCTGGATTTTTCGCAGCAACGCAGCAGATTGCTGTTTTTCAACGGTCTGCCCTGAAAAAGGGTTGGCTCCAGGCTTGTCCCCAGTCGCTGTCCATGACGTGGAATCGCGCGTAGGGCGTGTCCGCCTGGCTGAAGCTCCAGGACAGGGACTGGGCGCGGGCCACGGCCAGGCGCGCGCCCATGCGGCCGATGACCGTGATGCGCGCCGGGGCGGGCAGGGTGATGCGCACGGCGTCGCCGTCGCGCCCGAGGTCCGTGATGGCCGCGCCCGTGGAGCAGTAGAAGTTGCCCTCGGCCACGGCGGCCAGGATGGAGGCCGGGGTGCGCTCCTCGGCGCGGACCATGATCCAGGCCCTGCCCACGCCGTCGCCCGCGTGGGAGTCGTCGCTGGCCAAGCCGAGCATGGGGCTGTCCGCGCTGAGCAGCCGGTCCCAGAGGTGGGTGACGTCGGCTTGGCCCTCGTGGCCCTCGATGACGGCGTTGTAGATCTCCACGCAGGGAACCGCGCGGCTTAGGCGCAGGAGGTCCGCCAGGTCGTAGTGCCCTTTCTCCCAGCCCGGATGGTTGGCCACCAGGAGCACGTCCCGGCCCTGAACGGCGGCCAGCAGGGAGCCCTGGGTGCGGTGCGCCAGGCAGGATTTCAGGGTCTCGTGGTCCGGGGTGTACAGGCCCAGGTGGTGCTGGTGGGTCACGCTGTGGTCGGGCATGTGGCCGATGCGCGAGTTCCATTCCAGGCCCGGGATGAGCACCAGGCGCTCGTCCTCGGCCCGGGTCACGTGCAGGTGGTCGGAGATGGACAGGAAGTCGTGGCCCGCGTCGCGGTACAGGGCCAGCAGCTCGTCCTGGGGGATGACCGAGCAGGGGCTGGCCGGTGCGGTGTGGGCGTGCAGGTTGCCCTTGAGCCAGTGTCCGTTCGTGCATTCGTAGGGGTTGGTCCAGTTCACGGCCATGGCCGCCTCCCGTGGTTCAAAATCCATAAAAAAAGGCCCTCGGAGAAATCACGCGGGCAGGGCGCTCCCCAGGGGAGTTCGCCGCTGCACCGTCTTCGTGGGATTTCTCTAGGGCTCTTCCCTCAAAAGATAGTCAACGCGAGGCAACTATGGGCGGGTTTGATGGCGGTCGTGTGACCGGATGATTGTATTTGCATTGCGCGTCGCGGGCCTCGGGCCGACCCGCGGGCGTTCCGGCAAACGGGAAACGCGTGATGCGAAACCGGCCCCGGGGGCGGGCCATGCGGAGCGGGGCTTCGTCTACCCGGGGGAGTAGGGCTCTTGCCCGAGCGGCGGGTAGGCCTCATGGATGCCCTTGGCCACGCGCCCCAATTCCTCTTCCAGGAGATCGAGGGCTTCGCCGGAGGGGATTTCGCCGTTGGCGGCCTGTGCGTTCATCTCGCTGAAGATCCGGAACAGTTCCGTGGCTTCCAGGGTGCCAGCCACGCCCTTCAGGGCGTGGAGTCTGGAACGGGCCAGTTGCAGGTCCCCGTCGGTCAGGAGCGCCCGCAATTCCAGCCGGGCCTCGTCGCACTGCTCGGCGAACTTGCGCATCGTGCGTTCGAACACGTCCCGCCTGTCGCGTACCCGCAGCAGGGCCTTGCCCACGTCGATGCCGGGCAGATGGTCGACCTCGACGGCGGCTTTGGCCTGCGGCGGGGCTTCCCCGGCATTTTCGCCGGGGCCGTCCGCAGCGCGCCGGATCCATTGGCGCAGGGTCCGCAGCAGCTTTGCGGGATCGATGGGCTTGGTGACGTGGTCGTTCATGCCCGCCTTGAGGCTCTTTTCGCGGTCCCCCACCAGGGCGTGGGCCGTCATGGCGATGATGGGCAGCTCCCGGAACCCGGGGTCGGCGCGGATGCGGCGCGTGGCTTCGAATCCGTCCATTTCGGGCATCTGGATGTCCATGAGCACGGCGTCGAAGGGCTTCGCGGCCAGACGCTCCAGGGCTTCGCGCCCGTTGCCCGCCCTGGTCACGCGCAGGCCCTCGTTCTCCAGGATGGTTTGGGCCACTTCCTGGTTGATTATGTTGTCCTCCACCAGCAGGATCTCGGCGCCGGCCAGGTCGGGATACCGGAGGACCGCATTGCCCGGCGCTGGCGCGGCGGGTCCTTCGTTCCGGAAGACGCTCGCCACGGTGTCGAAAAGGGTTGAACGGCTGTAGGGCTTGTAGAGCACCCTGTCCAGCGCGCCGGTGGTGTCCTCCGTCCGGGGATCGAAATCGCTGGAGGCGACGAGAATGATCCTGGGCTGGTTGGCGATGGATTCGTCGTTGCGAATGGATTTCGCCAGTTCGAGGCCTCCCTTGTCCGGCGTATGCGCGTCCACGAACACCAGGCCGAAGGGGGCGTCCTTGTCGCAGGCCCTGAGCAGCTCCATGCCCTTGCGTTCGTCGAGCCTGGCCAGGACCTCGAAGGTGAAGGAATCCAGGATGCAGGTCAGAATGTCGCGGAAGGATTCGCTGCCGCCCACCACGAGGACGCGCATGCCCCGCAGCCCGTCGGGATAGGCGTACCCGGCGTCCTGGGGGCCCATCTGCAGGCCGAAAGGCACGGTGAACAGGAATTCGCTGCCCTCTCCCGCTGCGCTGTCCAGGCGGATGGACCCGCCCATGAGCTCCACCAGGCGCTGGCAAATGGCCAGCCCCAGGCCCGTGCCGCCATGCTGCCTGGTCACGGAGGTGTCCACCTGGCTGAAGGGCTTGAAGAGTCGTTGGGCCTGATCGGGGCTGATGCCGATGCCCGTGTCCTTGACCGAGAAAGTGACGCGCGTGGAGGCGTCGTCCTGGTGCTCCGCCCGCGCCGAGAGGATGACCTGTCCCGAGTCCGTGAACTTCAGGGCGTTGCCCAGGAGGTTCAGCAGAATCTGTTTCAGGCGGTGGGGGTCGCCCACCAGGCGGTTCGGCACATCGCTTCGCACGAACAGCAGCAGCTCCAGCCCCTTTTCCTCGGCCTGCAGCCCCAGCACCCCGATGACGTCGTTGAGCACGTCGTCCAGCACGAAGGGGGTCTGCTCCAGTTCCAGCATCCGGGCCTCGATCTTGGAGAAGTCGAGGATGTCGTTGATGATGTTCAAGAGCGTTCTGGCCGAGATGTCGATCTTGGACAGGTAGTCCCGCTGTTTGTCGGTCAGCCTCGTGTTCATGGCCAGATGCGTCATGCCGATGACGGCGTTCATGGGGGTGCGGATTTCGTGGCTCATGCGGGCCAGGAAATCGCTCTTGGCCCTGTTGGCGTCGTCGGCGGCCAGCCGGGCCTCTTCCAGCTTGCGGCGGCCGCGTTCGCGCAGGAGCAGCAGTTTCGCCCGGGTGAGCGCCACGAACAGAATGACCATCAGGGCGGAGACGAACAGGGTCGCCTGTTTGACCAGCGAGGCCTGCACCGGGGCGCGCATCACCTCCCGGGGCACCATGTGGACGAGCTTCCAGACGCGCGGCGCGCCGCTGACCCGGGACGGGGATTCGGCCGGGGGCGCCACTTTCACGGTGGCGAAGGTGTACAGGCCTTCGTCGGCGTCGACCTGGCCGGAGTCGGCGGCCTGGATGTCCGTCCACGTCGAGGGATGGCGCGCGGCGAAGCTCAGGTCTTCGCCGCCCGGGTACATGAAGCCCCATTCCAGGGTTTTCTCCAGCCCCAGGAGCCAGTGTCCGTCTGAGTTGAGCAGCATGGGCATGCCCCGGGCATCCTCAATGTGCCTGGTGATGTCGTCCAACAGCACCTGCCCCAGGTAGTTGAGGATCACGATTCCCAGGTGCTCGCCCTGGGCCGAGTACACGGCCATGGAAACCCGGATCATGGGTTTGAGGGGCAGTTCTATCTTGCCGTTCTCGATGTTCAGGTCAAAGGGGGAGACGTAGATCTCGCCGGGGCCGAGCTTCATGGATTCCGTGAAGTAGTAGCGTCCGGATTTGTTCTGCAGCTCGTCCTCGGGGACGCCCCCCGGCGCGCCGTAGTTGTAGTTCACCCGCAGGAGCTCCATGCCGTCCCGGCCAAGGATTCTCACCTGGTCGAAGATTTTCCGGATGCGGCACAGGGAGGTGAAGATTTCCACGAGCTCGTCGCGCGATGCGCGGCTGCCGGTCCGCAGGAAGCGGACGACTTCCGGGCTGCTGGCCGCCAACTGCAGATCCCCGAACATGTTCGCGAGCTTCAGGGCCATGCCCTTGGCCACGAGGTTCGTATGCAGGCGTTCGTCCAGCCGGATGGACGACAGGGCCGTAGCCGCCTCGTTGCGGTACAAAAGATGGATTCCGCCCCATGCCGCTGCGCCTAAGACCAGAAACGTGAGGACGAAACTGATCAGGGCGTGTCGTTTTTCGCTGTGCGTGTTCATGCCGTTCTGTTCCCGGATAGGGGTGGATCATAGGCATAACACGATTGTATCGATCAGGGAATATGTATGGCTGGTTTGAGAGCCTTCTTTTCGCGCCTGCGGACGTTTTTTGACGCGGGGGGGGAGACGGAAAGGGGAGAGGGGCGGCGGATCAGTAGATCTTGCGCTTGGAGAAACTCGATCCCAGCACCGAGAAGGTGTTCTCCACGATGAACAGGGCGCGCTCGTCGTGGGAGAAGGTGATCTCCTCCAGCTTCTTGAGCTGGATGTTGTTGACCACGGTCATGAGCACGTTTTTTTCCTTGCGGGTGTAGGCCCCGAACCCGCGCAGGAACGTGGCGCTCTGGCGCATCACGCCCATGATTTCCTGGCTGATGTCCTCGGCCGCGTCGGAGATGATGAAGACCACCTTGCGCTGGCTGAACAGGGACAGGGTGTTCTCCATGACCACGGCGGTGATGAAGACCATGATCAGGGAAGCCACCACCAGGTCCAGGGACAGGTACAGGGCGCTGGCCGCGAACAGCAGGGCGTTGAACACCAGATAGACCTTGCCGATACCGATGTTGAAGCGCTGGAACAGGTATACGGCCAGCACGTCCAGGCCGCCGTTGGAGCCGAGCGACCTGAGCACCACGCCGCAGCCGAAGCCGTTGACCACCCCGCAGGCCACGCTGGCGTACAGCTGGTTTTGCAGGGGAATGTGCAGGTCCACGGCCTGGTAGAAGACCGTGGCCGCGACGGTGGCGTAGGCGCTGTACCAGACGAAGCGCCTGCTGACCTTGAACCAGGCGAACACGAACAGGGGCACGCTGAGCAGAAAGTACAGCCAGCCCGGGTCCAGGACGCCCGTGGCGTAGTAGATGAGCGAGCCCAGGCCGAACACGCCCCCGGGCACGAACTGCTGGGGCACGGCCAGGCTGCGCATGGCCACGGAGATGAACAGGGAGCCCGCCGTGATGAGCAGGAGGTTCCACCAGACCTTGTAGGTGCAGTCCAGGCTGAAGGTCGGCCCCTTACCCAGGGGATGGGGGTTGCGGGATGAGTCGCTTGTACCAGACATTCATGCTCTCCAGCTTGCCGCTGATCTGCGTATTGTTCATGAGCGTGCCGCCCAGGTCGTATCCGGCCCTGGCGAACACAGCGTTCATGCCCGGGCTCTCGGCGCGGGCGATTGTGTAGGCCGAGACCAAGCCCAGGGCCGTCGTCCTCTCTTCCATGCGCGCCAGGAGCTTGCCCGCCGCGCCCCGGCCCCGTTCCTCGGGCAGGGTGGCGAAGTCCGTCATCTCCGCGCAGAGCCAGTCCGCGTCCACCTCGGCCGAGGCCGCGGCGGTTATCCGGCCGCCGCGCTCAAGGCCGAAGAACATCGTGCCCGAGGCCATGGCCTCGCGCAGGTAGCCCGGGTCGGAGATGGAGAAGGGATACGTTTTGAAGACGGTTTTGTACAGCCCGGCCAGGGCCGGGGCGTGTTCCGGGCCCAGGGGGGCGATTTCCCTTGGGGCCGGGTCCGGGGCGTCGGATTCGGCCTTGGCCCGGGCGATGCGCAGGGCCTTGGCCAGGGGTTCCCTGTCCTTGAGGGCGGCGCGCCCGCCGTCCAGGAAGCGGCTCATGAAATGCCCGTCCTCGCGGCCCCGGTACAGCCCGGGCACCAGGGCCTCGTCCGCAAAGCCCCGCGCCGCGAAGGCCGGGGCCTGGGAACCCTGCACCCGGGCGAAGAGCTTGGAGTAGCCCTTGTCCCGGCCGAGACGCAGCATGCGCTCCACCAGCCCCGGCATGTCGTCCGGGGCCAACTTCATGAGATAAACCCTGTCGTTGGCCGGCCCGTGCTGGATCAGGGACCGGCCGATGGTGGTCACCGCATCAGGCAGCATCGTCGCGCCGCTCCATGCGTTGGTTGTTCTCCGGGGTCAGGCTGGTGGTGTCGTCCCAGTCCGAGAGCAGTTTTTCGATGCCGATGGCCTGCTCCTCGGCGTCCTCCTCCTTGAGGGTCAGGTTGCATTTGGAGCACTGGCGGTCGCAGTAGGTGGCCTCGTAGGAGTCCGGCTCCGAGTAGGTGGTGATGACGCCCTCGTAGTTGCGCAGGACCACCTTGTTCACCCCGCGCGAGACCACGTAGTTGGGCATCACCGGGATCTTGCCGCCGCCTCCGGGGGCGTCGATGACGTAGGTGGGTACGGCGAAGCCGCTGGTGTGCCCGCGCAGGCTCTCCAGGATCTCGATGCCCTTGTTCACGGGCGTGCGGAAATGCGTCAGCCCCTCGGAGAGGTCGCACTGGTACAGGTAGTAGGGCCGCACGCGGTTCTGGACCAGCTTCTGGTTCAGGGTCTTGATCAGCCTGGGGCAGTCGTTGACCCCGGCCAGGAGCACGCTCTGGTTGCCCAGGGGGATGCCCGCGTCGGCCAGCCGGGCCAGGGCGCGGCGCGAGGAGGCCGTGATCTCGCGCGGATGGTTGAAATGGGTGTTGATCCACAGGGGATGGTGCGTTTTGAGCATCTCCACCAGGTCGTCGGTGATGCGGTAGGGCAGGACCACGGGCGTGCGCGTGCCGATGCGCACCACCTCCACGTGGGGGATGCGTTCCACCTGGGTCAGCAGCCAGTCCAGGCGCTTGTCGGAGAGCAGGAAGGGGTCCCCGCCCGAAAGCAGCACGTCGCGCACCTGCGGGGTCGTGCGGATGTATTCCAGGCCCGCCTCCAGGTCCGCGCGCGAGGGGATGGAATCCACGTCGCCCACCTTGCGCTTGCGCGTGCAGTGGCGGCAGTACATGGCGCAGGTGTTGCTGACGTGGAACAGCACCCGGTCGGGGTAGCGGTGGGTGATGCCCGGGGCCGGGCTGTCCTCGTCCTCGTGCAGGGGGTCGGCCATGTCGTGGCTGCCGATCTTGAGCTCGTCCGGGTTGGGGAAGGATTGCATGAACACGGGATCGTTGGCGTAGTCGTTCACGTCGATGAGGGACAGGTAGTAGGGCGTGACGGACATGGGGAAGGTGCGCAGTGTCTGGCGGCAGGCTTTGCGCATGTGGTCCGAAAGGGTGATGCCCAGGACCTTTTCCATGCCTTCCACGGTCTTCACCGCGTGGCGCACGTGCCATTTCCAGTCCGTCCAGTCGGAGCGGTCCGCCGAGGATTCGACGCTGGCGGCCAGCTCCTGTTGATGCTCGTTGAAAATCTGCAAAATCATTCCTTGGTTACAGGATGCGACTCAGGAACTCTTGGGTCCGTTCCTGGGTCGGGGACTCGAACATGGCCTCGGGCGCGGATTGCTCCACGATCAGCCCCTCGTCCATATAGGCAACGGAATCGGCCACCTCGCGGGCAAAGCCCATTTCGTGGGTGACCACCATCATGGTCATGCCGTCCTTGGCCAGGTCGCGCATGACCTCCAGCACCTCGCCCACGAGTTCGGGGTCCAGGGCGCTGGTGGGCTCGTCGAAAAGCATTACCTCAGGCTCCATGGCCAGGGCGCGGGCGATGGCCACGCGTTGCTTCTGGCCGCCGGACAAGGTCTCGGGATAGGCCTCGGCCTTGTCCGCGAGGCCCACCTTGTCCAGGTAGTGGCGGCCCAGCTCGCGGGCTGTTTTCTTCGGCATCTTTCGCACCTGGGTTGGGCCCTCGATGACGTTGCCCAGCACCGTCATGTGCGGAAAGAGGTTGAAGTGCTGGAAGACCATGCCCACGCGGGCGCGCAGGGCGTTGATGAAGCGCTCGTTGTCGCGAACGCGCTGGCCCGAGATGCGGATTTCCCCGTCCTGGAAGGTTTCCAGGTGGTTCACGCAACGCAAGAGCGTGCTCTTGCCCGATCCGCTGGCGCCGATGACCACCACCACATCCGAGGGCAGGACGTCCAGATCGATGCCCTTGAGGACGTGATTATCGCCGAACCATTTGTTAAGATTGGATATTTTTATAACAGGATTGTCGGACATATCTGCCTCCTAGGCTTGGCTGACGTCCAGGCGCCGTTCCAGGCGGCTGAACAGCCAGCTGAACAGGGCCGTGTAGAACAGATAGAACAGGGCCGCGATGCAGAGCATCTCCATCATCAGATAGTTGGACGAGGCCAGTTGCTGGGACTTGAGCAGTAGCTCGTTGATGGTGATGGTGCTGGCCAGGGACGAATCCTTGAGGGCGATGATGAACTGGTTGCCCAGGGGGGGCACCGCGCGCTTCAGGGCCTGGGGCAGGATGATGCGCACCATGGCCCGGGCGTGGGGCATGCCCAGGCTGCGCGCGGCCTCCATCTGCCCCGGGGCGATGGACACGATGGCCCCGCGGAAGACTTCCGCGATGTACGCCCCGTTGTGCACGCCGAGCGCAAGCACCGCCGAGGTCAGGGCGCTGAATCCGGCCAGGCCGCGCAGGCCGAAATAGAGGAACAAGAGCTGCAGCAACAGCGGCGTGCCCCGGATGACGTAGATGTAGGCCCGGGCGGGCAGGTTCAGGATGCGCTTGTCCGAGATGCGCATGAACGCGGTGCCCAGGCCGAGGCCCACGCCCAGCAGGATGCCCAGGGCCGTGACCTTGAGGGTCATCCAGGCCGCGGGCAGGAAATAGGGCAGGAACTTCGGCAGGGCAGCAAAGTCGAAATACATGGCAGTGTCCGCTGTAAGGGGGGAGGAACGGGCGCGGCCGCGCGGCCGCGCCCGGAGAGGCGCTACTTGGTCGTGATGTCCGTCTTCAGCCATTTCTGGCTCAGGCGCGAGAGGGTGCCGTCCTCGTGCATGGCCGTGAGGGTCTTGTTCACTTCGGCCAGCAAGGTCTCGTCGGCCTTGTTGAAGGCCACGGCGATGTCCTCGCTACGCAGGGGGGTGCCCTGCATCCGGATCTGGAACTTGCCGGAGTTCATGGCGTTCACGCCCACCACGCGGTCGGTGATCACACCGTCCACCACGCCGTTGCCCAGTTCCATAAGGGTCTGGGTGTCGTCCTTGTACAGGCGCACCTCGCCCGCGCCGAGGTTCTCGGCGTCCTGGGCGAAGGTGGTGCCCGTGACCACGCCGATGGTGGCGCCTTTGACGTCGCCCGGGGCGGCGTAGCCCGCGTCGGCCCGGACCATGAGCTGCGCACCGGAATAGTAGTAGGGGGTGGAGAAGTTCACGACCTTGAGGCGCTGTTCGGTCACGGCCATGCTGCCCAGGATGCCGTCGTAGGCGCCAGAGCGCAGGCCTTCGATGATTCCGCTCCATTCCGTGGTCACGGGTTTCAGGTTCACGCCCAGGCGTGTGGCCACTTCCCGGGCCACGTCCACGTCGAATCCCACCAGTTCGTTCTTGTCGTTGAAGAAGTTGAAGGGCGGATAGCCGCCGCTCATGGCGAAGCTGATCTCGCCGGCCTTCTTGACCCGCGAGAGGGAATCCGTTTTTTCCTCGTTGCAGCCTGCGAGGGCCAGGGCGACGATCACGACAAAGAACAACGGCATCATCCGTTTGAGATACATGGGCACTCCTTGGATTCGGATTGATGGGGTCCGGGCCCGGACCGTGCGGCGACCGACGCACGGCATGTCCGGCGCTGGGGGCCTTGGTGGGGCCGGATCTGCGGCAAGGATATGGTTGAACTGCTCGCCGCATGTAATTTTCTTGAGGTGTATATGAAGAGATGACAAATAAGTCAAGTTTTTCGTATATTGTAATTTTATTTTGAAACACACGAAACAAAAGAAATCAATTCATGTATTTTTGATTCATATTTTGCATTTCTATTTTGCATCTATTGTGCTTATAATGCAAAAGATGCGATATTGTTCAATGACGCACTTTTTGTTGTATATCATGTGATTGTTTCACGGAGTATTTTTCATTGTCATTATGCGTCGGCTGCATGGCTGGCATCTGCTGAGCATGAACGGCTCAGGGTGAACCGGGAAGCGGGGGGGACAAGGATATATTTTTCTCTGAAAATTTCCTGTATCCTGCATATTACTGCTAAAATCGGCGTCCTTGGTTCTGTATTGTTTCACGCGGGAAACAATGGAGAGTTCAAAGCTGCGGATGGCGGCGGAGGGCGAGACATTCGCCTGGGAGAAGTGTTTTCCGCGCAAAGGGTTAAGGAGTCGCCTCCTTTTGCCGATGAAGTCCGGCGTGCCCGAACGCGCTGGCGAATTATTCATGACAGAAACCGCGTCGTAGGGTATGGCTCTGCCGGACTCGTCAAGGGGGGGGCGAGGCCGGTAACTTTTCGTGCAGCATCCTCGCCAGGGGGCGCCGGGGATGTATTGCCTTAAACATCAAGCTGATATCAATTATTCCCTGCTCCGTTACGCGCCTTGAAGAAGGTGCTGGTCGAGTTTTTGTTTGAGCGGCCGTCGGGAGATGCTATGCTGATCCCGATACGCTCGTCTTGTCGCGAAGCATTCGGGGAGAGAGAGTTTGGATATGGAGAACGCGGAAGTGCAGCTGACCAGGAGCGCGGGGCTGACCATCGCCCTGGATTCCAGCGGGACCGTGGAGGGCTTCAAGAGCCTTCTGGATGCCGTGGGCCGGGACCCCGGCGTCAGGGGGGTGCTGGTCCTGGCCTGCCAGGAGAACGGCTTCACCCCCGTGCAGCTGGACCCGGTGCTGCGCGCCGCCCCCGTCGAGATCTTCGGCGGGGTGTTCCCCGGCATCGTGCACGGCGTGCGGAGCATGACGCGGGGCACGATCATGGTGGGCATACGCTGCCCGCTCACGTCGCGCCTTGTGCCTGGCCAGACCTCGGGCGGGGTGGACTTCGATTTGGTCCTGGACGAGTTCGGCCTGGAGCTCAAGGGCCACAGGACCATGCTGGTCTTCGTGGACGGGAAATGCTCCCGCATTTCCGAGTTCATGGAGAGCCTGTTCGTAATTTTCGGTTTGGAATTCAACTACCTGGGTGGTGGAGCGGGCATCATGGCGGACCCGTCCGGAAACCGGGGCCCGTCCTTCTGCATCCTGACCAGCCAGGGTATGGCCGTGGACACCATCCAGCTGGTGGCCTTGGACATGGACAGCCGCATCGGCGTGGGCCACGGCTGGCGAAAGCTGGCTGGTCCCTTCATGGTCACCGCGACGCGGGGCGCCCGTATCCTGAGCCTGGACTGGCGGCCCGCCGGAGACGTCTTCCGGGAGGTGGTGAACGGGTATCTGGGGCGTGGCGTGGAGCCGGAATCCTTGCTTCCCCTGGTGCCGCATTTTCCCCTGGGCATCGAGAAGTTCCAGGCGGAGCACATCGTCCGCGAGATCGTAGCCGTGGACGGCGACGATCTCGTGTTCAGCGTGGATATCCCCGAAGGCGCCTTCGTGCACATCATGACCGGCGACCAGCAGTCCTTGATCCGGGCCGCGGGCGAGGCCTACGACCTGGCCTGCGGCGGGGAGGGCGCGGCCTGCGGCGACAAGGTGGTCCTGGTTATGGACTGCTGCACCCGGTGGCAGTTCCTGCGCCAGGGATTCGAGCAGGAACTGGAGCTCCTGAACCGCGACGGCTTGCCCCTGGTGGGGGCCCTGAGCCAGGGCGAGATAGCCAACAGCGGACGGGATTCCCTGGAATTCCTCAATAAGACCTGCGTGGTGGGGATGGTCGGGGACTGATGCTGTATTCGTCCGAGTTGTTCCAGGTTTTGTACGAGTGCCTCGTGGCGATCGGGGGCAGCGTGGATTTGCCCGTGATGCTCAGGGCCGCGCTGGCCACCGTGCTCAGGAAGTTCAACTGCACGGCCGGGGCCGTGCTGCTTCTTCCGTCGGGCCGGGGCGGAAGGTCCGAGATTGCGACGGTCTTTTCCATCCCCCGCAACGTCGATCGCGTGGAGGACTACCGGGAGGCGCGCGCCCTGCTGCGCAAGGGGTTGGACGAGGAGGGCCTCGAGGGGGTGCGGGCCCGTCTGCCCCTGTGCGGCGAGATTGGCGACGGGCGGCAGTACATGATCATGGACCTGCCCGACGTGGGCTTCGCCATCCTGCTCAAGAGCGATTGCTGCCTGACGCGGCACGTCGTTCAGGCCCTGCGGCCCGTGTTCGTCAAGCTGGCCAGCAGCTGCAAGGCCTGCCAGCAGTATCAGGAGTTGGAGCGCCACCGCGAGGACCTGGAGGACATGGTCTGGCAGAAATCCAGGGAACTCGTGCTGCGCAAC
The DNA here is from genome assembly GCF_054819825.1 of Desulfocurvus sp. DL1XJH-121. Lineage (NCBI taxonomy): Bacteria > Pseudomonadati > Thermodesulfobacteriota > Desulfovibrionia > Desulfovibrionales > Desulfovibrionaceae > Desulfocurvus > Desulfocurvus sp. DL1XJH-121. The sequence goes on from NZ_JBTVWW010000006.1 coordinate 154,839, forward strand.
GAGGAATTGGCCCTGGAGGTGGAGGTGCGCAAGCGCACGGAGCTGGCCCTGGAAAAGCTGAACCTGGAGCTGGAGCGCCTGGCCAGCGTGGACGGCCTGACCCAGGTGGCCAACCGCCGCCTTTTCGACCAGCGCCTGGAGGACGAGTGGCGGCGTCTGGTCCGCCAGGGCGAGCCCCTGTCCCTGATCATGTGCGATGTGGACTATTTCAAGAACTACAACGACACCTACGGTCACATCGCCGGGGACGACTGCCTGCGGCGGGTGGCCAGGGCCGTGGCCTCCACGGCCAGGCGGCCCGCGGACCTCGCGGCCCGGTACGGGGGCGAGGAGTTCGTGGTCCTCTTGCCGGGCACGAACCTGGACGGAGCCGCGATCCTGGCCAACGACATCCAGGCCGCCGTGGCCGCTCTGGACATTCCCCATTCGGCGTCCATGGCCGGCGCGCGGGTCACCCTGAGTATCGGCGTGTCCAGCACCGTGCCGGTGAATTTCGGTAATCCCGAGCAGCTGGTGAGCGATGCGGACAAGGCCCTGTACGAGGCCAAGAACGAGGGGCGCAATCGCGTCGTGCTCCAGGACGCCTAGCCCCGGGTTTGCGCCCCGAACGCAGAACGCCCGCGCGGCCTGGCCGCGCGGGCGTTCTGCGTTCGGGAGGGGCGTCCCGGGCGCATTCAGGCCTCGACCCTGTTGCGTCCGGCCTGCTTGGCCCGGTACAGGGCCTGGTCCGCGTGCTTGATCACTGTGTCGGCGTCCATGCCCGGTCCGAATTCCGCGATGCCGAAGCTGAGGGTGATGGTGGTGGCCTCCCCGTCGTGGTCCACGGGGTGGTTGGCCACCACGCGCCGCAGGCGGTCCGCCGTCTGGAAGGCCTGGGAGAGTTCCTCCCCCGGCGTCACGATGAGGAATTCTTCTCCGCCCCAGCGGCCCAGGCGGTCCACCTCGCGGATTTGCGCGGAGAGCAAGCCGATGGCGTGGACGATGGCCCTGTCGCCCGCGTCGTGGCCGTAGCGGTCGTTGATGGCCTTGAAGTGGTCGATGTCGCAGAGGATCACGCTGAAGGGCTGGCCCAGGCGCTTGTGGCGCTCCGCCTCGTGCTGCACGATCTCCTCAATGCGCCGTCTGTTGAGGACGCCCGTAAGGTGGTCCCGGGTGGCCAGGCGGCGCATTTTCTTCAGAAGTTCGTCTTTTTCCCGTGCGCCGTCCTGGGACATCTGGAACAGCTTGCTGCTGATCATCAACTCGATGGAATAGATGAGGATGATGCACAGCAGCATGGTCAGCATGAGCATCGCCGCGTCCACGAAATTGTTGTCGTAGAAGTCGACGATCCGGCGGCCCGAATAGGCGGTGTAGGTGCGCGCCACGTACAGGGCCGTGAACAGCAGGAACGTGACGCCCACGTGGAAGGCGTGCCTGCGGTCGTCGGCGGAGGCCTGGTGCATGATCATGTAGACCACGTGCAGGAACACGGGGATGAGCATGCCGGCGAAGACGATGGTCCGCATGCGGATGTCCGGCTGTTCGTAGGTGTAGAAGCAGTAGAGGGCAGTGAAGAGGATGATGACGGCGGCGTAGACCTTCCTGGGGACCGCGACGTTCAGGAATTTCCCCATGCCGAAGGCGAAGAGCGTCACGCCGCCGAACATGAGCATGTTGGCCAGGATCACGGAGGCGAAAGCGGGAATCACACCGCGCAGTAGGGCCAGGGTCGCGCCCGTGGATTGGCAGAGATAGTCGGCCATGAACAGGCCCGTGCCCGCGAAGGTGCCCCTGGTCCTGCGCCAGGTCTGGAACAGGAGATAGGTGCAGACGTAATGGACGAGGACGAACGTGAGCACGATCGTCTTCATGTCGAACTGGGGCAAGGCGCGACTCCCTGTGCGGCGGTGCGTTGGCGAAAGAGGTTGGGACGCGGGGCTTTTCAAGCGTTGCCGCCCGCTGCCAGGGTGCCGTCTACCAGAAGAGGCTTCTTGAAGGCAAATGGAGTCTGTCGTTTGGGGAAAATATCGCCCAGGCGTTTCCTGGTATATAAATATGATTTTCGGATCGATAGGTCCGGCGTACGTCACGCGGCCTGGGGCTCCGAGGGGCGGGCCAAGGCGAGGCCGGGTAAGGAGGGGCAGGGGCTCGGTCCGGCTTGACGGCGCGGGCAGGGCTGCCTAGATAGATGCTGACGCGCCTGGAGCACCCTGACAGACGCCGGTTCGCCCGGCTTGAGATTGCCAGACCTGTCCTCCGGCGCGTCCTTAATGAGTGGACGGCATCCCTGCCCGAGGGTATCCACCGCACAGCTCTGCTGGTTCATCACCCTGGGCAATTGCAGCCCAGACAGTTCTCTGACCCACGCAGGGCTTTTCTTTTTTCAAGGCGCCCGCCTCCGTCTCTTCCAAAAAGGGGGAGGGGGATGGCGCGGCGCAAGTATTCCCGGTCCAGCGAGGTTGTGATGCTCCCCGTGGTTGTCGACATAAAGATCGATCCCGATCGTATCAATTCCCCGGGCGCCATTCGCAAGGCGGCCCTTGAGAAAGCCGGTCTGCCAGACGAGGCGGGCATCTCCGCCCGCGTCAGGCGGCGTTCCATCGACGGCCGTTCCAGGCGGCCGCAGTTCGTGCTCCAAGTGGTCGTGGGCGACCCCGAGTCGGTGGAGCCCCGGGAGTCCCCGTTCAGGCCCGCCCCCCTGGGCGATGGCCGCGTCGTCATCGTGGGCGCGGGCCCGGCGGGGTATTTCGCCGCCCTCACGCTCTTGGAAAACGGCATCCGGCCCATCGTGCTGGAGCGGGGCAAGGACGTGGCCGCGCGCCGCAAGGACCTGAAGAAGATCTATACCGAAGGGCTGATCGACCCGGATTCCAACTACTGCTTCGGCGAGGGCGGGGCCGGTACGTATTCCGACGGCAAGCTCTACACCCGGGCCACGAAGCGCGGCAACGTGGGCCGGATTCTGGACCTGTTCATCGCCCACGGCGCACCCGCGGACATCCGCATCGACGCCCACCCGCATCTCGGCTCCAACATGCTGCCGAGGATCGTGCGCCGGATGCGCGACGACATCGTCGCCTGCGGCGGCGAGATCCATTTCGGGACGCGCGTGGACGATTTCCTCATCGAGGACGGCCGCATGGTCGGCGTCGTGGCCGACGGGTCGCAGAAGATCCTTGCGGATGCGGTGATTCTGGCCACGGGCCACTCGGCCAGGGACGTCTTCCGCGCCCTGGCGGCCCGAAACGTCGCCGTGGAGGCGAAGCCTTTCGCCCTGGGGGTGCGCATCGAGCATCCCCAGCCGCTCATCGACAGGATATTCTACCACCAGTCCCCGAGGCACGAGAATCTGCCCCCGGCGAGCTACCGCATCGCGACCCAGGTGGACGGGCGCGGCGTCTTTTCCTTCTGCATGTGCCCGGGCGGCTATGTGGTCCCGGCCTCCACGGCTCCCGGCGAGCTGGTGCTCAACGGCATGAGCCTGGCCGCGCGCAACGCCCCCTTCGCCAACGCGGGGCTGGTGGCGGAAATCCGCCTCGACGACGTGGGCGCGGGCGACGATCCGGTCCGCGCCCTGCGGTTCCAGGCCGAGGTGGAGAAACGCATGTTCCTGGCGGGAGACGGCAGGACCCAGGCGGCCCCGGCCCAGCGGGCGGGCGATTTCGTGGCGGGCAGGCTGTCCGCCTCACTGCCCGAGACGTCATATATTCCCGGCGTCTATTCGGCGCCGGTCCATGAGCTGCTGCCGTCGATGGTCGCCGCGAGCCTGCGCAAGGCCCTGCCCCTGCTGGGGCGCAAATTCAGGGGCTTCGATTCCAACGAGGCCAAGGTCCTGGCCGTGGAGTCGCGCACCAGCTCGCCGGTGAGCATCCCCCGCGACCCGGAGACCCTGGAACACGTCGGCATCAAGGGCCTCTTCCCCTGCGGGGAGGGCGCTGGATACGCCGGGGGCATCGTTTCGGCCGCCATGGACGGGGAAAAGGCCGCGCTGGCCGTGGCGCGCTTCCTTGGCGGCGGCAACTGATTTTCGGCTCCGCCCTGGGAGCGCTTTGCAGTTCAGCAGAAAAGCCCCGGCGAGCCGGGGCTTTTCTGCGAAGATGCGCAAAGAGGACTCCCGCTACATCATCGCCGTCAACCTTCGATCCAGCAGATTCGTGAAATTCTGTTTTTCCTTGGGGCCGAAGGGGGGAGGGCCTCCGGCGATCATGCCGGCCGAGCGAAGCTCTTCCTTCAGGTTGCGGACCGCGAGGGTGGATTGGATATTGTCCTCGGTGTAGTGATCCCCGCGCGGCGTCAGCACCTCGCACCCTTTTTCGATGACCTCGGCGGCCAGGGGGATGTCGGCCGTGATGACGAGATCGCCGGGCTGAATCGATCCCGCAATGTGGTCATCCGCGACATTGAACCCCTGCGCCACCTGCACGGTCTGGATGAACGTCGAATTCGGCGCCTGCAAATAGCTGTTCGCCACCAGGGTCAGCGAAACCCTTCGCCGCTCCGCAACCTTGAAAAGCACTTCCTTGACCGCCTTGGGGCAGGCGTCGGCATCAACCCATATCTGCATTCTCAACTCCGGATTCCTCGCCCCGAGAGGCTGTGTGGTCGCGGGAAAGCAACTGCCCGCCGCGCGATACCGACTACCTGTTGTCCGAGGGGGAGTGAAGCTTTTTCATGACAGGAACCCGGACGCGGTCTTTCCGGCACGGGCGCACGCCTGCGCACACGAGGGTTTTATTCGGCGCGGAAGTCATATACTGTCTCCCCCGCATAACGCATTGTTCGAATCCTGAATACGATGAGGACCGCATGTCATTGAAAGTGAGCAAGCGCAGGCCCCTGGTCGCCCAGTCCGAAATCCGGAACATGACGCTGGAGTGCGCCAGGGTGGGCGGGGTGAACCTGGCCCAGGGCGTGTGCGACCTGCCCGTTCCGCAGATGGTCATGGACGGCGTGGCCGAGGCCATGGCCGACGGCTACAACATCTATACCCGCTTCGACGGGCTGCCCCGGCTTCGCCAGGCCATCGCCGCCAAGCAGAAGCAGTACACCGGCATGGACGTGGACCCCGAGGGCCAGGTGATCGCCTCGGCCGGGGCCACGGGCGCGTTCTACGCCGCCTGTCTGGCCCTGCTCGACGAGAGGGACGAGGTCGTGGTTTTCGAGCCGTACTACGGCTATCACATCGTGACCATGGTCAGCCAGGGCATCAAGCCCGTGTACGTCACCCTGGAGCAGCCGGACTGGAGTTTCGCGGCCCAGGATCTGGAAAGGGCGGTCACGGACAAGACGCGCGCCATTCTCGTGAACACCCCGTCCAACCCGGCGGGCAAGGTCTTCAGCCATGAAGAGCTGAAGATCATCGCCGATTTCGCCGAATCGCACGATCTCTTCGTGTTCACCGACGAGATCTACGAGCATTTCGTGTTCGACGGCGCGAAGCACATCTCCCCGGCCACGCTGCCCGGCATGGCCAAGCGGACCATCACCATTTCCGGCCTGTCCAAGGTCTTCGCCGTCACCGGCTGGCGGCTGGGATACGCCATCTGCGATCCGCAGTGGGCGCTGCCCGTGGGGCATTTCAACGACCTCGTCTATGTCTGCGCGCCCTCGCCGCTGCAGATCGGCGCGGCCAAGGGCCTGGAGGAGCTCGGCCCGGAGTACTACCAGGGCGTGTCCGACGACCATCAGATGAAGCGGGACCGGTTCTGCGACACCCTGCGGGAGATCGGCCTCACGCCGCACGTCCCGGCGGGCTCGTACTACACGCTGGCCGACGTGACTTCGCTGCCCGGCGACACGGCCAAGGAGCGCGCCCTGTATCTGCTGGAAAAGACCGGCGTGGCCTGCGTGCCCGGCTCGGCCTTCTATTCCGGCCCGGTGGGCGAAACCATGGTCCGGTTCTGCTTCGCCAAGGAGATGCCGATTCTCAAGGACGCCATGAATAGGCTGAGGCGGCTCGCCTGAGAAGAAACAGGTAGGAGCTTCAAATGGCCGGGATACGACTCGGCCAGACCAGAAGGCAAAAAAAGCCCCGGGTGACCGGGGCTTTTTTATGATGCGTCTTGCGACGTCATATGCGTAAGGGGGGCAATCCTATTGTTTCTTTATCTGTTTGAATTAATAGAATATATATGATTTTGAAATAAGCTTTTCCTTCAAAAGTTACCCCTAGAAAGGGTAGGGTGACGATCCCTTGAACCATGCCTCTTTACGCGTATTGCTCGCTGACCTGCTCCCAATTTATGGACCACTCGTAATGGGGCAATCCGCTCGCTCAAGGGTTCGGCCTGCCGGCTGGTTGCCGCCTGGGTAGGCGGCGGGAGCCGGAGGCGACCAGAGCCCAGCCCGTGAGGTCCGCCTCCTGCCTCCTGCCTCTTGCCCATGGCCCGCAGCACCTCGTTGTGCCTGTGTCGCGAGTCTCTCATTGTGCCGAAAAGCAAACAGACTTGCAGATATCAATTCTCGCCATTTTTTTACGCCTCTGCTATCCGGTCCCCAAGCGGAGGAGAACGGAATGCGCAGGTTATTCATCCTTCTCGTTGTGGTGATGCTGGCCGGGTGTGCGAGCCACTCACAACGCCTTGAGATATCAAGCGGTAACGGTAAATCGTGGGTGCATATCGTCGGGACAGATATAAAGCTTCCATTGCCGAAAAAATTTTCTGCCGCAAAGCCTGAACAAGGGCTGTTTGTCATCCATGGCAAAGACGGATCGACTCATGCACTCATGGCTGTTGCAAGACACGAATACGATAACATAGTATTTGACGAGATGAAGACAAACCAGAGATTGTTGAAAACAACAGGTGAATCTTACTGCTCTATGGGTCAGCCAATGCGGCTTGATTCTTGCTCTATTCTTGATAATGGTGTTGTTTTATTTCGATGCACAAGGCAATTTCCAAGCAACTCTAAAAGCATTGCCTTGTTTAGTAGCCCGTCCAATGAAAAATGCAGGATCTACGCAGTGGGCTATCTCCATATCTCTGGCAGTTCTCCCTCTCAAGACTTGTCGTTTATTTTTCAACGCATGGTTGAAAGGGCAACATCGAAATAATTTGGAGGCAACTTTTTTCTGATGTTCCCACTGTCAGGTGATAACTAAATCAGCACAACAAATGAATACATACCTCGTCATTCGCTACTGCTGCGGGCCAAGCGAATGACACTGCCAGAACCAATCGTTCATGGAAGAGGGCGCGGAAGGAGCCGAAGGCTGATGCCCTCGTTTTCGATTCAGACCCCTATGGACAGAATTCCTCTCGGCTAGGATTGTGTCCATTCTGTCCATTGTATCCATGGGCATGGAATTAACGAAAAGGGCGACCGAAGCCGCCCTGTTGCTAAATTTGGACACTAAATCTTGGAAGGGCCAGCTTGGCGAGCTGCCGTGTGAGCCGCCGATATCCCCGATGGACGAGGAGGCGCCGGGCGGGCATGGCTAGCCGTCTTGCCCCACGCGCCCGATGATATTCGCTATGCCGTCCATGGTTACCTCGATGGCCTGGCCCATGGCCAGGGCCGCGGCATGGTCCTCTCGGTCCGCGTCCGCCAGCCCGGAATCCACCACGGCTTGCCTGGTTTCGCGGTCAAAGCCTGTTCCGCTGACCGCGCTGGTGGAGGTCTTGAGCCTGTCCGGAGCGTCGTCGTTTCTGACAATAAACTCGCGGGAGGCGATGGATGCACGCTGCTCGAGGCGGCCATTTTCAAAGCTCTCGTCCGTGTGCTCGCTGCGGCGCAGCACGGCCGGGGAATCGTTTTCCGTAAGACCTCCGCCCGCGCGGAAGGTGAGCCCCGTGGGGCCCGGGTTTTGGATGGCGGATTCCTTGTCCACTTGGCGGGCCACCATGTCCCCGTCGCGGTAGACCTCGTTCTTCCAGGCCATCCTGTAGGTTTTGTCGCCTGTGCCCCGTTCGGCGGCCTTGTCCGCCGTATTGTAGGTGCCGGCCCTGGCGTCCTGCTCCAGGGGCGCGCCGAAGTGGTCCGCCTCGGTGGCCGCCTCGCGCAGGCCCTGCCCCAGGAGGTCCACGGCCGAGCGAGGGGTGGTGGAGGCGTATTCCCCTTCCTCCAGACGCAGGGTTTCCAACATCGAGGGCTGGTTCGCCAGCCGCTTGCGTTTCCCTTCCTTCATGTTCAGGGAACCCTGGCTGCGTTCGACCAGATCGCCCTTGTCATACCAGGCCACGCTGACGCTTTGGGTCTGTTGGCCGTCGTTGTTCGCGTTGCCGTCCTGGTGGGAGTCGCTGAAGGCCGCCTCGCGCAGCAGATCGCCGTCCTGATCGTAGGAGGTCATCTGGATTTCGAGGCTGGTGTCCTGGGCGAGGCTCCTGGTGTTGTTGGAGTCCATGCCGCCGAACTTGTCGGCGCTACGGTTGGTCAGGTTGGTGTAGTCGTTCTTCTGGTTGATATGCACGTCCTGGCTCAGACGGCCGTTGGCGTATTCCTGGATATTGGCGGAGTAGCGGACCCGTTGCGTGTCCATGGTGATCTGCCCCATGAGGCCCTCCAGGGTATCGGGCTGGGCGGTCATCCCTGATTCCACTGCGGTCTGGGCGCTGAGCGTCCCGTTGGCCATGAGGTTTTCCACATTGGACTTTCCGGACAGGTTGTCGGAACCGAATCCGGCGTAATCGCTTTCCAGCGTCATGCTGTCGCTCATTTGGCGGACCAGCTCGCCGTCGTCGAACCATTGGATGCTGCGGCTCATGTGCGCCGAGGATGTCGTGTCCATGGCCTCGTCCAGGCCGGACAGCGCGGTGTGGATGGTCTGGCTGACCTCGCCGTTCTCGCCGTATATCTCCGTGTCCAGGACCACGCCATCGTCGTTGAGCGTTCCTTCGACCTTCTTGACCAGCTTGTCGCCCTCGTATTCCTCCAGCGTCATGTGGTCGCCGTCGAGGGTCACCACCTGCTTGTTGCCGTTGGCCAGGGTCGTGGTGCCCGTCGCGAGTTTGAAATGCTTGTACCAGGGGCTTTCCCTGGATTCTTGGGCTTTCTGGAGTTTGTCGCGAGCCTGTTCCAAGGCTTTTTGGGCTTGCTCGGAGATATCCAGCGTAAAGTCCGGTCCGATGCCGGCGGCGGCGTCGCCCCGGCCCTGACCCTCGGAGGGCTGGACCTGCTGGGGCTGGTCATCGGGCCAGAGCGGGGACGTTGACTGTGAAGAAAAGGAATCGATGCTGTTGGACATGACGACGCTCCTCGGGTTCAAGACACGGCGCGGGCATGCGCGCCAGGCATATCTTCCCGTATCGGCCGATATTGATATGACTTAATTTGCGTCCAGGATTGGAATGGGGGGCGGTTCCCCGGGTTCGCTCCGCAAGCCGGGGAGAGCTTCAGGCGCGGCCTGGATAGGGGGGGCAAGAAAGGGCGGCCAAAGCCGCCCCGTGGTTGATTTGTGGTCAGGCTTGACCGCCTGATGTAGACGGCAGAAAAACAAAAGCCCCGGATTCCCGGGGCTTTTCGTCCTAAATCGGACTTTATCAGAGGCGGGGACAATCACATTGTCTTTCTATCAGCTTGAATTAAAAGGATATACCCGACTTTAAAATCTGCTGTTACCCCAAAAGTTACCCCAGAAAGGGTAGGGTGACGATCCCCTGGATCATGCCCTTTACGCGTACTGCTCGCAGATGGTCATCGGCCTTCCCGGGGCACGAAGATCATTTCGACCTCCAAGTAGGCTTGCGGGCTGCGACGAAAATTCCTTGGGCCAGGCGATGAGCTTATCAGGAAAAGGAGCCAGAGACCATCGAGCCTGTTATGCTGCTTGTCTTCTAGCTTTGCGTTGTGGACGGTCTGTTAGTGTGGGAAGGCATACCAAAGGGAATCGCCCCAGTCTGTTTCGCTGACGGTTGCCCTGTGCTTATAGGTTCTGGTTTTGCGATGACTTTTGCGTCATTTTAGCCTTAATAGAGTGTTGACAAAATGCTTTATATAACGCAATGATTATATAATTACAAACAAAAACCTTTGCCACTATTGCGGAGCAAACTGCATGAAAACGAAGTCATACGTACGCTTCCTCAATCGTTTTGCTCATTTTGATGCAGACATCGAACTTGCCGATGTGGTCAGTATTTCGAATGATCGCGGCATATTGAACAAAAACGCGGGGGAAATGCTTTTTGATGCCGTAGACGTGCATCGACATCCTAGGCTCGCAGGGCGAGATGCCAGTCCCCACAACAGGAAAATTGCCATCGGACATCTTAAGGTCACCTTATACTCATCATTCATCAAAGATATATATGAAGATATGACTATGTACTTTCGCGAAGTGCTGGAGGCTGCCGCCAAGAAAGGCATAAGTCCAAACAGATTGACTGGGGAATGCAATTCAACATTCAAGGTAAATGATATTTTATTGGCTGGCAATTGGGACAATGTCGTCAAAATGATTTCTGAAGCAATTTTTCGTCAAATTGAGAACAAAAAAAGCACAAAAGAGCTGATCGCTCAGATGAATGCCAAGTTAAATCTCGGTGTAGCGCAAGAAAAAATTGATGCTGCACTTCCATTTTTAGAGATAAGGCACCTTTTAGTGCACGCTGATGGAATAGCTGATCAAAAATTCTGCAGCTCATTTCCCCGCTTCGGTGCCACCGCCGGTCACCCCATCCATCTTGGCCACAACGAAATCCAAAATGCCCGAACCACGATCAGCGCTCTAATTAATGCCTTTGACCAAGCAATTGTCGCTAATGGTCTAGTTGATCCAGCAGAGCTTCAGCCCTAGCATAAGCGGTCCATTTTTAGATGTGCGGTCACGCACATGATAGTATATGCACGGTGGACTCGGGGCACTTCGTCTCGCCTCCCCTCTCGGGCCATCTCCGTCGCTAAATTTGGATGCTCCAACGCCCAGCGGGGCTAGGCTCATTCACCCTAGCATGGCGCTCCAGAACCAATCGTCCATGGAGGAGGGCGCGGAAGGAGCCGAAGCCTGATGCCCTCGTTTTCGATTCAGCCCCCTATGGACACATTGGACAGAATGGACAGAATTACCCTTGGCCTGGATTGTGTCCATATTGTCCATTGTGTCCATAGCAATGGAGCCAACGAAAAAGGGCGACCGAAGCCGCCCCGTTGTTAATTGGTTTCCAGGCTTGGCCGCCTGAAGTCAACAGAGAGTCGGAGAACTCCATTCAACGCCCAGGGCGATCCGACAGACCTTTGGGCTGAACGATGAACTTGCCGGGGGCCTGGGCCACGCCAAGTCCAGCGTCCTTCCATGCGTCACCCCTGGCGCTGTCATTCCAGCGGACGCGGAATCCTGGTTCATCGTCACCAGCAAGGATCAACCCGGAAAGGCTAGCCAAGCGCTCTTGGGCGGACGACACGGCGTTATCGTATCTGCCCTTCACGTCCACCACCTGACCGTCATGGGAGATGGTCACTTGGACGGGGCTTATGATGCGGGAATCGATCCCGGAGAAGTCCAGGAACTCTTTGAACTTGCCGCCATGGGCCAAGAACTTGAAGGCGTTCCAGATGCCCTTGAGCTGGCGGGCTTTGCGGTAAAGGCGGGGCTCGGCAATCCAGCGAACGTTGTCTTCATCCGTGTCTTCGACTACAAACTGCGAAGCCATGATCGTACCTCCTTCGAAGGTCGGTTGTGGTTAGGCTCGGTTCGGTGTTGGTAGCACCGGGCCGGGCCGTTTCAGGGCCTATTCCTCCGCACGCTCTTCCGAATCCTCCTTTGCCCCTGCTTCCTGCTTGGCAATTAGCTCTTCCATGGCTTGGACGAAGATGTCCTTGAAGGTCAGATCGGCCTCCATGGCGGCAAGCTTGAAGCGCTTGCGGGTGGTAGGGGTGTGCTGAGATGGTTATCACCTGACAGTAGGCCATGAAATGAGCGTGGTCATGCCGCCCTTGGTTGGGGTACGGCTGGAGTTGAAAAGACTTCACCGAAACCTCGACCAGGAGAACGTCATGACCACGAGGAAGAAGGTAGCACGAAGGAAGCTGAGTCTGCTAGAGCTTGCCACGGAGCTGGGCAACGTGAGCCGGGCCTGCCAGGTGATGGGCTATTCGCGGCAACAGTTCTACGAGATCAGGCGCAACTTCCAGACGCATGGGTCGCAAGGGCTGCTGGACCGGCTGCCCGGCCCCAGGGGCCCGCATCCCAACCGTGTGGGCGAAGAGATTGAGGCGGCGATCATGGCCTACAGCCTGGAGTTTCCCACGCACGGGGCCTTGCGGGTTGCGCAGCAGCTCGTGCTTCGCGGGGTGCAGGTCAGTTCGGGCGGCGTCCGGGGCGTATGGAGCCGCCACAGCCTGCTCACGCGCCATGAGCGGCTTCTGCGGCTGGAGCAGTCGGTGCGCGGCCGGGACATCAAGCTCAGCGACGACCAGATCCGGGCCCTGGAGCGCTTCAGCCCGGAGTTCCGCGACCGGCACATCGAGACGCGCCACACGGGCGATCTGGTGGCCGTGGACACGTTCTTCGTGGGCACGCTCAAGGGCGTGGGCAAGGTGTACTTGCAGTCGGTCATCGACTG
>NZ_JBTVWW010000070.1:0-292 GCF_054819825.1 Desulfocurvus sp. DL1XJH-121
GCTTCGTGGAACGCCTGCACAGGACGCTTCTGGACGAGCACTTCCGCATCAAGGGCCGCCAGAAGTGGTACGAGTCCCTGGAGGAGATGCAGGCCGACCTGGACGAATACCTGCGCCACTACAACCATGAGCGCACGCACCAGGGCCGGAACATGAACGGCAGGACGCCGAATCAGGCCTTCCTGGACGGCCTGCCCAAGCCGGAGAAGGGCAAGAAAAAGGCGGCCGAGGCGGCCGCCTAGAAATCACCCCGCCAGGGGCGGCAGTGTCAGGTGAATACTATCTCTGTACA
>NZ_JBTVWW010000071.1:0-287 GCF_054819825.1 Desulfocurvus sp. DL1XJH-121
TAAACGTTACGCTGTTAATTTGAGTTCGGATAGTGAAGATGTTGTACTTAATTCACCGAGTAGTGCAGAACTAGCAAATAATAATTGGACAATTTCTGATATTGATAGATTAGACTTTGCCAATGTGCATAAAAAAAAGTCTGATATCAAAGCCAAAGCGAAATTTAAATTAGTTGATATTGATAATACGGATTTTAGCAATTTTAATGGTTGACTTCGAAGGAAGGTGTTTATATGTCAAATAAAACTTCTCCTCCCAAGATTTATGCCAAGATTTGGTGGTCGTT
>NZ_JBTVWW010000072.1:0-285 GCF_054819825.1 Desulfocurvus sp. DL1XJH-121
GCCGCCTTCGCGGGCGTCCATGGTCACCAGGTCCTCCGCCAGTTGCTCGGAAACCTTGCCGCGGCGGCCGGTGGTGCGCTTGAGCGTCGGGTCGTGGATCACCATCAGCTCACCGTCGCGGGATAGGTGCAGGTCCAGTTCGCAGCGCTTCACGCCATGTTCCAGGCAGCGCAGGAAGCTGTTCAGGGTGTTTTCCGGTGCTTCGCCTTTGGCGCCGCGATGGCCATAGATCAGAGTCACTGGGGCTCCTTGGGAGTCGGTGAAAGGTCCTTGAGGTACTGGGAG
>NZ_JBTVWW010000073.1:0-284 GCF_054819825.1 Desulfocurvus sp. DL1XJH-121
GCGCCACGTGCCGTTCATGGACATCACCGGGCTGCAGACGCTGCAGGAAGTGATCGAGCAACTGCAGCGACGCGGCATCGAAGTGCGCTTGTGCGAGGCCAATGCACGGGTGCTCGGCAAGCTGCGCAAGGCAGGGGTGCTGGGGGAGATTGGGGCGGGGTATCACGCGGATTTCCCCTCGGCGTTGAGTGCGAGTGTCGCTTCCTGATCGAGCTTGGGTGCGTGTGCGAGCACCCTCTCCCCAGCCCTCTCCCTGAAGGGAGAGGGGACTGTTCGGAGCGAAG
>NZ_JBTVWW010000074.1:0-282 GCF_054819825.1 Desulfocurvus sp. DL1XJH-121
CGCCTGGATTTGTCCCGCCCCTGCGGCGCAGCCGCGCGGCGGGGGAAATCCTTCGAAGGGAGCGCGCCTCTCCCGCGCCACGCGCTCGCAGCACTACATACCCTCCCCCCAAACCACCCCCTCATACCTGTTGCGGAACGCGGTGGGAGGGCGGGAGGGCACGCTTGGTTTTGCGCCACGACTCCCCACCCTCCCCCAAAAAAACAAGGGGCTGTCCTAGCTAAGAGCTTCTACAGCCGTTTTTTAGTCCATTGTTTCAGTTGGTTGAGTAGTCTCTTGTGG
>NZ_JBTVWW010000075.1:0-281 GCF_054819825.1 Desulfocurvus sp. DL1XJH-121
TAAAAAGGTCCAAGAAGCAGGAGATAAGGGTAATTATGTTTCTCAGTTAGCACAAAAGAATGCACAAACTGCTCAAATGTCTCAAGAACGTTTTAAGCAAGCTTGGTCAGACTTAACGATTATGTTTGGTTCAAAGCTACTGCCATATATGACTGATGCTGCCAACAGTATGAGTAAAATGTTTGCACAAGAAGGATTCCGCAAGGACGTTAGAAAGTCAGCTGAAGAAGTTGGACGCGTTGCTGGCGGAATTTTAAACATTGCCAAGTTTGCGGTTCAGC
>NZ_JBTVWW010000076.1:0-281 GCF_054819825.1 Desulfocurvus sp. DL1XJH-121
GCTCGTCGTCCCACCGGTGCTGGTGTTGGTCGTGCTCGGGGTGCTGATCCCGCCGGCCCGGTTCTGGCTGGTGGTGCCGGCCGTGCTGATCGCCGTGGTCGGGCTGCCCGCGGTGCTGGCGCTGCCCCGCTGGTGGTTCCGGGTGCACCGGTGGGAGGTCACCGACACCGCCGTCTACACCCGCACCGGCTGGTTCTGGCAGGAGTGGCGGGTCGCCCCGCTGTCGCGGATCCAGACCGTCGACACCCGCCGCGGGCCGCTGGAGCAGCGGTTCGGGCTGG
>NZ_JBTVWW010000077.1:0-280 GCF_054819825.1 Desulfocurvus sp. DL1XJH-121
TGTTTATCATCTGTGCACCGTCTCTTTCCAAAGGCAGGGCGGTCAAAGGCAGTGAGGCTCACCCTTAGTGTCGATAGCAGCTCCGAGCCCTTTCAGATGACCTGCAACGCTGGTTATCCGGGATAGCAGCAGCCAGCAGAATACTAGGACGGACAGTAGGTTGGACATCTTCACCCTAGAGGTTCTGGCATCCTGAGGAGTGCTCCACTCATTGAGCAGGCACTGCAGGCCCCAGTGACCGACAAGTGCCAGCCATGGGCTTACATTTCGTTTATTTCGC
>NZ_JBTVWW010000007.1:0-161516 GCF_054819825.1 Desulfocurvus sp. DL1XJH-121
AGCCGTACCCCAACCAAGGGCGGCATGACCACGCTCATTTCATGGCCTACTGTCAGGTGATAACCATCTCAGCACAGTATGCCTAGTTGTGTTCTTGAGGTTGAAGTTTCCATGCCGTGGCGATCGATCCAACCATGCCTCTAAATACCCGTGACGGCTCCCCGTGGGGCTTGTCTGTGGCTTCTCATATTCCCCTCGCCTCAGTTTCAAGCCAAACGAAATAGCCAAGCTCCGAATCCGGCCCAGCGCACGTTTTTAAAAATTCAAGCCTCGTTTTTATGCTGCCGTGTGTAGTGCATCGGGAGTTGTCTCAGACGAGCTTAGGGGGCCTGCTAGGGCCTCTCCGTGGGCTCTCACGATGGCCCGGTATCTCTTTCGCGCCGATTCCAGGTATTGCCGGAGAAAGCCCCAAGTCACGTACTCAGCGTTGGACCGACTCCCGGCAAACAGGAAGGGCAGACGATAGCGGCAGGAGAACGCCAAGACGCTTTGACAGGCCGCATGGGCATTCATTGCGCTGCGATAGCTCCCACTGGCGAGATCGGCCCATGACGCTTCTACCACGACCATGAAGGTGTCGAGCGCGGCACCACGCTGAAGCTCCCTCTCGAACCGTTCCCGTTCCCGTCCGAGGCACGTCACGAGGTCGGGCAAGGACTTCCGCTCGACGGCCACGCGGTCAGCGAGTCCGGCCAAGCTATAGTCTCCAACGCTCAAGGGGCCGTGCTCCACGGTAACCCCGTACTTCTCGTTTGCGAAGGCGAAGGGCCGTTGTTCCCGGCTGTCGATGATGAGCTTCATTGCAGCCTCCTCGCCGCCTCGGCTTCGGCCCATTCCTGGTTGACCGAGAGCAAATGTCTTCCCACGTCCAGGGCAAACCGACCGGAGGGGTGGTGCTTGACCAACAGGCCTGCCTTTCCCGATCCTGGGTGCTCGGCCCGACCAATGACGCTCCAGGACCATTCTTCAGGAGTGGCCTTCAGGGACAAGGAGGGTTCTTCCTGGGTCCCAATCTTGGCCTCCAGGGGGTGAACCTCGATTGCTTTCCTGGCCCTCTCCGAAAGTTTTATCTGCATGGTGGACTTGCCTCGGCCCCAAAGGTTCAAGGGAAAAAGTTGTGGGCACATTTTCTATTGCCCACTTTTTCCCCCCTTTAGGGGGGCAATGCGGGCAGATGGGCAGTATAATGATTTCAATAGGTTAGAAATTGCCCAAAACCCCGTGGGCAATAAACTTGTGGGCAATATATTAATTGCCTGTAATAATTGAACATTGTATTGCCGCCTCATTTTTGGGCAATGTGGGCAATACGACGCCTTTGCTCCTGCCGCCATTCTCGAAGAAACGAATTTCGCCTCGACGTCGGGCATCGTTGATTGCTCGTTGAGCGGTCGTCCTTCCGACGCCCATTGATTCGACCAGGGCATTCTCAAGCGCCAACTTGCTTCTAGCCTTGCCGCCCATTTTCCGCAGGCAGTCCACCACCGCTTCAGCCCGTTCCCGGCTTTCTCCATCCCGAGGATCTTCAACACGAAGCATGGTCAACTCGGGGCGACGATCCAGAAAGAAGGGGGAAGCCGTCTCGAAGTTGCGAGCCTTCATGTGCTTCATCTCGATGATGGAGGTTCGATTACCCTCATCATCCAGCACGGGATTCATGAGGAGGATGTTTGCGGCCCAATCTCCTATGGCGGACGCGCCACGTCCGGCGAAGACCGCGTTATCACTGCCGGACTTGCCGACATGATGCACGACCACACAGGCCACATTTGCGGCATCACAAATTGCTGTTAGCGCATCCAAGGAACGTCTCATGGCCGCGTTGTCATTCTCGTCTGCGCCATGGAAGGAGATCAGGGGATCAAGCACGAGGATATCCGCCCGCACCGCCGTCAGTACTCCCAAGATGCGAGCGCGAAACGAATCATCGCCAAGCATCCCGGATGCTCGGCAGTCGTCCCCAATCCTGGGGAAGAACAACCCGTCCAGGCCGGGGCGCAGTTCTGGGGCTGCATCCGTGATGGAACGCAATCGCGCTTGCATGGCCTTGCCGCTGTTCTCCGACTGCATGAATACTGTGCGCAAGGGGCGGGGGAGGGGGAACAATCCCCAAAGACCATTTGCGGGCGCTATAGCAAGTGTCAAAGCCAGATTGAAGGTCAGGATGCTTTTGCCAAGCCCCGAGGGGCCACAGACAAGCAGGCTCTCACGTTCGTCCAGCAGGCCGCCGATCAAAGGCTTGTCCGGGAACGTCATGTCCAAGATATCGGAGGCGGTAATGACCTCGATGACGGATTCTTGGTCCATCCCCTTATCGGATTCCTGCCTCTGGATAAGCTGATCCTTTACCTTGTCCAGCCCGACAACGGACGCTAGGTCGTTGAAGTCGGACCCTTCAGCCCCGTCGGGGAGCCTGGGCACGACCACCACGCCGTTGATTGCCTGGGCCGCTTCGGTCGCCTTCGTGACGCCGGGATTCCCGTCCGTGTGTAGGTCATCGTCAGCGCCAAGGATAATCGGGCGCTCGGGGTACATCGTCCGGGCCAGCTTTGCCACGGCCAGGAGGTTGCCCGCGTTGAAGGCCGCCAGGACCGTTGCCCCGGTCGCCTCGTGGATCGTCGCCGCCGTCGCGTAGCCCTCCGCAATGTACAGCGGGCCGTCGTTTCCCTTGATGGCGAAGAACCCACCGGCAACCCGACCGCCGGTCAAGAATCGCTTCTCGCCGTTGTCCGCGATGAATTGCAGAGAGACGGGTTTACCCGTCGCGTCGAGGACAGGGACGATGATCCGTCCATCCCGGGAGAGCTTGAGTCCAGGATAGGCGGGGACGGCTTTGGCCTTCAGGTAGGGATGATCGATCGGGCAGCCGGGGGCTTCGGTCAGGATCGACGCCGCCTCGGCAGCCGCTTCGGCGTGGTGCTTGGCCTGGGCCTCGCGTTGAGCCTCCTGGTCCGCCTTGATGCGGGCGCGCAGTCTGGCCCGGTCCTCGGGGCTTATGGAAGGATCGTTGCCGCTAGCGGTCGTCCACGTGTCCTCATTGCCGGTCCGGTAGTTCTTCCACCAACCGGAAGCGGGTGGGTCCTGGTGCAGGACATACGCGCCGTCCAGGCCGTGCGCTTTGCCTTCCACGGGGCAACGGTGCAGCTCGCCGTCCCCGATGATTCTTTCAGGTCGCAACCCTTGATCCTCGCATGTGGTCAGGAACTCGGCAGTAGCGTCGATCATTACCGCGCTTCCCCGTCATTTTTGACGCAGAGAGGGCCCGAAAAAGGCTGGCAGGTATAATCCACCAGCCCCCTCCCTTCTCTCGCCTCTACGGACACAAAAAGGCCCTCTGGGCCGGACTCGCGGCGCTGATTTAAGGCCTGCTCTCTTCGCTCTGAACGGTATTTGTCGTTCACAAGCCGTTTCCCCAGTCGATGGGGCCACAGAGGGCAGGTCGTTTGCCCGTCGAAGGCGGTGTTTCCGGCACAAGTCCGGACTTCTTCGGGGCTGGCAAGGCATGTCAGGCAATACGCGTGGATGCTTCGCAGCGGGGCGGGTACGCGGCCTGCGGGTTGAGGCAGGCGCAGGGGGTACAGGGGGCAGTCCGTAGCCGTGCAGGACTCGGGATCGCCGCCGTTGCACCAACGGCAGAACGTCCGGATCGCTCGACGGGGAGCCAGACGGCGTTCAGAAGATTCCGTTTCCATGGCTACTCCTCCTGGCCGGAGAAAAGGGAATCCACCAGAGCCAAGAGGTCGGCACCGCGCCAGCAAGTCGTGCGTGGCCCAAGGTGTACGGGCTTGGGGAATCTGCCCGACTTCACCCCCGCCCACCAAGTGGAAGGAGAAACGTCGATCAGGGGAGCGTCATTGCCTTTGGAATGGACAATGGTGTTGATGCGGTAGAGGCCGTTGGGATCGATACGAGAAGTCTGCATAATGAATATCCTCCTTGGTCGTGTTTCCAAAGAGGATACCGCTTGCCAGAAGACAACTTCAATATCGCCGACGATTTACGCTGAAATTAATTCGCCACCCTCGTTCTTTCAAAAAGGCTAAAAGTCCAATTATTTCAGGCTGGCGAAATAGCTTTTGACGAGCTTTTTGAGGCTTCAAAAAGTCAAAACGCCACGCTTTTTGCGCGGCGAATTATTGGGGGCGCTGGAAAACGAGAATATTCAATTATTTCAGGCTGGCGAAATATGGCGATTACATGGTTGGGCGTGCTCCTCGCTTCTGCCAAATCTGGATGCCATTGCCGGGAAGAGTCTCCTTAATGGCCCTCAGTGAGGCACGAGAAAGGGAAGGACAAAAGGCCTCCAACTCCTCCTCCGTGAAGCCGTAGGTTCGGATAGAGGAGCCTTCCCTGGCCTCGTCCCATTTGGCCTTGATGATAAGCACGGCTTGGACGATCTCCGGCATCCGTACAGAGTAGTCTTTGTTCGTCGCTGGGGGCCGTGTTGCCATTTTATCGGGGGCGACAGGAGCATGAAAAGCGTCGATGGGATCACAACGGCATTGTGCTACTTCCTCTCTTCGTTGGGTATCCTCAAGTAACTTTGATTTGACCCCATGCTCAGCGCAATATTGCTCATAAGAAAAATAATCAATTTTTCCTGGGAAACATTCTTCAAGCATATTGTTCCAGATAAGATCACCAAATTGTTTTGGTGTCATTCTGAGTTCAGCACGAACTTTATTTTCTTCAATTCCAGTAATTTCTTTTGATTGACAGGGAGGACAAACCAATTCAATCGGTGGATTATCCAAGGATTTTAGCTTCGCTATTCGAAGAGAATCGACATAAAAAGTTTCGATTTCGTCTGGATAAAATGCCCGCATATGTTCGTTTGGGAATTCACCTTCGACACGATCCATTACAGGAACGCAACATATGAGAAGGGTTCCATCGCTGTCCATGCGTGGGATATCCACAGGTTCGAACGCAGGAATATCCTCTCGCTTTAAGAAGTCGAAAAGATCATCTTGGTCTTTATAACCAAGCTGTTGTTGAAGCTCGACAAACCGGATTAAGTCAGACTCTTTTTTCCATTGGCGACGCATTGTAAATTCTCCCCAGGCCGATACCATGCCCCTGGTTGCAGTCACACTCCCGCTTGTTCATATTTTTCCAGACCCGGCAAGGGGGCTACATCTTCAAGTCCAGGGGTGGATCGCTCGGCTTCCCATAGATCGCGCTTACGCTGAAGGTTCAACCATAGGTCGGGGGTGGTGTTGAAGGCGCGGGCAAGGCGCAGGGCCAAGCCGGACGTGACTGCTGACTTCTCATGGATGACCTGGGAGAGATGCTTGCGGCTGATGCCCAGGTGCGCGGCAAGGCCTGTGACGGTCAGGCCAAGCGGTTCCATGTATTCCCGCAGGATGATTCCCCCGGGGTGGGTGGGCTTTCTGGTGGTGCTCATAGTGCTCTCCTTAGTGGTAGTCTTGATAGTTCACAACGTAGGCGTGCCCGTCCTCGAAACGGAAGGTCAGACGCCAGTTGCCGGAAACCTTTGCGGACCAGTGTCCGGCCAGTTTGCCTTTCAGGGGATGCAGACCGTAGCCAGGCGCGTCCATGTCTCGGACCTCCGCAGCCGCGTCCAGGCGGTCCAGCATCATGGCTAGTCTGTCCGCGTGCTTGGTCTGGATGCCTTTGGTGTTCCCGGTCCTGAAGAACGTTTCAAGGCCCTTGTGGGCAAACCCTTTGATCATTGTGTAACCCCTAAGGTAACAGCAGTCAATGGGGCAATATGCAGAAAGATCACCTTGGCCGTCTCCTAGCCGTCCAATCGCTCCCGACGAATGGGCGTCACCTTAGCCCCGGCCTTGAGCCCGTCCAGGTAATCCGCCCAAGATTGCATCATCTTTCGTCGTTGGGGGAGGTGTTCTGCGTGGTTGTAGGCGGCCCGGACTTTGTTCCGTTCGGCATGGGCAAGCTGACGTTCGATTACGTCTGGGGGCCAGCCTTGTTCGTTGAGGATGGTTGACGCCATGGATCGGAAGCCATGGCCGGTCATTTCGTCCCCCGAATACCCAAGGCGACGCAGGGCGGCATTGATCGTGTTGTTGCTCATGGGCCGAGACGCCGATCGCAGCCCAGGAAAAACATACTTGCCATTGCCGGTGAGGGGATGAATTTCTTTAAGGATAGCAATGGCCTGCCTGGACAGCGGAACGATGTGCATTTGTCGCATCTTCATCTTGGCCGCAGGGATTCGCCACTCAGCCTTATCAAGGTCGATCTCGGACCATTCAGCCGATCGAAGCTCGCCAGGACGTACGAAAACCAAAGGTGCGAGTCTCAGGGCGCATCGCGTGGCTGGTTGGCCTGAGAAGCCATCCATAGCTCGTAGAAGTGCGGCCACTTCCCTAGGGTCAGTCATCGTGGCGAAGTGTTCGCCCTTGGCCGGAGCCAGGGCCCCTCGAAGATCACCCGATGGATCGCGTTCGGCCCGGCCAGTGGCAACGGCATACCGAAATATCTGTCCGCACAATTGGTGGACGCGGTGTGCCGTCTCGATAACGCCTTTGTCCTCGATGCGACGCAGGACCGCCAGAAGGGTAGGGGGAGTAATGTCTTTGATGGGGATGTCGCCAAGATAGGGGAGGACGTGCTGTTCGAGTCGGCGGATTTGGCGTTGGGCGTGGCTCGGAACCCAGATCGAGGTTTGCTTGTCCAGCCATTCAAGGGCAATGGCCTCGAAGGTGTCTTTCTCAACTGCCTGCTCGGCCTTTCTGGCGGAGGAAGGGTCTATCCCCTTGGCCACCATTTTACGGACCTTGTCCCGTTGCTCCCTGGCTTCCTTCAACGACACGTCTGGATATGTGCCGAGGGAAATCAGTTTTTCCTTGCCCTCAATTCGATATTTGAACCGCCACCACTTACCCCCCTTGGGGGAGACAAGAAGGAATAGTCCTCTTCCATCAAACAGTTTTTGCGGCTTAGCTTGGGGCTTAACGTTACGAATGAGGGTAGCTGTGAGCGGCATATGGGGTAACTCCTTTTGGGGAAGAGCTGTTACCCCATGAATTACCCCTGTGGAAGGCTAGATGTCAATGGATCAAGATGGACGCTAATAGACAGTAGAAAAACAGAAAGCCCCGAAATTTCAGGGCTTATTGTTTTTCATTGGACACAATTATAGAAGGGAATGGTGGAGGCGGGGGGAATCGAACCCCCGTCCGAGAATGATCCGCTCAAAGCCTCTACAAGTTTAGGTCAGGTTTGCGTTCTCGTCAGCCGGATTGCCCCTGACCGGGCGGCCGGAAGACATGCCTGCCTGAAGTTTCGCCGATGCGCGGGACAGGTGGCCGCGCGCGGCTAGCCCGAGGGGTGTCGTCGACGTCTCCGGTTTATCGGGCGTAGGCCCGGAGAGCCGCCAGAATCATGTTCTGGGACCATGTTAGCCTAATTAGGCGGCCATGGCGTAAGCGTAGTCATCGTTGGCACTTGTGTGCTAGGTCGATTTTTACGAGGCCATCGACCAACCTCGACTTGCAGCCTTGGCTTCAACAATCCCCGTCGAAACCAGGTCGCCCCCTGTCAAAGAACCGCAGCCTTCATATAAGTCTTTTCCCCGTCATGGCAAGGGCAATCTCGCGTCCGCCCCGGCAGGACGAAGTGCGGGGCGAGACCCTGTGCGAAGCCCGCGCCCGGAACAAGGCAAAAAAGAACCCGCCCCTCCAGGGAAGGGCGGGCCGTTTGGTTTGCGCTTAGATTCCTACCAGCGCGGAGTGCGCGGGGCGCGGGGACGGGCTTCGTTGACCTTGATGTTCCGGCCTCCGAAATCCGTTCCGTCCAGGGCCTCGATGGCGGCCTGGGCCTCGGACTCGTCCATTTCGACAAAACCGAAGCCGCGCGGACGTCCGGTCTCGCGGTCTTCGATCAGCTTGACGGACTTCACATCGCCGTAGTTGGCAAAGGCGGCCCGCACGTCCTCTTCGGTGCTGTTCCAGGGCAGATTGCCCACGTAGATACTCTTCGTCATCCTCTCGATACTCCATGGAATAAACAGTTATCGACGCTTATGCGTCCTTATTCAAAAAGGGGCCATGTACAGCAAGATGCGTACACAGCCCCTTGTTGACTTCCGTATTTGCTCTCATCAGATTGAGCCGACCGTGTGCGGCCACGTCCTACATGACGTCTCTGAATTTCAGACTAATTTTCCTTACGACCGCGGGAAAGGGAAGTCAAGGCGTATGTGCAAAAAAAATCATGGAATAATCTTCACTATGAACAGGTGGTTGCGTGCCAAATTAGCGTCGAGCGGCAGGGTGAGGCGGGTCGCAGGTTTACACTGTTGTTTGTGAAAAATCTTTAAATTATGAATAGTTGTGTTGTGACGCTGAGTAATAACGCTTTCCAATATTCATCCGGTTTCCTGGGTGAGCCTGATTCTGCCGTGTATTGCGGGCCTTTCCTTAGAATAATATTCATGAGATTTTTATCACAATCTATTCGTTCTCCTGTCTTCACGATTCTTAACTAGCGGTCCTCGGCAGGGTTGGGGACGGTTTCGCCATGGAGAAGGCGCATCGGCCCGGATGCGGGCGCCGCGAGGGTAAAGACGCCGGTTCTTCGTCTCCCGGCGCGCCCTCCGGGTGCCATCCCAGCAATGGAGTCATTGTCATGTCTGCGACCAACAATACGATTCGTTCCCTCGTCCTGCTGCCGACCCTGGCCCTGATGCTGGCCTCCACCGTGGCCCTGTCCGCAGGCGGCCCCGCGTGAACCCGGGCGCCGGGCCGAACCGGCCAGGCAGGCGGCGCTGGTCAAGGCCGAGAAGACCCGAGGCTACGTGCGCAACGCCAACGGAGCCAAGACCCCGGTGGACCTGACCAGGGTCGGCCCCGACCGGTGGCGCGGCCCCAAGGGTGGGACCTACTACGGGCTGCCCGACGAACGGAAGCTGCGCTCCGCCTACGGCCTGTGTTGAGGGCGCGGCGTACAAGAAAATGCAAAGGCCCCGTCCGCGCGGACGGGGCCTTCCTGTTTTCCCGGGGCGGGGCGTCCGGTTTCGGGCGCCATGCGGGAGCCTGTCCCTTTCTCATCCGGACGGTTGCCCCCGCGAGGGATTTGCGTGCATGATGCGGGGACACATTGCGTGCCGGTCGCGAGCCGGAGGAGGCGAACATGAAGAGGTTTCTGAAGAGCCTGTGCGCGGCTTTGCCGCTCCTGACGTTGCTTTCTGTCTGGGCCACGCCCGGCCTGGCGGGCTGGGCCGACACCCTGTCCAAGGTCAAGGACGCCGTGAAGTCCTCGGCGACGGCCACCTCGGCGTCCTCGGGCGGGAGCCTGACCGCCTCGGAGATGGTCCAGGGCCTCAAGGCCGCCCTGGAACAGGCCGTGGGCGAGGCCACGTCCTCCCTGGGGGTGGCGGACGGATTCCTGGGCAACGCGGACGTGAAGATCCCGGTGCCGGACTCCCTGGCCACGGTGGAGAAGGGCTTGCGCCTAGTGGGCCAGTCCAAGCTGGCCGACTCCTTCGTGACCAGCATGAACCGCGCGGCCGAGCGCGCCGTGCCCGAGACCGTGGACGTGCTCAAGAAGGCCGTGACGGGCATGACCTTCGACGACGCCAAGGGCATCCTGAACGGCGGGGACACGGCGGCCACGGACTTCTTCCGCCGCACCTCGGACTCCGCGCTCCTTCAGCGCCTTGAACCCATCGTGTCCGAGGCCATGCAGGGCGTGGGCGTGACCCGGCATTTCCAGAACATGACCGGCGCGGCCAAGGCCGTGAATCTTTCCGCAACGGACGTGGACCTGGACGCCTACGTGACGCGCAAGGCCCTCGACGGCCTGTACCTGATGATGGAGCGCGAGGAGGCCGACATCCGCAACAACGCGGCGGCGCGCGGCAGCGCCATCCTGAAGAAGGTTTTCGGTTCCCTGTAGCCAGTCCCCGCCGCCGGGCTTGCCGGGGCCGGCGGCCTTGTGTATTGGGAAAAACCCGGACGCACGGGACGCGGGCAGGTCCGCGCCTTTGGTTCTCCTCACCTCAACCCCCCCTGACCTCCATGCACGACATCGCCAAGGATTTCATCAGTTCCCGTGACAAGTTCGCCCAGTTCCTGGGCATCGAGCTCCTGGAAGTGGGCCCGGGGCACGCCGTGGCCCGCATGCCCCTGGCCGAGCACCACAACAACGGCCTGGGCATCGTCCACGGCGGGGCCATCTTCTCCCTGGCGGACCTGGCCTTCGCCGCGGCCTCCAACTCCCGGGGACAGGCCGCCGTGGCCATCAGCTGCTCCATCTCCTATGTCTGCGCGGGCTCGGGCGCGGAGCTGACCGCCGTGGCCGAGGAAACCTCCCTGACCCCCAAGCTGGCCACCTACAAGGTCACCATCAGCGATGCCCGGGGCGAGACCGTGGCCCTGTTCGACGGCATGGTCTACCGCAAGCGCCAGACCCTGGCCGAGGCCATGGGCTGATCCCCGGCGACACGACTTTCCACCGATCCGCTCCTTTTCCAGGCGCGTCTGCGGACGCGCCCGCCTGCCGACGTCCGCTCCGCGCGGGCGCGCCCCCCTTTCACGCCTGATAGCGGCCTCCCGGCCGTTTGGGGCGCATCCGCGCGGGGCGGGCCGTGCAAAAAGCGATGTTCCTTTTGACTGCGCCGCTCAAGACGATATAGGATGGACAGCAAACCATTTCCCCTGAATTTCCCGTGGGAATCCCGGGTGGCGCCGAACGCCCGGGCAGCGTGCCGAAACCAGAAGTTGTGCGAAATCCGGCTGGAGAATCATGAGCATACGCAGCACCATCTTATGTATCCTGGCCTTTATTGCGGCCGTCTGCATCACGGTGCTCGTCCTGGTGTCCGAGAAGGTCATCATGGGCGGGTACGAACAACTCGAAAACAGGAAGGTCCAGCTCAGCGTCCAGCGCGTCCAGAACGCCCTCACGCGCGAGTCCGAACGGGTCATGACCCAGCTCAGGGACTGGGCCTGGTGGGGCGAGACCCTGGATTTCGTGACCGGCAAGGACGACGGGTATCCGGAGTCCAATCTCATGGACGACACCTTCCGGAACCTGCAACTCAGCGTGATGCTGTTCTTCGACGCGCAGGGCGGGCTGGTCCACGGCAAGCGGTTCGACCTGGTGCGGGACGCCTCCGTGCCGCTCAGCGCCGAATTCCTGTCCGTGTTCGGCCCCGAATCCCCGTGGGTGCGGTCCGCCGACCCCCACGAAAGACGGTCCGGCCTGGTGCGGATGCCCGACGGCATCCTTTGGCTGTGGTCCATGCCCGTGCTCAACGACGAGGGGGAGGCCCCCGCGGGCGGCGCCCTGGTCATGGGGCGCTACCTGGACCATGCCCTGGTGAAGAAGATAGCCGACATCACGCTCCAGCAGTGGGAGTACCTCCCCCCGGGGCAGCTGCCCCGGGGCGGCGAGCCCGCGCGGGCCCTGGCGGCCCTTGAGGGCGGGCAGGGCATCGTGTCCTTTGCCGTGGACGGGGACCGCATCGACGGCTACGCCCTGCTGCGGGACGTGGACAGGACTCCCGTCGCCCTGGTCCGGGTGCCCGTGAGCCGGGACATCATGGCGCAGGGGCGCTCCACCAGGAACCTGAATCTGGCCTTCATGCTCGTGGCCTTCCTGTTCGTGGGGCTGGCCCTGTACCTGCTCATGGACCGGGGGCTTCTGGTGCATGTCGAGTCCCTGGACCGGCAGGTGCAGGGCATCGACGGCAGGCACGGCCTGGGGCGCCGGGTGGAAGTCCGGGGCAGGGGGGAGGTGGCGCGCCTGGCCCGGACCATCAATTCCATGCTCGACGCCCTGGAGGAGGTGACCAGGGAGCTTGAGCACAACAGGCACCGGCTTTCCCTGGCCTTCGAGGCGGCCAACGAGGGCCTCTGGGACTGCGACCTCGAGACCCGGAACATGTATCTGAGCCCGCGTGCCTACGCCATGCTGGGCTCCGCACCGGACGAGGAGGCCATGACCCTGGACGCGTGCCTGGCCCTGGTGCATCCCGAGGACGCCCAGCGGGTGCGCGCCTCCTTTCTGGACGGAGTAGAGCGCTCCAAGGACTTTCACGCGAAATTCCGCCTGCGCGTCAAGGACGGCTCCTGGCTCTGGGTCGAGGCCCGGGGCCGGGGCGTGGAGTGGGACGGGGCGGGGCGCGCCCTGCGCATGATCGGCACGGCCCAGGACATCACGACGCGGCATCGGGCGGAGGTGGCCCTGCGCGAGAGCCAGGAGCAATACCGCGGCGTCATGAACAATTCGCCCACGGGCATGCATATCTACGAAGTCCGCGGCGGGGAGCTTTTCCTCCAAGAGGTCAATCCGGCGGCGCACAGGCTGCTGGACACGAACGGAGACATCGTGGGCATGCCCCTGCTGGAGGCCTTCCCCGTGCTGCGTTCGACCCATTATCCCGATCTGTACCTCGGCCTGGCCGAGGGCGGAGAACCACATATATTCAAGTACGTGCTCAAGCGCGACGGGATGATGCGCAAGGTCTTCTCCATGACCGCCTTCCATCTTTCGGCCGGGCGCATGGCCGTGTTCTTCCGGGACATCACGGAGCAGTATCTTGCCGAGGAGGCCCTGCGCCGTTCCGAGGAGAAGTTCGCCAACCTGTTCCGGCTGTCCCCGGACGTCATCCTGGTCACGGACATGGAGACGGGGGTCATCGAGGACGCCAACGCGGCCTTCCTGGATCTGGCGGGCTGCCCCCTGGAAGAGGTCCAGGGCCGGACCTTGGACGAACTGGGCATAACCATGGATCCGCCCCTGCGCGAGAAGTTCAAGGAGCAGGTCAGGCGCGTCGGGCATGCCGAGAACTACGAGGGCGAGTTCCGCAGCGCGGGCGTCAGCTTCGGCCTGTTCGCGATGTCGGGGGTGGCGGTGGACATCGGCGGCAAGGCTTTTCTGGCCACCGTCGCCCGCAACATCACGGCCATGAAAAAGATGCAGAAGATCATGGTCCACAGCGAGAAGATGTTCTCCGTGGCTGGCATGGCCGCGGGCATCGCCCACGAGATCAACAACCCCCTGGGCATCGTTCTCCAGGCCTCCCAGAACCTGCTGAAGCGCACCGACCCGAACTTCCACAAGAACCGCAAGGTGGCCGAGGAGCTCGGCCTGGACCTGGAGCGACTGGGCGAGTACGTGCGCGTGCGCAAGCTGGACCAGTTCATCGACGACATCCAGAAGGCCGCCGTGCGTGCCTCGGTCATCATTCGCCATATGCTGGACTTCAGCCGCCACAGCGAATCCGGCCACACGCCCTGCGACATGGGCTCGATCATCGAGGGCGCTGTGGCCCTGGCCAACAGCGACTTCGATCTCAAGAAGAATTACGATTTCAAGAGCATGACCCTGAACGTGTCCGTGGAGGAGGGCCTGCCGCCGGTGGAGTGCTCGGCCACGGAGATCGAGCAGGTGCTGCTGAACCTGCTGCGCAACGCGGCCCAGGCCATGGCCGGAGCCGATCCCCCCATCCAGGCCCCGCGCATCGACATCCGCGTCTCCAGGCATGATTCCTGGGTGCGCGTGGAGGTGCGGGACAACGGGCCGGGCATGTCCGAGGACCTGCAGCGGCGCGTCATGGAGCCGTTCTTCACCACCAAGCCCCCCGGGGTGGGCACGGGGCTCGGGCTCTCGGTGTCCTACTTCATCATCACCTCGGGGCACGGCGGGAGGTTCTCCCTGTCCTCCAGCCCCGGCCAGGGCGCGTGTTTCACCATCGACCTGCCCCTGGGGACGGACGCGGAACAGGGGTGACGGCTGGTGGAAGCGCAAATCAGGGCGGGGGGAGCCCGTTTCCGCCACGGGAATGCAACCTTTTTTGACTGCACGGGGCCGCACGGGTATAGGGCCGGTTACATCCAGTCTTGCTGGAGTTTTCTGTTTATTGGCTCTTCTGGTAACCCTTTCCTCCAGATGATGATCGTCTTCGGTGTCGCGCGATTTCCATTTCCGCCTGCAAGGCGCGGTTCGCAAGGAGTTTCGAATAGGGGGAATCCGGAGTGAGGCGTTTACTGTTCGTTTTCGTCATGTCGGCGGCATTGTCCTGGGCCGGGGCTGCCCGAGCCGGGATCGTTCTGGCCATCCACAGCTACCATACCGATTTGGCCTGGACCGCGCAGTGCATGCGCGCCCTGGACAACGTGCTGGCCGGGAACCATGCCGTCAGTCACGTGTTCATGGACACCAAACGCATTCCGGAATCCGAATTCCAGGCCCGGGCGGACGCGGCCATGGAGCGCTTTCGCGAGCTCGCCCCCGACCTAGTCATCCTCAGCGACGACAACGCGTTGCGACTGCTCGGGCCGCCCCTGGCCAGGACCGGGACACCCGTGGTCTACATGGGTATCAACAACAATCCCCGCAGCTATTTCGACGCCATCCCGCCCCAGGTGACCGGGGTCATCGAGCGGGTTCCCCTGTTCCCGTGGACCCGGTACCTGCGGGAGATCGTTCCCGGCCCCTCCAACATGCTCGTGCTCATGGACGACAGCCTCACCACGCGGGCCATCATCGACGTCACCTTCGGGGAGAGGAAGACCATCACCTTCGGTGGGCGGATCGTGACCTACAAGGTCGCCGCGGACTGGGACGAGTGGCGCTGGACCGTCTTGCATTCGCGTTCCTACGGCCTCATCGTGATGCCCGTGTTCCATTCCCTGGAAGATGGGGCGGGCCGCCACGTTCCCGTGGAGAAAGTGGTCCGCTGGACCTCGGCCAACAGCCCGGTGCCTGTGTTCGCCAACCAGGACTACGCAGTGACTGACGAGGGGGTGGTGGGGGCCTATGTCCTCCGGGGCGAATCCCACGCCCGTGTGGCCGCACTCATGGCCAAGGACATCCTGGAGGGGAAAAACGTCCGGGACCTGCCCGTCGTCAACGACCAGAACGGCACCTTCGTGTTCAACAAAAAGCAGCTCGCGCGTTTCGGCCTGACCCTGCCCGAGGAGATCGGGAAGCTGGCCGTATTCCAGTGACGCGGGCCCGGGCGGGGCTGATCCGCCGCCTTCGCACCCTCCAAAGCCCCGAGCGCATCGGGGCTTTTCGTGGGCGGGCGGGGCGGATTGCGCGCGCCGGGCGATTTGGATAGAGAAACATCTTCCAGGGCCTCGGCCCGATCCGCGACTCGCTACGCACGACTCCGGGAACGCACGACCCGATCACGCCCGAACCCGACGAGGCCGCCATGACCGCACGCACCAAGAAGCAGAACCAGCTGATGCACATCGCCAGGCGCACCCTGGAGGCCGTTTCTCCGGCCCCGGCCCTGCACGCCGCCCTGAAGATCGAGGGCGACGTGCTCACCGTGGACGGCAGGCGCTACGACCTGGCGCGATACGATCGCGTGTTCGTCCTGGGCGCGGGCAAGGCCTCCGCGGCCATGGCCGAGACCATGGAGTCCATCCTGGGCCCCAGGCTGCACAGGGGCCTCGTCGCCACCAAATACGGGCACGGCGTGCCCCTGCGCGCGACGGAGATCATGGAGTCCGGGCATCCCGTGCCCGACGAGGCCGGGCACCGCGCGGCGCGCGCGATCCTGGACTTGGCCGGGGCCGCCACACAAAGGGACCTGGTGTTCTTCCTGCTCTCGGGCGGGGCCAGCGCCCTGGTCCCGGCCCCGCGCGACTCCGTGACCTTGGCCGCCGTCCAGGACGTCACGCGCAGGCTGTTGGAATGCGGGGCCACAATCAACGAGATCAACGCCGTGCGCAAACATCTTTCCGCTTTCAAGGGCGGCCAGCTGGCCCGGGCCCTGGCCCCGGCCACGGTGGTCACGCTGATCATCTCCGACGTGGTGGGCGACCATCTGGACGTCATCGGCTCCGGCCCCACGGCCCCGGACGGCTCCACCTATCTGGATTGCATGGGTATTCTGGAAAAATTCGAACTGTGCGGCCGCATTCCGCCGGAGGTGGAGGCCATGATCAGCGCGGGCTGCGCGGGCAGGGCCCCGGAAACCTGCAAGCAGGGCGAGGCCTGCTTCTCGCTGGTGCAGAACGTCGTCATCTCGGGCAACGCCATGGCCGTGGACGGCGCGGCCCGGGCCGCCGGAGAGCTGGGCTACGCCCCGGTGGTGGTGGACTCGGCCATGCAGGGCGAGGCGCGCGACGTGGCCGTCCGCATGATGCGCCTGGCCGGGGAATACGGCGCGGCGGGCCCGGTGTGCCTGCTGGCCGGGGGCGAGACCACGGTGACCATCCAGGGCCAGGGTAAGGGCGGCCGCAACCAGGAGTTCGCCCTGGCCGCGGCGCTGGAGCTCTCGGGCATGCAAGGCCTGCGCGAGCGCGTGGCCGTCATGAGCCTGGGCACCGACGGCACCGACGGCCCCACGGACGCGGCCGGGGCCATGGTCCTGCCCCACATCGTGCCAGCCACGGCCGAGCAGAGCGCCTACGCGCGCGGGTTCCTCATGGACAACAACTCCTACGAGTTCTTCGACGGCGCGGGCGCGCTCATCAGGACCGGCCCCACCCGCACCAACGTCATGGACGTGGTGGCGATTCTGGTGGACCGGGGGTAAGGGATGCGCCCGCCGCGCCTTGGACCCGGCGCGCGCCGGTGGATTGCCAGGAAGCGGGGAAGGCCCGCGACAAGCGAAAGCCCTCCGTTGAGCGGAGGGCTTCGTGCATTCGGGCGGGCCGAGGGTCAGTCTTTGGGTTGATCCTCGGTTTTTTGTCTTTTGTATTCAGCCACTATATGTTCCCTCAACGACTCCCCAAGTGGCGCTGAAACAACATTCCCTCTCGACGGGTTCACCCAGCATCGAGCGGTTCTAATCGCAATGTTCAAAAACCAGCGTTGCGGTTGCATTCATTCAGGCGGCATGAATTCATCAAAAAACTTTGTAAAGATTGTCTGTGCAGTGGCTTTTCTTTTCCAAATAAAACAGGGCGCTGGATTTCATCCAGCGCCCTGTTTTGTTGCGTGTCTGCCTGTTCGTCGGAGTGTGGCCCCTACAGCGCCAGGGCGTCCTCGAAGGGGGTGGGGGTTTCCGTCCATTGGACGCCCGTGGGCGTGGCCGTTCCCAGGCGGGAGGGCCAGAGGGAGCTTTGGATCACGATGCGCCGGGCCTGCGAGGAGTCGCCCTCGAAGCGTTCCACCAGTTGGCGCATCAGGGCGAAGGCCTGCTCAAGCCGTTGGACCGCGCGCTCGTCGTTGGTGTACGCGCCGCCCCAGGGCTCCTGGATCAGGCAGGCCAGCCCGGGCAGGGCGAGATAGCAGTGCAGGGCCACGCTCTGGATGCCGTGCCCGGCGTGGGCCGCCAGGAAGTAGGGCTCCACGCCGGACTCCGCCTCCCTGACGAAATGCTCCAGGTCGTAGGGAGAGTAGTCGGGGATGCGGGTGCCCCAGTGCCAGTTGTCGATGCGGTCCATCTCCCCGGCCAGGGACCGGGGCACGGGCGGCACGGGCAGCCCCTCGGACACAAAGGATATCTCCATATCTGTCAACGCCGGATATTCGCTGGGATCGGCCCAAGGCATTGTGCGCTCCTTGTGTGCAATGTGTGTCGGCATGGCGGTTCGCCGGGCCCTTATTGGATATTCCAAAGGCCGCCGAAGTCGTTCCTGATCGGCGAGGTCTCGAGATAGCTGTTGTAGCTGCGCGACATCGCTTCATAAATCGCGGTGAACGTGTCCTGGAAGCCCGGCTCGTCGGCGTCCAGCACTCTCCCGAGGCCGTTGAGGGTCTCCAGGTAGCTCTGGATGAATTCCACCCGCTGCTCCAGGGCCTTCACTTCCTGCGGGGACAGGCTGTCCCCGACGATCGCCTCGATGGTTTCCGGCGTAATCGCCATGTACGCGTCGTAGTCCGCCTTCTCGATGATCGGTGGCAGGAACTTTAGGGCGTGGTTGGCGCCGGGGAAGGATATCTCGCCCGTCGTCGGGTTCATCCCGTCGATTTCCGTGCCCAGGCACATGTCGTTGTCGATTCCCGTGATGCCGGTGATTTTGCCGTCTTTTGTCTGAATGGTGAAGTTGTTGTGGTGCCTGTCCACCTGCCCCAGCATGGCGTCGAGGAAGGCGAGCTTGGTCGCCTGCCTGCGTAACGTGAAGTCCGTGCGGTCCAGGGCCGTCCTGTCGCTCCCGGGCTTGAAGGCCATGAGGATGCCCCGTTTGCCCCCCTGCTTGGTGAACTCGCAGTCGGGGAGCAGGTGGGAATCGAGGAGGTGCCTTTCCAGGTCCCGCGCCACAACGTTGCGAACGTGGAAGTTGTTGTTGACGTGGTCGATGCCCACGGCCTCGCCGGAGCCGGCGTGGGTGTTCGTGCTCCAGAGGATGGGCTTGAAAACGCCCTGGTAGCCCTTGTTGTAGGTGCCCTTGAAAACGGTGTTGAACACCCCCTTGCCCAGCACCGTGGCCTGGCCCTGCAGCTGCTTCGGCGCGTTCGGCATGTTGCGGTCCACGAAGGCCTGGCCGATGCGTTTCAGCAGGTTGTCCATGCACGCCACGTTCGTTTGCTTGGGAATACTGTTCGTGGAGGCGTGCCCGGCCAGGACATGCTTGTTGGACTGGAAGACGTAGGATGCGAGCGTGTTGGCCAGCCGAGAATCGAAACGGTCGCCGTCCTTTTTCCTGAACTCGTCGCCCAGCTCCTGGAACTTTATGCCGGCCGTGCGCAGGTCCTTGATGCTGTCCCAGCGCAGGGCGGCCATGGCCGTGTCCATCATGGTGTTGTAGGCCTTGAACTTGTCCTGCGTGTCCATCTGGGCGGGGAGCTCGTTGAACCGCTTTTGCAGCAGGCGCATGGATTCGAACACCTGCTCCTTGGCGCCGGGCGTCTTCAGGGCCAGGACGAGGTAGCTGGCGTCGCGGGTCATTTCGGTGACGATTTCATCGGCCTTCTTTTGGGCCGTGTCCACCATGTCTTTGAGGTCGGCGTCGGACAGGTCCTCCGTGAGCAGCCTGTCGCCCATGATGCCGATGCACAGGTCCCGTACGGCCTCCTTGTTGCGCAAGCCGTTGGTCTGGTCCACGAGCCTGGAGAGGTTCTTGTTGTCCATGATGTCCAGGAGGCATTGGCGCGCCGGTTCCTTGGCCCAGGCGGCGAAACGCTCCTTCGTGAGGTACTCGCGGCTGAATTTCTCGTTTGCCTTTACGCTGGTCTGGATGGAGGAGATGAGCTTGTCCGCCATGGCCTTGTTGATCGTGAAGGGGAAGTCCTTGAGCTTGGCGTCGTTGCGGAAAAGGTCGTCGCATACGGCTTGGATGGGTGCGAAATTCTTGAGGCCCGTCTGGTTGGCGAGGGACGTTGCGTTGTGCTCCGCCAGCACCTCCTTGAGGACTTCCACCGCCCGGGGCTTGTCGAGGGCCTGCTTGGCGTGTGCGGCTTCCAGCTTGTGGGCGAGCTCGTCCCGCACTTCGGTGCGCTCGGTGAGGGCTCTTTCGATGTCCGGAGACAGACTTTTGTAGTGTTCAAGCCTGCCCTGATAATCCAGTTCGCGAGTGATCTCGTCCTTGAGCAACTGGTCGCAGAGGGGCTCCTTTTCTTTCAATGTAAACTTGTCTGAGCGTATTGTTTCGTCTGTCTTGATCTTTTCTCCAACGACCGAGATGAGCTCGGCCTTTCTCACGTCGCTGACGAGCTTGGCGAAAGGGGAGTCCCCCGCGACTTCCCGCCAGATGGCCTCGAATTTCGGCGTGAGCTGTTTGTTTGCACGCAGCGTCCTTTCGTAGTCGCCGGTATGGACCTTGTACGTTTTGGCGAATTCTTCGCACAGGCTGTCGATCCTGTTCATGGCGATGTCGCCGATGAGGTCCGGCAAGTCCGACGATGCCTCCACCTCGTCGCGCAGTCTTTCGATCCACGTCTCGGCGATGTGTGCATAGGTGCCGGACGAGTCGAGGTAGGAAGGGCTGAATCCCAGGGGTTCGAGCAGTTTTCTGCAATGATTCTTGAAGTCGTCGGAGGGGTCGCCGTTCCTGTCGTAGCAAAATTTGTTGCAGAAGGTGTAAATGACCTGATCTTTTCCCTTCTTGAGCCCCTGTTCGACCAGACGCCCGGTCAGGGGTTTGCCCTTCGAGAAGATGTCCTCCATGTCTTTTGCGAAGCGGGTTCCCACGTCTCCGCCGAAGGTCCTGTTCAGGGACTGCTTGAAGGCCTCGATGGCGTTGATGTTCTTGTTCATGGCGTCGACTTTGGCTTCGGTGCCGCCCTGGACGGCGTCGGGGTCCGAATTCGGGACGTCGATCACCTTGGAGCCGTCGATGTGGACGGAGTCGAACTGCTTGGCGTTCACGAAGGTGTCGATGCTGATATGGTCGATGGGCATGTCGGTTCTCCTTCTCAGACTCTGTGCATCGGGGTGTCGGGGGCGGGGTCGCCCTGGGCTGAACGGGCGGTCGCGCCGGGATTGTCCAGGACGCCGTGCACGTCGTCGCGCACCTGGCGGACCCTGGCCAGGAATCCCTCGAACATGTTCACGAAGCCGGGGACGTCGAGGGCTGCTGATTCGTAGCGCAGGCAGGCGCAGACCAGGCCCTGTTCCTCGTCCCAGCCGAGGGTCACGGGCAGGTTCCCCGGGGCCGCGTTCCAGGCCAGGATGTTCTCGAAAAGTTCGTCGGGAGGGTCTCCGGCCAGGATGGCGGCCACCGAATGCAGGGCCAGGAAGGGCGATCCGGCCGGGGCGGCCAGATACACGAACAACCCGCCCCCGAAGGACAGGGTGCAGCTCTGCTCGTCGTCCAGGGCCAGTTCCGGGAGCCCCAGGGCCTTGGCCAGTGCCTGGAGATGGTCGTGCGTGATGCTCATGGGGAATCCTCAGATGCGCAGGGCGTTGAAGGGGATTTCAGGTTCGTCCCGGGGTGTTTCCCCGCCGTCCATGAAGCCCCTGATTTCGTTCCGCCAGTGTTCGGCCAGGTTCAGGAACGTCTCCACGGTTTCCAGGAACGACTTGTCGTCGTGGACCTGGATGGGGGAGGCGTACAGGAGGCAGACCGCGCCGTCCTCCCGGTCCAGCCCCAGGGTGGCCCCGGCCGTGCCCCGCCAGTACAGGTTGGCCGAGCAGAGCATGCGCGCCAGGGCTGGCGTCGGCCGCCCGCCGCAGTCCAGAATGTCGGCCCGCAGGCGGATGCATTCCGTGTCCGCGTCCAATCCCAGAATAAGGCGCAGGTCGCCGTCCACCATCAGTTCAAGGGTGTCGTCCCCGCCGGGCGCGAGGTCCGGGGCGTTCAACGCCGAGCCGAGAGCTGTGACCAGTTGGCTGAATCGGTGCTGGGGCATGGGTCTTCCTGTCATGTGCAAAAATGGTTGGCGCCGGTGACTACAACGTTGCCGCGTTCGGGTCTTTTTCCTCAATGATCGCTGGCCGAATCGTGTAGATATACGAGTAGTAGCAAGGAAGGTGCCATGCATGCGCCGTATGCACAATAAAGAAAATCGCCGTGGGGGCAGCCGTTTGGTTTCTTTGGTCACGGCCCGTGGTTTCCGCACTGGCCGCCGTCCACGACCGAGGAATGCCGCGGTGTGATGCGCTGCGCGAATTGATATTTCATTCATCTATGCAAAATACTCCTTGCCATCACGGAACCAAATCGACATAACATGAAAGCATGGAGGACCTGCCATGAATATTCATGACCGCGTACAGGAAGATTATGAGCGGGGGCTTCTGGCGGTGCGCCAGGGGCGGTTCATGGCCGCGGATCATTTTTTCCAGCGGGCCGTGCTGCGCGCCTATGATCTGAACGGGCTGGAGGGCAAGATCGAGACCGCCAACCACGTGGGGCACATCTATCTGGACCAGGGGCTGGTGCGCATGGCCGCGAGGCATTTCGCCCGGGCCCTGAAGCTGTACGAGCGGTCGGGCGCCGTGCGCGGGGCCCTGTACGAGGACATCCGTGCGCGCTACCTGTCCTTGTGCGGATTTTGCCTGGACAGCGTGGTCCAGGGCCTGGGCATCGACGCCTCGGGCAACGCCCCGGTGCCGCGCCTTGAATCCCAGTGCCCGCAGGTGCTCCGGGTGGTGCGCGCCCTTGAGCGCGACGGCTCGCTCTCGCCCGGTGACTGCGACCGCGCGGCCCGCACCCTGAACGCCCAGGGCTGCTCCACGGGCAGGGGAGCGCCCTGGACCGCCGCGGCGGTGCTCAGGCTTTGCGGCGCGGGCCTGCCCTGATCCCGCCCCGCCGCAGCCGCCCATCCCCCTCGGGCGGCAAATAAAAAGGCGGGCCTGTGGCCCGCCTTTCAAGCGTCTCCGGTCCGTCCGGCGCGTCCCTCAGGCGGAGCGCCGGGAGCGGAAGAAGTCCTGGAGGATGTCCCCGCATTCCTCGGCCAGAATCCCGTCCAGATACGGAAAACGGTGGTTGGCGAAGGGCAGGTCCGCGCCGTCCATGCGCGAGACCAGGGCCCCGGCCTTGGGGTCGCGCGCGCCGAACACCAGGCCGCCGATGCGCGCGTGGAGCATGGCCCCCAGGCACATCAGGCAGGGCTCCAGGGTGCAGACCAGCACGCAGTCCGCCAGGCGGTAGTTGCCCTGGCGCTCCGCGCCGCGGCGCAGGGCCAGCATCTCGGCGTGGGCGCTGGGGTCGTGGTCCGTCACCGGGCGGTTGCAGGCCTCGGCCAGCACCTCGCCCTCGGGAGAGAGCAGCACCGCGCCCACGGGCACCTCGCCCAGGTCCGCGCCCAGGCGCGCCTGGGCCAGGGCCAGGCGCATGGCGGATTCCCAATCCTTCCACCCGGGCGGCAAGAGCAGCATCCGACCTCCTGGGGCGTGCGGCGCGGCGGGCTACAGCCCCTTCAGGTGATTCACCGCGTTCTCCATGAGCGCGGTGCCGAGCTTGGTGTCCTGGCCACGGGTCCAGCCGGGGTGGTTGGTCCGGTGGTTGAAGGCCTCGGGGTGGGGCATCAGCCCCAGCACGCAGCCCGAGGGGTCCGTGAGCCCGGCGATGGCGTTGGGGGAGCCGTTGGGATTGAAGGGGTATTCCTGGGTGGGCTCGCCGGTCTCGGGGTGCGCGTAGCGCAGGGCCACGAGATTCGCGGCCTCCAGGGCCGCCAGCGTCCCGGGGTCCGCGGGCACGAGCTTGCCCTCGCCGTGGCGCACGGGCAGGTCCAGGGCGTCGATGCCCTTGGTGAACACGCAGGGGCTCGCGGGGTTGGCCGCCAGGCGCACCCAGCGGTCCTCGAACTTGGCCGAGTCGTTGAGGGTCAGGGAAACCTGGCGCTCGAAATAGCGGCCGCCGATGGCCGGCAACAGCCCCAGCTTCACCAGGAGCTGGAACCCGTTGCAGATGCCCAGCACCAGCCCCCCGGCCTCGAAGAAGGCCTTCAGCTGGTCCAGGATGGGGCCGTCGCCCTTGGCCCGGGCGAACTTCCAGCGCAGGGCCGCTGCCTGGGCCGCGCCCAGGTCGTCGCCGTCCAGGAACCCGCCGGGAAAAATGAGGAAATTATGGCCTTCCAGGCGAGCCCGGCCAGCCACGAGGTCCGAGAAATAGATCACGTCCGCACTGTCCGCTCCGGCCTGGCGTGCGGCGTGCGCGCTCTCGATTTCGCAGTTGGTCCCATAGCCGGTTATGACCAGCGCCTTGACCTTGGCCATGTGTATCCTCCAGAAGTTTTCTTGACACTAGGTGGGCCGTTGACTAGCTTATGCAAAACACAGGGACCATAATGACCCAAGCCCACATCGTCAACTCGAAACCATGACGTGAATGGTCCGCAACATCCTGATAAATATCAATTTTTTAGGATGTCATAGGAATTCTGCCCTCAAAAACGGCCCGCCTGATCCCCCTAGGATTCGGCGGGCTGAACCGTGAATAGAGATGCCCGATGCGGCACGCGGGCGCTCCCCCGGGAGCCTGCGGCCGCGTCTTTGTTGAACCCGATCCATACAGGCAGGTCCGGAGCATGAAGACCAAGTTCATTTTTGTCACCGGTGGTGTTCTCTCGTCCCTCGGCAAAGGCCTATCCGCCGCCTCCCTCGGCGCGCTGCTCAAGGCCAGGGGGCTGACGGTGACCATCCAGAAGCTCGATCCCTACATCAACGTCGACCCCGGGACCATGAACCCCTTCCAGCACGGAGAGGTCTACGTCACGGACGACGGGGCCGAAACCGACCTGGACATGGGACACTACGAGCGGTTCCTGGACGTGCCCATGAGCCAGAGGAACAACTACACCTCCGGCTCCATCTACAACACCGTGATCAACAAGGAGCGCCGGGGCGACTACCTGGGCGGCACGGTGCAGGTCATCCCCCACATCACCGACGAGATCAAGAAGGCCGTGCTCTCGCTGGCCAGCGACGACCTGGACGTGGCGCTCATCGAGATCGGCGGCACCGTGGGCGACATCGAGGGCCTGCCGTTTCTGGAGGCCATCCGCCAGATGCGCGGCGACCTGGGCAAGGAGCAGTGCCTGTACATCCACCTGACCCTGGTGCCCTACATCAAGACCGCCGGCGAGCTGAAGACCAAGCCCACCCAGCACAGCGTCAAGGAGCTCCGGTCCATCGGCATCCAGCCGGACATCATGCTCTGCCGTTCCGAGACCGACCTGGACGAGAAGCTCAAGGGCAAGATCGCCCTGTTCTGCAACGTGGACAAGGACGCCGTGTTCACCGCCGTGGACGTGGACAGCATCTACAAGCTGCCGCTCTCCCTGTACGAGGAGGGCATCGACCAGAAGGTCGCCATCATGCTCAAGCTCCCGGCCAAGAACCCGGACCTGACCCCCTGGAAGGAGCTGGTGCAGAAGCTGGACAACCCCGACGGCGAGGTCTGCATCGGCATCGTGGGCAAGTACGTGGACCTCAAGGAGGCCTACAAGAGCCTGCACGAGGCCCTGGTCCACGGCGGCGTGGCCAGCGGCGTGAAGGTCAACCTGCAGTACCTGAACTCCGAGGAAATCAACGCCAAGAACGTGGCCAAGAAGCTCAAGGGCCTGGACGGCGTGCTGGTGCCCGGCGGGTTCGGCTCGCGCGGGGTGGAGGGCAAGATCAAGGCCATCCAGTTCGCCCGCGAGAACAAGATTCCCTTCTTCGGCATCTGTCTGGGCATGCAGTGCGCGGTCATCGAGTTCTCGCGCAACGTGGCCGGGCTGGACGGGGCCAACTCCGAGGAGTTCGACCTCAACACCCCGCATCCGGTCATCTATCTGATGAAGGAATGGTACGACTTCCAGAAGAAGTGCGTGGAGAAGCGCGACGAGCGCAGCGACAAGGGCGGCACCATGCGCCTGGGAGCCTACCCCTGCGAAATCGTCAAGGACACCAGGGCCGACGCGGCCTACCAGCGCCCCGCCATTGACGAGCGCCACCGCCACAGGTACGAGTTCAACAAGGAATACTTCGACATGCTGGGCGACAAGGGGCTGGTCTATTCGGGCCTGTCCCCGGACGGCGAGTTGGTGGAGATCGTGGAGGTCAAGGATCATCCCTGGTTCCTGGGCTGCCAGTTCCACCCCGAGTTCAAGTCCAACCCCATGCATCCGCACCCGCTGTTCGCCGCCTTCATCGGCGCGGCCAAGAAGCAGAAGTACGGCGACAAGTAAAGGAACCGCATGACCAACGTCGATCTGTTCGAAGCGAGCCTGGCCGGGCCGTTCGTCATCGCAGGCCCCTGCGCTCTGGAGAGCCGGGACGTGGCCCTCTGCGTGGCCGAGGCCGTGGCCGAAATCACGGCGGACCTGGGCCTCACGGCCGTGTTCAAGAGCTCCTTCGACAAGGCCAACCGCACCTCGGTGACCAGCTTCCGGGGCCCGGGCATGGACCAGGGCCTCAAGTGGCTGGCCGAGGTCAAGGCGGCCACGGGCCTGCCCGTGATCACGGACATCCACCTGCCCGAGCAGGCCGCGCCCGTGGCCGAGGTGGCCGACGTGCTGCAGGTCCCGGCCTTTCTCTGCCGCCAGACGGACCTGCTGGTGGCCGCCGGGAACACCGGCCGCGTGGTCAACGTCAAGAAGGGCCAGTTCCTGGCGCCCTGGGACATGGCCAACGTGGTGAACAAGCTGAGGAGCACGGGCAACGGGCGCATCTGGCTCACGGAGCGCGGCGCGAGCCTGGGCTACAACAACCTTGTGGTGGACATGCGCAGCCTGGCCATCATGAAG
This sequence comes from Desulfocurvus sp. DL1XJH-121, assembly GCF_054819825.1. Lineage (NCBI taxonomy): Bacteria > Pseudomonadati > Thermodesulfobacteriota > Desulfovibrionia > Desulfovibrionales > Desulfovibrionaceae > Desulfocurvus > Desulfocurvus sp. DL1XJH-121. The sequence goes on from NZ_JBTVWW010000007.1 coordinate 26,014, forward strand.
GGCCTCGGCTGCCCCGTGGTCTTCGACGCCACCCATTCCGTGCAGATCCCGGGCGGGCAGGGCGCCAGCTCGGGCGGGCAGCGCGAGTTCGTGCCGCTTTTGGCGCGCGCCGCCGTGGCCGCCGGGGCCTCGGGCGTGTTCCTGGAGACGCACCCGGACCCGGACAAGGCCCTGTGCGACGGCCCCAACTCCTGGCCCCTGGGCTCCCTGCGGGCCCTGCTCAAGGACCTCAAGACCCTCTGGAGTCTCGAATATGAGTGCCAAACCCAGTGAACAGGCCGCGCGCGTGCGGCTCCTGGTTCTGGACGTGGACGGCGTGCTCACCGACGGCGGGCTGTACTACGACCACCAGGGCAACGTGTCCAAGCGCTTCAACGTGCAGGACGGCCTGGGCATCAAGCTGGCCCAGGCGGCCGGGCTGCACGTGGCCGTGATCTCGGGCCTGGATTCCCCGGCCGTGGCCAGCCGCGTGCGCGAACTGGGCATCGAGGAATACCACGCCGGGCACACGGCCAAGATCGACGTCCTCAAGGGCATCTGCGAGCGCCTGAAGCTCGGCCTGGACGAGGTCGCTTTCCTGGGCGACGACTGGGTGGACGCCGGGGTCATGTCCCTCGTGGGCCTGCCCATGGCCGTTGCCAACGCCCAGCCCGAGATCCTGGTCCTGGCCGACGTCATCACCGAACTGGCCGGGGGCCAGGGCGCTGTGCGCGAGGCCGTCCGCTACATCCTGGACGCCCGCGGCGACCTGGACGCCCAGTGGGCCAAGTGGAGGAAGCGTTGAGCCGCAAGATCGTCCTGGCCTGCGTCATCGGCTTCCTGCTCTGGGCGGGCGTGGGCGTGGGCCTCTGGTTCTGGATGTGCGCGAAACAGGACGCCAAGAAGCTGGCGGACCTGGCCCAGGACGTGAACGTCGAGGCCGTGATGCAGCGCGTGGAGCTGTCCCGCGGCGCCGAGGGCAAGGCCGAATGGCGGCTCACGGCGGACGGGGCCGACTACCTGCGCGAGCAGGCCCTGGTGCGCCTGACCAACCCCAAGATCACCTACTACCGCCCCGACGGTTCCGAGGTTCTGGTCAGCGCCTCCGAGGGCGAGGTCAGCCAGGAGACCGGGGACGCGGCCCTGTGGCCCGACGTGCTCATCGTCTCCGGGCCCAACACCATCCATTCCAAGCGCCTGGACTACGCCGGGAAGAAGCGCGAGATCGAACTCACGGACCAGGTGCGCCTGGACCGCGGGGACCTGACCCTGCGCGCCCCGCGCCTGACCATGCTGCTTTCCTCCAACGACATCACCGCCGGGGGCGGGGTCACGAGCACCCTCTGGCCCGCCCAGGCCCCGGCAAAGGAGCCCAAGAAGTGAAGCCTTTCGCCTCTCTCGTCCTGTGCGCCGCCGTCCTGCTGACCCTGGCCTGCGTCCCGTCCCTGGCCGCCGACGGCAACAAGGTGCCCACCAAGATCACCTCCGACACCATGATCTACGAGCAGGACGGCCGCAGCGTGACCTTCACCGGCCACGTGCACGTGTCCCGCCCGGACATGGAGATCTGGAGCAACAAGCTGCTGGTGGTCCTCAAGGACACGGGCAAGAAGACCACGGGCTCCGTGGGCGCGGACCCCGGCGAGGTGGAGAAGATCGTGGCCACGGGCAAGGTTCGCCTGCTGCGCGACGGCAAGGAGGGCTTCTGCGGCAAGGCCACCTACAAGGTGGAGCCGGGGGTGCTGGTGATGGAGGATTCCCCGCGCCTGGTGGACGCGGGCAACACCATCGCGGGCCGGGTCATCCGGCTGTATCTCAAGGACAACCGCAGCGAGGTCGAGGGCACCCGCGACGCCCAGGTGGAGGCCGTGTTCTTCACCCCGGCGGACCAGGGCAAGGATTCCGGCAAGGAAGGGAAGAAGTAGTGTCCGTGCTCAGCGCCGAGGCGCTTCTCAAGCGGTACGGCCAGCGCGAGGTGGTGCACGACATCGGCCTCAACGTGGAGCAGGGCGAGGTCGTGGGCCTCTTGGGCCCCAACGGCGCGGGCAAGACCACCACGTTCTACATGCTGGTGGGCCTGGTCAAACCCAACGGCGGGCACGTGCGCCTGGACGACCACGAACTGGCGGGCCTGCCCCTGCACGACCGGGCGCGCCTGGGCCTGTCCTACCTGCCTCAGGAGAGTTCGGTGTTCAGCAAGCTCTCCGTGCGCCAGAACCTGGAGATCATCCTGGAGCACACGCGCCTCACCCCGGCGGAGCAGAAGGCCAAGGCCGACTCCCTGCTCAGGGAGTTGGGCATCACCCGTCTGGCGGACCAGAAGGCCATGCACCTCTCCGGTGGCGAGCGGCGCAGGCTGGAGATCGCCCGGGCCCTGATCCTGGACCCCAAATTCATGCTTCTGGACGAGCCCTTCGCCGGCATCGACCCCATCGCCGTGGACGACATCCAGGGCATCGTGCGGGGATTGAAGGAGAAGGGTATTGGCGTTCTTATCTCCGACCACAACGTGCGCGAGACCCTGCGCATCTGTGACAGGGCCTATCTCGTGTACGAAGGCCGGATTATTCTGGCCGGCACCCCTGCGCAAATTATCGAAGACCCGAAGGCGAGAAAAGTCTATCTCGGCGAAGGCTTCAGTCTCTAAGATCTTGTTTTCACATTTCTAAATTTACATTCAAAAACCTTGCCATCGGTGTTGCAAGGTTCGACGGACTATGGCATGGTCACCCTGCGTCCGGGTCTGGAGCGTTCGGTATTTCACATTCGGCTCACGGCGCGGCAGCCCGGGGGGTTTCCCGGGCGCCTTTGAGTGAACCGCGGGCATACTCCGCATAGGGAAGGCGTACTCCTCGATATGGGACTTGAACTCAGACAGCAACTCAAGCTTTCTCAGCAGCTGGTCATGACCCCCCAGCTGCAGCAGGCCATCAAGCTGCTGCAGCTCTCGCGCCTGGAACTGGTGGACATGGTCCAGCAGGAGCTGCTGGAGAACCCCCTGCTGGAGGAAAAGCCCGAGGAGATGTCCGAGGAGGCCCGCGAGGCCGTCCAGGACCGCGCCGAGACGCCGTCCGAGACCCGCGGGGATTCCGAGCCCGTGAACGTGGAGCAGGAGCTCATCAAGAGCGCCGAGTGGGAAAGCTACCTCGGCGAGTTCTCCTCCACGGCCAAACAGGTCCAGATGCGGGAGTACGAGACGCCGGAGGAGGGCATGTCCTTTGAGGCGCGCCTGTCCTCCAAGCCGTCCCTGGAAAGCCATCTGGACTGGCAGCTCAGGCTCTCCGACTTCACCCCCGAGGAAGCCGCCGTGGGCGAGGTCGTCATCGGCAACCTCGACGGCCTGGGCTACCTGCGCGCCGAAACCGACGAACTGGCCGAATTTTGCGGGGTCTCCCCCCAGGTGGTGGAATCCGTTATCCTGCGCATGCAGCGTTTCGACCCCCTGGGCGTGGCCTCGCGCTCCCCGCGCGAATGCCTGCTGGTGCAGATGGACGCCCTGGGCCTGGACGACCCCATTCTCGTCTCCCTGGTCTCCGACCACCTGGAGGACCTGGAGAAGCGCCGCTACAAGCCCATCGCGCGCAAGTTCAAGCTTTCCATGGACGAGCTCAAGGCGTACCTGGACGTCATCAAGAGCCTGGCCCCCATGCCCGGGTCTTCCTTCGCTGGCAGCGAGCCGCAGTACGTCTCCCCCGACGTGTTCGTGTACGAGTACGACGGCGAGTTCGTCATCGTGCTCAACGAGGACGGCATGCCCCGGCTGCAGATCAGCCCCTACTACGTGGACGCGGTCAAGACCCGCAGCTCCAACGAGAAGGAGTACATGCAGGACCGCATGCGCTCGGCGGTCTGGCTGATGAAGAGCCTCTACCAGCGCCAGCGCACCCTGTACAAGGTCATGGAGAGCATCGTGCGCTTCCAGGGCGAGTTCTTCCGCCACGGTGTCCGCAAGCTCAGGCCTCTGATCCTCAAGGACGTGGCCGACGACATCGAGATGCACGAGTCCACCATCAGCCGCATCACCACCAGCAAGTACGTGTCCACGCCCCACGGCGTGTTCGAGCTGAAGTTCTTCTTCAACAGCGCCCTGGACCTGGACGACGGCAGCCAAGTTGGCAGCGAGTCCGTGAAGGCCATGATCAAGGATTTCATCGACAAGGAGGACCCGCGCAGGCCCCTGTCCGACGAAAAGCTGGCGGACATGCTCAAGGACGACCTGCAGATCAACATCGCCCGGCGCACCGTGGCCAAGTACCGCAGCGCACTGGGTATTCTTTCGTCCTCCAAGCGCAAACAGATTTTTTGATCTGCCCGCCTCCTGGTCCCTTTATTTTGGTTTGGTTTCGTCCTACACTGAAGATGACCGGGAATCCCCGGTGTTCTTCACCTCAAGTTAGGAGGACGCCCATGCAGATCAATTTCAACTTCAAGAATTTCGAACCCTCCGACCATCTGAAGAAGTACGCCAAGAATCGTTTCGAGAAGCTCTTCAAGTACGCAAGGACGGAAAACGCCTCCCTTCTGGTCAATCTGTCCGTGGACAAGTTCCGGCAAAAGGCCGATGTGGTTTTCACGGGAGACGATTTGAACCTGTCCGCCAACGAAGAGTCCGAGGATATGTATTCCACCGTGGACCTGGTGCTGGACAAGCTGGACGCCCAGGTGCGCAAGGCACGGGAAAAGGCCAAGGACATCAGGCGCAAGCGCGGATCCGTGCGCATGGACGTGATCAGCTTCTCCGATTCCGGAGAGGGCGAGCGCGTGCCCGCCATCCAGGCCACCGACTCCTACGAGCCCAAGCCCATGAACGTGGACGAGGCCGCCATGCAGCTGGAGTCCAAGGGCTATGAGTTTCTTGTTTTCCTCAACGCGGAGACCGATCGCGTCAACGTCATCTACAACCGCAAGAGCGGCGATTACGGTCTCATCGACCCTGGGATGTAGCGAATGAAGCTTGGAGATTTGCTGGATAAGGATTTGGTATTGCCCACACTCTCGGCCAGGACCAAGACTGAGGTCCTGGCCGAGCTTGTGGCTGCGGTGGCGCAGCGGGAGCAGGGCCTGGACCAGAAGGCCGCCCTGGCTGTGTTGCAGGAGCGCGAGAAGCTCGGCACCACGGGCATCGGGGACGGTATCGCCATCCCCCACGGGAAGCTCGAGAACATCGAGAACATCCTGGTGGCCGTGGGACGCAGCGAGGAGGGCGTGGAATTCGAGGCCCTGGACCACAAACCCTGCCGCATCTTCTTCCTGGTGCTCGCGCCGGAGCAGGTGGCCGGGATGCATCTGCGGGTTCTGGCCCACATCTCGCGCCTGCTCAAGGACGACCAGTTCCGCAAGGCCTTCCTCGTGGCGGACGACGCCGAGGATCTCTGGCGTCTGGTGAAGGGGGCCTAGGGGCATGGACGAACGGGGAGCGCAGGCGGCGGAAGCATCGACGTTTCCCGTCATCATCCTCACCGGGCTTTCCGGCGCGGGAAAGTCCACGGCCCTCAAGGTCTTCGAGGACCTGGGCTTCCTCACCGTGGACGGCCTGCCGCCCACGGTCATCCCCGAGATGGTCGGCCTGTTCGTCCGCGAGCCGCACATGTCCCACCGGGGCCTGACCCTGGGCCTGGACGTGCGGGTCGAGAATTTCAAGGCCCAGTGGGAGGCCATGCTCTCCCGGCTGCGGGAGATGGGCGTCACGCCCCGCGTGGTGTTCGTGGAATGCAGCGCCCCCGTGCTGCTGCGGCGCTATGCGGCCACCAGGCGGCCCCATCCCCTGGAGGGCGCCTACGGCCTGGAGCGCGCCGTGGAGGAGGAGCGCAAGCTGCTCTGGAGAGTGCGCGAGCGCGCCGAGCTGGTGGTGGACACCTCCGGCTATTCCATCCACGACCTGCGCCGCTTCCTGCAGGAGAAGTGGAATTTCCTCAAGGAGAAGCGCTGGGGCCTGCGGGTCTACGTCCTGTCCTTCGGGTTCAAGCACGGTGTGCCCACGGACGCGGACATGCTCTTCGACCTGCGCTTTCTGCCCAACCCCTATTTCGACGAGAGCCTGCGTCCCTATTCCGGGCTGGACAAGCCCGTGGCCGATTTCGTGCTGCGTTCCGAGATCGGGACCGGGTTTCTTGACAAGCAGCTCGATTATCTCAAATTCGTCCTGCCGTGCTACGCCCGCGAGGGCCGCTATCGCCTGACCGTGGCCTTCGGCTGCACGGGCGGGCGGCATCGTTCCGTGGCCGTGGCCAAGGCGGTCTTTGACTCCTTGGCCGACTCGGATTATGCAGTCTTTCTCGAACACCGCCACCTTGATCTCGAATAGCGGCCCCGTCGGGGTGGGCCGCGGGCAGGCGAGTCAGTCCGGACCATCATCATAATGAGCAGCCAAGACAACAAATCCAAGGACGTGGGCGTGGTCGTGGCCACGCACACGGATTACGGCGAGCACCTTCTCGCGGCCGCGGAGATGATCCTTGGGCAGCAGAAAGGCTGCCGGGCGGTGCCCGTGGACATGGGCCACGGCATGGACGAGATCGTGGAGTCCCTGAAAAAGGCCGTGGAGTCCGTGGACGCCGGGGCCGGGGTGCTGATCCTCACGGACATGTTCGGGGGCACGCCCACGAACATCTCCCTGTCCCTGCTCGGGACCTACAAGCTGGAGGTCATCACCGGGGTCAATCTGCCCATGCTGCTGAAGGTCCTGGGCATGCGCTCCATGTCCCTGGCCAAGGTGGCCGAGGAGGCCAAGAACGCAGGCATGCAGGGCATCGTTGTGGCCGGGGAAGTGTTGCGCAAGAAGGTCGCCGGAGGCTGAGGCCGTGTTCTGGGTTCGCGTGGACAACCGCCTGATCCATGGGCAGATCATCGAAACTTGGCTGCCCTTCACCAAGCCGCGCATGATCGTCGTGGTCAACGACGACGTGCGCGCCGATCCCCTGCGCCAGGAGATCATGGGCCTGGCCATTCCCGCTGGCGTGGAAAAGGCCTTCGTGGGCGTGGTGGAGTCGCACCAGTTCATGGAGCGTACCTTTTCCTCCCACGAGCCCGACGTCCTCGTGCTCTTCGCCAACTGTCCAGACGCCCGTCGGGCGCATGAAAACGGCCTGAACTTCAAGGTCCTGAACCTGGGTAACCTGCACTACGCCCCGGGCAAGGAGCATCTCTGTCCCCACGTGGCCCTGGACGGGGCCGACCGCTCCTGCCTGCGCTATTTCCACGACAGCGGCGTGGACCTGGACTTCCGCTGCGTGCCCAACGAACCCGTTCAGGTGGGCGAGCCGTGGTAGGGGCCTGCGCCACTGCCGCATTCTGGGTCGTGACAGCGGCCGCCTTGTTCACGGTCTTTTCCCTGCTTCGTTTTTCCTTCAATCTCGGCGTGGTGGAGCGCCCCCTGGTGCAGGGCCTGGTCTGGGGCGTGCTCACGGGCGACTTGAACTTCGCCGTGTCCGTGGCCCTGATCTTCGAGCTCCTCTGGCTGGACCTCATCCCCGCAGGAACCTTCATCCCGCCCAACGCGGCGGCCTCCACCCTGGGCGTCCTGGCCCTGTGCGCCATATTCGGCTTCCACGGGCCCGCGGACGTGATTTTCCCCGTGCTCCTGACCCTGCCCCTGGCCTGGTTCGCGGCCCGGGGAGAGCAGGTTCTCAGACGCTGGCAGGACGCGGGCTACAACTCCCTGCAGGAGTGGCTCGAAGAGGGCGACGAGGGCTATCGCCCCGGGCGCCTGGTTCGCAGGGCGGCCGCCCAGGCCGCCGCGGCCTATTTTCTGTTCTTCACCGCGGGCCTGTCCGTGCTTTCGGCCCTGGTCTACTGGCTGCTGGGCCTCGGCTTCCTGCATCCGCCCCAGGACATGTTCACCTGGGGCCACCTGTGGATCACGGCCAGCGTGGGCGGCCTGCTGGCCCTGCGCGTGCCCGGGGGCTACGGCGTGGTCTTCGGGGGCGCGTGCGTGGTGGCCGCGGCCAGCCTGTTCCTGGGCTGACGGCCCTTTGCCCCTCCTGTCTTTCCCCGTCCTGAAAATTGTTTTCCCATGCCCTAGGCACTTGGCAGTCGGTCCGCTTTGTGCTATTTGGCACAATCTCTGGGTGCAGTAGAGCGTTAGAACGATTTGAAGCCAATACTTTGAGGAGGTATTCAATGCTTGTTTTCGGTCACATGAACCCCGATACCGACACCATCGTTTCCGCCATCGCCTATGCCGACCTGGCCAGCAAGACCGGCAAGGAAGCCAAGGCCGTGGCCCAGGGCCCGGTGACTCCCGAGTCCGCCTTCGTGCTGGAGAAGTTCGGCCTGGCCACCCCCGAGGTCGTGACCTCCGTGGCCGGCCAGCAGGTGGCCATCGTGGACACCACCGAGCTGTCCCAGCTGCCCGCCGACATCGCCGAGGCCGAAGTGGTGGCCGTCATCGACCACCACAAGCTGGGCGACCTGGCCACCCCGCAGCCCCTCGAAATGTGGGTCTGGCCCGTGGGCTGCACCGGCACCGTGCTGAAGAGCATGTACGACTTCTACGGCGTGGAAGTGCCCAAGGGCATCGCCGGCGCCCTGATGTGCGCCATCCTCTCCGACACCGTGATGTTCAAGTCCGTGACCTGCACCCCGGCCGACAAGAAGGCCGTCGAGGAGCTGGCCAAGATCGCCGGCGTGGCCGATCCCATGGCCGTCGGCCTGGAGATGTTCAAGGTCAAGAGCGCCGTTGAGGGCACTCCCATCCGCGAGCTGGTCTTCCGCGACTACAAGGACTTCGACATGGACGGCCACGGCGTGGGCATCGGCCAGCTCGAGGTCGTGGACGGCGCCATGCTGACCCCCCTGGTGGACGACCTGTACGCCGACATCCAGAAGGTCAAGGACGAGAAGGGCCACCACACCGTGATCCTGATGCTCACGGACATCATGAAGGAAGGCTCCGAGATCCTTTACGTGTCCGACGACAAGTCCGTGTTCAAGAAGGCCTTCGGCATCGACGCCGGCGACAAGTCCTTCTGGATGCAGGGCTGCATGTCCCGCAAGAAGCAGATCGTGCCCGACTTCCAGGCCAAGGCCTTCAAGTAGGCCCCGTCTCGCGGCTGGATTGAAGATCAAAGCCCGGCGCGGTTGTCCCGCGCCGGGCTTCTCTTTGTCCCGGAGGGCGGTCCGGGACGCAGGGGAGTAGCCTTGGGCGGGATCAGGAGGAGCTGCTCTCCAGCTGGGCCAGCTCCGATTCCTTCATGCTCAGTTCCTGTTCCTTTTGCTTCAGTTTTTCGGCATCGCCGTCGTCCGTGGCGGCGCTGGAGCGCAGGGAACGAATCTCCGCTTCCAGTTCCTCGATTTCGGCTTCCAGCTCTTCGATCTCGTCAGAGGAGCTGGTGCCGCCGGACGCGCTCGCCGTGGAGCCCGTCGCGGAGCTCGAGGAAGACGTCGAGGCCGAGGTCGTGCCGCTGGAATCCGAGTCCGTGGCCGTGTCGCTGGATTCGTCCCCGTCGCCGGTCGTGTCGCTGGACTCCTCGCTGGCGAGGAGCGCCTTGGCCAGGGCCAGGGCCTCGGAGGAAAATTCCACGGTGTCGCCCGTGTCGGTGCTGGTTTCGCTGTTGCTGGTGGTTTCGTCGTCCTCCTGCTGCGCCAGCCGGAGCAGGGAGTCGGCCTGGGTGTTGGAAATGCCGAGCTGGTCGGACAGCGCGGCGCTCAAATCTGTCATGGGTCCCTCCATATGTCGGTCCAATGCGTTTTGATCAGTTCCCGGATACGTACTACGAGTCCGGAGGGCCGCCATGTCCATTAAGAATCCTTTGGATTTGAAGAGAAATGTCCGTAATCGGCGGGTATTGCCCAGGCTGTATTGAAATTTCGCTTTTTCTGGGCCAGGATGGGCGCACCAGAACCGCACAAGGAAGGATGCCGTGCCCGCCAGCCAGGACCAGATGTTTCTTACGGATTCCGAGGCCCGGGAGGCGGTGCGCCTGGATTTTGCGAGCTACGGGCCGCAGCCGAAGCTGTACGCAGCCGTTCTGGACGCCCTGGGCCGCCCTCCGGCCCAGGATTCGCTGCTGGAGCGGGCGCTGGAGGCCCTGGACGAGCGCTCGCCGGCCGGGGAGGAACTGGCCGGGCTGTGCTCCCTGGTCTTCGAGGCTTCGGTCCGCGCCGGGACGGACGGCGCGGGCAGGGCGGGGGTGTTCGTGTGCACGGGCCTGGGCTCCTTCGCCTGCACCCGCTGCGGCCGGTGCTGCGTGGCCCTGGACTTCCACCGCGAATGCACGGCCGAGGACGTGGCCCTGTGGCGCGCGGCCGGGCGCGAGGACATCCTGGCCTGGGTGGGGGAGAAGCGCGGCCCGGACGGCGGGCCACAGTACCGCATCTGGAAGCGCCCGGGCACCCCGTTCTACGCCGAGTCCTGCCCCTGGCTCAGGCGCGTGCCCGGGGACAGGGCCTTCGTCTGCACCATCCAGGACGTGAAGCCGGAGATCTGCCGCTCCTATCCGGGCACGGCCAAGCACGCCCGCATGACCGGCTGCCCGGGCTTCGCCGGGAGCTAGGCCCCGTCGTTGGCGGTCACGCGCTTCTCCACGCGCGTGAGCAGGTTGGGCACCAGCTTTTCCGAGAATCCCGCCAAAAAGCAGTAGACCACCACCAGGGAGAGATTCTTCATCCAGATGTCCTGGGCGGCCTTGATGGCCGTGCTGTAATCCGTGTCCATGCTGTCCTTGTATACGTGCACCTTGGACATGAGCGTGGCGATCTGCGGCAGGATGTCGCCCGTGACCAGCTCGGCCTGGAGCATGAAATAGAGCACCAGGGCGGCGCACAGGCCGATGAGGATGCGCGAGAGGATGTACCAGACGCTGCTCATGGTCTGGTATTTTTCTATGGGCATGTCTTCCAGGGGCGCGCGCAGGGACGTGAGCGTGCTGTAGGACGCGCCCAGCAGCCCGGCGGCCAGGGCGTTGAGCAGGAAGATGACATCCGGCAGCATGTGGTTCAACAGCCTGGGGAAGCTGCCCATGGCGATGATGGTGGCGAAGAACAGGAACGCGCCCAGGAAGAACACGCTGCCCGTGATGGTGGCCCGGCGCAGGCAGTCCCGGCGCGTGGAGCGCATGTTGTAGGCCCACTGCAGGTCCGCCAGCAGCCCGGCCAGCTGGGCGCGTTTGCCCTCGGGCGTCCCGGGCTTGTTCTTTTCGTAGTCCTCCACGACCTTGGAATCGAGCATGTCCTTGGCCTTGGCGAGATGGCAGTTGATCTCCTGGTCCAGCATGGGTTCGGGCAGGATGGAGGCCAGGATCTGCTCCGCGAGATAGGCGTCGTGCCAGGACGTGGTGTCCTTTTTGCCCAACAGGATTTCCAGATGCTTGATGGTCTCCTTGGCGCCGGGGGGGCGCAGGTTCTCGGGAACGGCCAGCACGTCCGCGAGCTTCTTCTCCAGGTTGACGAAATACATGCAGATGGATTTTTCCATCGGAGTCATCTTGGCCATGGCTCAGTCCTCCGCCTGGGTTCGCTGCCTGCCCCTACCTAGCATATAGTATGCTATATGTCGTAGTATATTTCTAGGGGCGTGAAAAAGGCCCGGCCCCCAACGGGGACCGGGCCTGACTGTTCGATTCGGGCGAACGGGCCTAGATCAGGGCGTTTTCCTTGAGCACGGCCTTGAGCTTGGCCAGGTTCTCCGGGCGCAGCTCCACCAGGGGCAGGCGGAGCTCCAGGGCCTTGCCCTTCATCAGGGACCATGCCGTTTTCACGGGGATGGGGTTGGTCTCCATGAACATGGCCCGGTTCAGGGGCTGGGACTTGTAGTGCAGTTCCCGCGCCCTGGCCGTGTCGCCCGCGTTCCAGGCCTTGACCAGGTCGGACATGAGCTTGGGCACGATGTTGGAGACCACGGAGATCACGCCGCAGCCGCCCACGGCGAGAAGCGGCAGCACCGTGAAGTCGTCGCCGGACAGGAGGCAGAAATCCGGGCCGCAGAGCTCGAAAACGTCGGAGATCTGGGTCAGGTTGGCCGTGGCCTCCTTGACGCCCACCACCTCGGGCACGGCGTCCTTGATGGCCTTCATGGTCGCGGGCAGGACGTTCAGGGCCGTGCGGCCGGGCACGTTGTAGACCACGATGGGCATGGGCACTTCCTGCGCGATGGCCTTGAAGTGCGCCACCAGCCCGTCGGGCGTGGGTTTGTTGTAGTAGGGCGTGATGAGCAGAGCGCCGTCGGCGCCGGCCTGTTTGGCGTAGCGGGTGAGTTCGACTGCCTCGCGGGTGTTGTTGGAGCCCGCTCCCGCCAGCACGGGCACGCGGCCCTTGGCCTGGTCCACGCAGATGCGGATGACCTCGCCGTGCTCGGCGTGGGAGAGGGTGGCGGACTCGCCGGTGGTGCCGCAGGGCACCAGGCCGTCGATGCCTTGCTCGATCTGCCACTCCACGAGTTCGCGGTAGGACTCTTCGTCGACCTCGCCATTCTTGAACGGCGTCACCAGGGCGGTGAGCGCTCCCTTGAACTGCATCGCGTCCTCCTGCTTCGCTATCAACCCCGGGCGGGAAGTTCCAGCCCCAGGGATTCAAGAATCATTTCGCCTTGGAACGTCTTCACGGCCGGGCCTTCGAGGAAGACCGTACCGTCTTCAAGATGGATTTGCAAAATTTCGCCACCGGAGGTGGTCAGCTTTACGGCGTTCCCGGTCAGGCCCAGTTCGCGGGCCACCAGGGCCGAGGCCGCCGCGCCCGTGCCGCAGGCGAAGGTCTCGCCCTCCACGCCGCGCTCGTAGGTGCGCAGCAGCAGGCTCTCGGGCGACGTGACCTGGATGAAATTGACGTTGGTGCCCGCGGGCGCGAAGTGCTGGTGGTAACGCAGGGCGCTGCCCAGGGCCTGCACGTCCACGGCGGCCACGTCGTCCACCTGGACCACGGCGTGGGGCACTCCCGTGTTCACGAAATGCACGGTGTAGGTCCGGCCGTCCACGTCCAGTTCGGCCCCGAGCTTCAGGCCGTGGGGCGGGGTGAGCTGGACCTTGACCGCCGTACCCTCGGCGCGCACCTGGGCGCGGATGGGCCCGGCGTCCGTGCCCAGCACATGGGCGGGCCCGGCCAGGCCGAGCTCCACGGCGCGGCGCGCGGCACAGCGCGAGCCGTTGCCGCACATCTCGGCGCGGGAGCCGTCGGCGTTGTAGAAATGCCAGACGTAGTCGGCCTCGGAGCCCGCGGGGGCGTCCTGCAGGAAGACCAGCCCGTCGGCGCCCACGCCGAAGGCGCGGCGGCAGATGGCCTGGGCCCAGCGGGCCATTTCCGATTGGGGCAAAGTCAGGGCCCTGTTGTCGATGAGCACGAAATCGTTGCCGCTGCCGTGCATCTTCACGAAGGGCACGGCGCCGCCGGTGATGATAGTCATGGTTCGTCGGGTTGTTGAAGTCTATGGGACGGACAAACGGTGTCCGGTTTTCGCCCGGAATGCAACTAATTTACGTGCCCCAGGGAAAATCCGTCCAAAAGCTTGAGCATGGCCGCGTCGGAGGTCACGTCCTTGTCCAGGACCTGGAAATCCAGGCTCAGGTTGCCGTCCTTGATCCAGCGCCAGTCGGGCTCGCGTTGGTCGGGGACCCGCACGCGGATCACGTGGAAGGCCTTGCCCGTGGTGTAGGCCCGGGCCCAGAACGTGCGGCCGTTCTTCATGAAGCGCCCGGCCAGGCCGGGGCCGAAGCCGGAACCCAGGAGCACGTCCACGCAGGGCTCGGTCTTGTCCAGGAATTCCGCCTCGCCCGCCGCGCCCCAGGAGCTGACGCCGATGACGATGTCCGTGCGCTCGGCCAGGGAACGGGCCTTGCGGGCCACGGATTCCATGACCATGGGCGTGGGCTTGCGCTCGCCGCGCAAGAGCCTCGGGAAGAGCACCACGCCGATGCGGCAGCCGCCCTTGTCCAGGGTCACGATTTCCGCGCGGTTGGACTGGAGGTGCAGGACCGGGGGCAGCTCGGCGTCGCTGTCGCGCAGCCATGCATCCTCCTCGGGGGCGGCGAAGATCGCGTCGTAGCCCAGGGTCCCGTAGGCCTTGCCCAGGGCCTGGGCGAGCTGGGGCGTGGGATTCTTCAACCCGCTGGGGGGCAGAAATTCGTAGGGGCCGGCCAGGAACAGCGGATTGCCCCCGGCTTCGCGCTGGCGGGCGAACAGCGTGGCCCGGCGCCCCAGGCCGCCCATGGCCTTGCCCCCGCACACGGGGCAAGGCTCATAGTGCCCGCCGGAGTTGGCGGAAAAGACGATGGACAGTGGATGGTCGTCGGCTGAGGCGGCGGTCCAGGGCGCGAGAACGAGTACCAGGAGGAGAGGAATAAGCCGTCTGATCATCTACTTGTTCACGAATTCCTTGAGTTCCTTGCCCGGACGGAAGAAGGGCAACCGCTTGGGCTTGACCGTGACCACGTCGCCGGTCTTGGGGTTGCGGCCGGTGTACCCGCCGTAGTCCTTGACCTTGAAGCTGCCGAAGCCCCTGATCTCCACCCGCTCGGCGTCCACCAGGGACTGCTTGATGGAGTCGAAAAAGGTGTTCACCACCAGCGACGCCTCGTCCACATGGATTTCGTTTTTTTCGGCCAGGGTCTTGATCAGTTCGCTTTTGTTCATGTCTCCCTCCCGGAGTCTGTCCGGCCCGTGGGGCCGGTTAATGCTGTATGCGCAATATGCAGCCATACAACTATGCGAATTAAGAGGGTTTTAGTCAAGTGTTAATCGCGGAATTTTTGTCCGGAAGGCTCAGGCCGTTTTTGGCCGCCAGTCCGTCCAGGTCCGCGTCGCGCATGCGCTTGAGTTTCACGGCCAGCTGCAGGATGTCCATGCCCGCGTCGGAACGGGGCGCGAGCTTGAGCAACGGCGTCTGGCGGATGACCGCCTTGGAGACCATGGGGTCGTCGCGCACCGTGCCCGCGTGGTGGATGTCCAGGCCCAGGAAGCGTTCGCAGGCCCCGCGCAGGCGCTCGAAGCTCTGTTTGCCCTGGGCGTGGGTCTCGGCCATGTTCACCACCACGTTGAAGTTCGTGACCCCGTGCTCGGCGTGCAGCACCTTGATCATGGCGTAGCCGTCGGTAAGCGACGTGGGCTCCGGCGTGATGACCACCAGGCGCTCCTGGGTCATGGCCGCGAAGCGCAGCACCGTGCGGCTGATGCCCGCGCCGATGTCCAGGAGCAGGAAGTCGTACCTGCCGATGATGGAGTTCAGCTTGTCGAAGAGAACGCCCTGCAGGTCCTCGTCCAGGTCGATGAGTTCGGGCACGCCCGAGGCCGAGGGCAGGAAATCGAAGCCGTTCGGCTCGATGGCCGCCATGACGTCGCCGGCGCGCGCCCCCGGGGCCAGGAGGTCCTGGAGGGTCTTTTCCGGGGTCAGGCCCAGGAGCACGTCCAGGTTGGCCAGGCCCAGGTCGCAGTCCATGAGCATCACGGCGTGCTCGGCCCGGTACAGGGCGTAGCCGAGGTTCAGGGCCAGGTTGGTCTTGCCCACCCCGCCCTTGCCGCTGATGATGGAGAAGCTGACGGCCTTGTTGGTCGGTTCGCTCATCTATTCATCCTCGATACCCGTTCCGGTGAACAGGAATTTCTTTTCATTGGATTCCACGAGGCTTGCGCGCGAGGGCTTGCGGGTGTCCGCCAGGGGGGCGGTGAGCACCCGGTCCTTGCCTTGGCTCTTGGCCCGGTACAGGGCCTCGTCCGCGGCCTGCACCATGTCCGGCGCCGGTCCGGGGGCGTAGCCCTTGTAGCAGGCCAGGCCCGCGGAACAGGTCACCGAGAACTCGGAGCCGTTCGCCGGAGCGGTGAAGCGCAACCCGCGAACTTCTTGCAGTATGCGTTCCACCGTGGCCACGGCCTTGATCTGCCCGGTTCCCGGGAACAGAACGGCGAACTCCTCGCCGCCCAGGCGCGCGGCCAGGTCGTAGCGTCGGATCCGTGACGTCAGCACGTCGGCGAAACTCGTGAGCACGACGTCGCCCGTAGGGTGGCCGTGGGTGTCGTTGACGGATTTGAAATTGTCCAGGTCGAACATGGCCAGGGACAGGGATTCGCCCTGGCGATGGGCGCGTTCCAGCTCCTGCTCCAGGGCGCTGTCGAAGACCCGGCGGTTGGCCAGGCCGGTGAGGGGGTCGTGCTCGCTCTGGTAGGCCATGCTCTGCAAGGTTTCCTGGATCTGGGAGAGCAGGGGATAGTCCTGGCCCTGGACGGGCAGGGCCAGCCAGTCGCGCAGCCCGTGGCGGTCGCGCAGCGCGGGCCAGTCGTCCATGTTCAGCCCCGGGCAGAGGCGCAGGAGGCCGAGCAGGGTCCCCTCGTGGCCCCCGTTGCAGGAATGCTCGCGCAACAGGGCGCGCATGGCGCTGAGTTCCTGCAGCAGCCCTTCGCTCTGGATGATGGGAATCTCGTCACTTTTTTCGGGCATGGTCGTTCAGGAGCTGGTTGCGGATGAGGGTGTCGATGTCCCCGTCCAGCACGGCGTCCACGTTGGACATTTCCGTGTTCGAGCGGTGGTCCTTGACCAGCCTGTAGGGCTGCAGGGTGTAGGTCCTGATCTGGCTGCCGAAGCCGATGGCGTCCTTGGTCTCGTAGTCCGCCTGGCGCTCGGCGTCGATCTTGCTCTGTTCCAGTTCGTACAGGCGGGCCTTCAGGATTTTCATGGCCGTGTCCTTGTTGCGGAACTGGGACTTCTCGTTCTGGCACTGGGCCACCAGCCCGGTGGGCAGGTGGGTGATGCGCACGGCCGAGCTGGTCTTGTTGACCTTCTGGCCGCCCGGGCCGCTGGCCCGGTACACGTCGATGCGCAGATCCTCGTCGCGGATCTCGATTTCGATGTCCTTGCCCGCGTCGGGATAGGCGTCCACCGAGGCGAAGGACGTGTGCCTGCGCCCCGAGGAGTCGAAGGGGGAAATGCGGATCAGGCGGTGGATGCCCTTTTCGGCCTTGAGCAGGCCGTAGGCGTGGGGCCCCTCGACGAGCAGGGTCACGCTCTTCACCCCGGCCTCGTCGCCGGGCAGGAAATCCAGGGTCTTGACGCTGAATTCGTGGCGCTCGGCCCAGCGCTGGTACATGCGCAGGAGCATCTCGGCCCAGTCCTGGGCCTCGGTGCCGCCCGCGCCGGGATGGATCTCCAGGATGGCTGCGGCGCTGTCCTGGGGGCCGGAGAGCAGGGTGCGCAGCTCCGTGTCCTGCAGGCGGTCCGAGAGGGTATCCACCTGGTCGGACAGGGCTTCGAGCACGTCGGGGCTCTGGTCCTCGGCGGCCATGACCAGCCATTCGTCGAGGTCCTCCTTGGCCTTGAGCAGGCCGTCCCAGAGCTCGACCATGTTGCTGATGCGGCTTTTTTCCTGGAGCAGGGGCTTCAGTTCGTCGGGATTGTTCCAGGCGTCGGGCTTGGCGAACTCGGTCTCCAGTTCCTGGAGCCGGGCGATGCTGGCCTCGCGGTCAAAGACGCCTCCAGAGGCTTTGAAATTGGTCCAGCAGGGCCGCGCCCTGGGTCTTCAGATCGGTGTATTGCAGCATATGTTCTGAAATTCCATCTGGTTGACGTTTGTCGGCAAAAATAAATAATAGCCTCTCGCGAGGCGCTTCGCAAGGGGAAAAGGCGCGGGAGCCCGCGGGATCAGGCCTTGAGCGCGGTCAGGGCGGCCAGGCCGCAGAGGGCCAGGAGCGCGAAGGGCAGCCAGGCCAGGTATCCGGCCATGCGGTGGAAGGGCGTCTGTCCCTCGCACAGGGGCAGGTCCGCGCGCGACAGGACGGTGGCCGTGAACAGGGGCGTGGCGGCCAGGATGCGGCCCCGGGGGCCCACGAAGGCCGAGACGCCCGTGTTGGTACAGCGCGCGATGCTGCGGCCCTGCTCCACGGCGCGCAGCACCGTGAGGTCCAGGTGCTGGAACGGGGCCGAGGAGCGGCCGAACCAGGCGTCGTTGGAGATGTTCACCAGCAGGTTGGCCCTGGCCTCGACGCGGGCCTGGGCCAACTCGGGAAAGATGGACTCGTAGCAGATGAGCATGCCCGCGCGCACCCCGGAGCCGGTGACCAGGGGGCCGGTGTCGTCCCCGGGCACGAAGTCGCCCACGCCCTGCACCAGCTTGCCCAGGAAGCCCAGCCATTGGCCCAGGGGCACGTATTCGCCGAAGGGCACCAGGTGCTCCTTGTCGTAGTGCCCGGCCAGGATGGCGGTCTCGTCCACCAGGTAGGCCCGGTTGTGCAGCTCGTAGCGCTTTTCCTCGGGCAGGTAGGTGTAGGCCGGGGAGCCCGTGATGATGGACGTTCCCAGCTCACGGGCCAGCCTGCGCACGTCCACGGTCAGGGAGTTGACCTCCTGCAGGTAGAAGGGCAGGGCGGTTTCGGGCCAGACCAGCAGGCCCGGGGTTCCGTCCTCCGCGGCCTTGCGCGACAGGGTCTTGTAGCGCTGAACCGTGCCCAGGCGGTAGGTCTGGTCCCATTTCAGGCTCTGGTCGATGTCGCCCTGGACCAGGGCCACGGAGGCTGTGCCGCATTGCTCCAGGGGCCGGTTCAGGGCGTATCCGCCGTAGGCGGCGAGCCCCGCCAGCACCAGGGCCCCGGCGATCCTCGGCGCGGGCATGAGCCCCTTGCCCGAGGCCAGGAGCCAGGCCGAGGCCGCCAGCACGCCGGACAGGCCGTAGGCCCCGATGAGGGCCGCGCCCTGCAGGGCCTGGGGCCAGGGCGAGAAGGCCGAGGCCAGCACCAGCCAGGGAAAGCCCGTGAACAGCGTGCCCTTGAAGTATTCCAGGGCCCACCACGAGGCCCCGGCCCAGACGGCTCCCAGGGGCCAGGACAGGCGGCCGCGCACCAGATACAGGCCCAGGCAGAACAGGCCCAGGTACACGCCCAGCGCCAGCCCCACCAGCACCGGGCAGGGAGCGGCCAGGATCCAGGGCAGCCCCCCGTAGTCGTGCACGGGCAGGGCCATCCAGTACAGGGCCCCGGCGCAGGCCGCCGCGCCCATGAGCAGGCCGCGCCTGAAGGCCGCCTTGGGGCCGGGTGCGCCGTTGGCGGCCAGGGTCAGGCCCAGGGGCAGGAGCAGGGCCAGGGGCGGCACGTGGGCCAGGGGGTTGGCGAAGCCGAACCAGGCTCCGCAGCAGGCCAGAAGGGCGGGGAGCAGCAGATTAGTCATCGGCCTCGGCGTGGGGCGAGGTCTGGATCACGATCCAGTGGACCTGTTTGGCGTCGGCGTCCTTGACCACCAGCCTGCGGTCGCCGGTCTCGAAGGCCTCGCCCGCGCCGGGCACGCGCCCGGCCAGTTCGCAGATGAAGCCGCTCACGGTCTCCACCTGGGTGGAGTTCAGGCGCAGGCCCAGGTCCTCCTCCAGTTCGAAGAGCGGGGTGCGGCCGGAGACCAGGACGTCCCCGTTGTCCAGGACCTGGATGTCCTCGGGCCGGGGCGCGTCGTATTCGTCCTCGATTTCGCCCACGATCTCCTCCAGCACGTCCTCGAAGGTCACCAGGCCCGAGGTCCCGCCGTATTCGTCCAGGGCGATGGCCATGTGCACCTTCTTGGAGCGGAAGACCTGGAGCATGTCCTGGACGTTCTTGGTGTCCGGGATGAACAGGGGCTTGCGCATGATGTCGCGGATGGACAGGGCCTCGGCGTCGGGATGCGCGAGGTGGAGCAGGAGATCCTTGGCGTGGACGATGCCCACGATGTTGTCGCGGTTGCCGCGGAAGATGGGAATGCGCGAATGCCCGCGCTCCACGATCAGGTCCGTGACCGCGGACAGCGGCTCGTCCAGGGGGGCGCAGGCGATGTCCGTGCGCGGGATCATGATCTCGCGCACCTGCTTGCGGCCCAGGCGGAGGACGTTGAGCAAGAGCGCCACCTCGTCACTGGTGATGTCGCCGTCGCGCTTGGCCGAGAGAATGAATTTTTCCAGGACGGAGTCGTCCTTCTTGAAGAGCTTGCCGAACAATGTGGAGAACAAACTCTCAGATTCGTCTTCAACTTCCACGTGGGAACTCCTGTCAGGGTTGCGTTCTCAATTGCTATAGAAATTTACGGCCTTGTTGGCAATCCCGTAAAGGCACATTTTCGTGACGGGGATCAGGCCCCGCCCTTGGAGCGGAACTGCTCCAGGTGGCGGCGTTGAATCCAGTTGCCCAGCTTGTCCAGCCCCTGCGCGGAGGCGCGCCAGGTCATGGTCGGAGTCTCGCCCGGAGCGGGGACGCCCTGGGCCAGGAAACGCAGGCCCAGCTCCAGGGTGCGGGTCTGCTGGTCCTCGTAGCGGTTTTGGATGCGCGCCAGGCACCAGATGCGTTCCTTGGTCTTGTTCTCCGGATCCAGGAGCTTCATGAGCACCACGTAACGCTCGCCGACCTCGAATTCGCGTTCCGTGTCCTTCACGGATTCGCGGGGCAGGTCGATGCGCATGCCCCCGGCCGAGAGGTTGGCCACGCTGAGCTGGGTGGTTTCCAGCTCGTGGTAGACCAGCAGTGGTTTGCCCCAGCGCTTGATCTCCGGCTCCGGCACCCCGCCCGGGCCCATGGGCTCGGGCCACAGGGCCAGGCCCAGAAGGCAGCGCATGGGCGGCGCCATGCGCATGTGCACCCGCTTCTGCTGCATGGTCAGGGTGCTGGGCAGGGCCACGGACACCAGGGCCGAGCCGTCGGTGCGTTTGACCACGCCGGTGATCTCGGAATCGAAGCTGTAGAACTGCGGCTGGCCGGGGTTGGTGCGGGACATGAGGCGGAAGAAGCAGGACACGGGTCGGCCCAGCCAGCCCTGGTGCACCGTGGCCGCGCCTCCGGCGTCCAGGACCATCTCCTGCTTCTTGATGTCCTCGATGGAGCAGTGCAGGGACGGGGCGGCCTGGTCGTCGCGCGAAAAGCTGAACTCCACCTTGCTGCGCTGGTCCTGCGCGGTGCGCAGGAGCTGGGACACCAGATGCGGGTCGCCCACCATGTTGCTGGGCAGCCGCCGCTTGCGCTTGAAGAGCAGGTGGTTGGCCAGCAGCACCAGGCCGGCGGCCAGGGCGGCGGCCACGACGGTCCAGCCGATGATGTCCAGAAGCTGGCGCGTCATGCCCAGGTCGTCGAAGGACCCCTGGATGCGGTCCAGGAAGGCGCGGTCGATGCCGGCGGAAACCCGCTCCAGGGCGGAGGACGACGTGGTCGTCAGGGATGCGAATACGTTCATGTATGGCTTGCCGCTTCAAGGTGTTCGGGTCCGTGTCCAGCCGCATCTGCCGATCCTGGCGCGCAAGGGGCCGTCCGAGGGCGCGCCGCGTCCGTGTCCAGGGCCGGCGTCCAGGGGGAACCGGCTTCGCGCCATCCGCTTTGCAAAAAAGATTCCACGAAATCGCGTTGTTGGCCCGGCATCCGGGGCTTGATCCTGTTTCCGGGATGCGGAGGCGGGACGTTCCCGATGGCCTGAGCCGTCTGGCTGTTTACCATAATAGTCAATGAATATGACGTGATGGGTGTGCTTTTGGTCCCCTCGGGGCTGGTTCCGGAAAGCGTCGAATGCTCCTGGGGCGGCCGCGTGGAAGGGCCCGGGAAGCGCCTTCGCCGGGGCGCTTTGGCCGGGCGGCGCGCCGCGCCGGGCATGCATCCGCCTTTGGCCGGGAGGGGGGCAGTCAAGTTTTTGGACGTCTCGGAGCCTTTCACCGGGAAGCCGACGAGGAGTCCGGCCGGGCGCCGTGCGTCATGGGGAACGCCTCCCGCAAGGACGGGGGCGCCTGTGCGCTGGACTGGGGCCCGGGGAATCGGCATGCCCCCTGGTGTACGCGGAATCAACTGCCCTGTGAAGGGGGAGAGGCCTGGGAGTGGCGGAGTTTTGTCAGATGGATCTCCAGGCAGGTCACGGCGGCCGGGGTGATGCCCGAGATGCGCCCGGCCTGGCCCAGGGTCAGCGGCCGGATGCGGGTCAGCTTTTCCACGGCCTCGCGGGTCAGGCCCGAGACCAGCGAGAAGTCCAGCTCCCCGGGCAGGGCGGCGGACTCCAGGTGCGCGGCGCGGGCCACGAGCTTTTCCTGGCGCTCCAGGTAGCCCTGGTACTTGGCCGTGGTTTCGGCCTCGCGCAGGACCTCGGGGGAGGCGTCGGCCAGGGCCGGGAACAGGGGGGCGAGGTCCTCGATATGCAGCTCGGGCTGGCGCAGGAGTTCGCCCAGGGGCACGGCCTTGCCCGGGGCCTTGGCCCCCAGGGAGGCCAGGAGGTCGCGGGTCCCCGCGTCCGGGCGCACGCTGATTTCGGCCAGCCCGCGTTGGACCTCGGCCAGGGCTGCGCGCTTGGCGCCGTACACGGCCCACTGGGCGTCGCCCACCAGCCCCCGGGCGCGGCCGATTTCCGTGAGCCGGGCGTCGGCATTGTCCTCGCGCAGCAGCAGCCGGTGTTCGGCGCGGGAGGTGAACATGCGGTAGGGCTCTTCCGTGCCCTTGGTCACCAGGTCGTCCACCAGCACGGCCATGTAGGCCTCGTCCCGGCCCGGCAGGAAGGGCTCGCCGCCCGTGAGGGACGCGGCCAGGTTCAGGGCCGCCCAGAGCCCCTGGGCGGCGGCCTCCTCGTAGCCCGAGGTGCCGTTGATCTGCCCGGCCAGGTACAGCCCGGGAACGGCCTTGGCCTCCAGGGTCGGGGCCAGCTGCGTGGGGAAGCAGAAATCGTATTCGATGGCGTAGCCCGGGCGCACGATCTGGGCCCGCTCCAGGCCCGGGATGGTGGCCAGCATGGCCTCCTGCACGTCCAGGGGCAGGCTGGTGGGGATGCCGTTGGGGTAGACCTCGGGATGGTCCAGGCCCTCGGGCTCAACGAAGATCTGGTGCCGGGGCTTCTCCGGGAAGCGGGCCACCTTGTCCTCGATGGACGGGCAGTAGCGCGCGCCCACGCCCTTGATCACGCCCGAGAACATGGGCGAGCGGTCGAAGCCCGCGCGGATGGCCTCGTGGGTGCGCTCGTTGGTCCAGGTGATGTGGCAGGGCCGCTGGGGCATGGGATCAAAGGGCGCGTGGAAGCTGAAATGCGGGGGCGGATCGTCCCCGGGCTGGGCCTCCATGGCCTCGAAATCCACGCTGGCCGCCAGCAGCCTGGGGGTGGTGCCGGTCTTCAGCCGCCCCAGGTCCAGGCCCAGGTCCCGCAGGTTGGCGGACAGGCCCACGCTGGGCGGGTCGCCCAGGCGGCCGCCCGGGAAGCTGCGCTCGCCCACGTGCATCAGCCCGGAGAGGAAGGTGCCCGTGGTCAGGAGCACGGCCCGCGCCGGGAAATGCCCGCCGAGCATGGTGCGCACGCCCGCCGTGCGCCCGTTCTCCATGAGCACGGCCTCGGCCATGTCCTGGAAGACCCAGAGGTTGTCCTGGGCCAGGACGTCGGCCTGGACCACGCGCATGTAGGCCGAGCGGTCGATCTGGGCGCGGGTGGCGCGCACGGCCGGGCCCTTGGAGGTGTTCAGCCTGCGGTACTGGATGCCCGCCTTGTCCGCCCATACGCCCATGGACCCGCCCAGGGCGTCGATCTCGCGCACCATGTGGCCCTTGGCCAGGCCGCCGATGGCCGGGTTGCAGGACAGATGGCCGATACGGTCCGCGTTGCTGGTCACCAGCAGGGTGGCCAGGCCCAGGCGCGCGCAGGCCATGGCCGCCTCGCAGCCCGCATGCCCCGCGCCCACGACCACGCAGTCGAATCTGTCCGGAAAGGGGTGCTTCATCCTGAGCGATTCCTTACTTGAGGCTGTTCAAAATCGTGTGGATGCGAGGCGCGAGGGAAAAGCAAGACCGACGCGTACTCCCTGTACGCGAGGTTTTGCTTTTTCCGAAGCAACGAAGCAGACGCGCGATTTTCAACAGCCTCAACTCATCAACATGAGGGCCAGGACCTTGGCGTCCTTGACCTGGGTGGAGATCAGGGCCCGTTCGTTGGGCTGGTGGGCGTTGTGCATGATGGTGCTCCACACGGCGGCCTCGTGGCCCGCGCGGCGCAGGAACGCCGCCACCGTGCCGCCGCCCATGCCCGCGGGGCCCGCCTCGACGCCGTAGACCTCGCGGATGCCCGCCTGCAGGCGGCGCACCACTTCGCTGTCCGCCGGGGTGGGCGGGGCGGCCTCCTCGCGCTGCACCGGGGAGAAGGTCACGGCCACGCCGTACTCGGCCTCCACCCGGGAGGCGAGCTCGCGCACCACGGCCTCCACCTCGTCCAGGGGATAGCGGGGCAGCACCCGGCAATCCAGATAGAAGACGTCGGAGCCGGGCATGGTGTTCACGTTGGGAACGTTGGCTTCGCGCTTGGTGGGCGTGAACGTGGACTCGGGCGGGGAGAACAGATCGTCCGTGGCCGGGAAACGCAGGGGCAGCTCGCGGTTCAGGAGCAGGGCCAGGGCCGAGCCGGCCACCATGGCGTTGACGCCCTGTTCCGGGGTGGACGCGTGGCACTGCACGCCCGTGACCTCCAGGCGCAGCCAGAGGATGCTCTTTTCCGCCACCTCGATCATGGACGAGTCCGCAACGCCGAAGTCCGGGACCACGAACAGGTCGCGCGGCCCGAACAGGTCCCCGTGCTCGCGCACCACGTAGCCCAGGCCGTAGCCGCTGCCCGTCTCCTCGTCGGCCACCATGAGCAGCCCCAGGTTCATGGGCGGGGTCACGCCTTCCTCCAGGACGGCCGTGAGCAGCAGCAGCGAGGGCACCAGCCCCGCGTGGTTGTCCTCCACGCCCCGTCCCACGAGTATGTCGCCGTCCACGCGCAGCTCGAAGGGATCGCTGTCCCAGTGGCGGGGATCGCCGGGGGGAACCACGTCGGTGTGGGAGATGATCCACAGGGTGCGCCCGGTGTCCTGGCCCGGAACGCGGGCCAGGATGTTCGGGCGGTAGCCGCAGTCCACGCGCTCGTCCGGGGCCTTGAGCTCGCGGACTTCGGGCACGTCCATCTCCAGCAGGCGGCCCAGGAGGTAGTCGGCCTTGGCCTTTTCGCCCTGGCCGCCGTTTTCCGGCCCCAGGGCCGGGATGGCCACCAGGTCCCACTGCAGGTCGATCACGTCGCCGGCCATGGCGTCCAGGCGTTCCAGGAGGCTGTTGGGCATGTCGTCGTCCCCTTGTGAGTGGCGGCCCGGGGCGTCCGGGCCGCTATCCGGATACGATACCACCGGGCTCGGAAAAGCAAAAGGGCGGGTTCGCACCCGCCCTTGAAATCGTCCGTCTGACGCTTGATGCCTAGCGGCCGCGGGCGGCGCGCTTGGAGGCCTTGAGCGGGTTGACCTTGACGTTACCCTGGGTGTCCTTCTCGGCACGCATGTGGGTGGCGAAGTTGCACACGCCCATGTTCCACTTCTTGGCGGGCTGGGCGTAGCTGGTGCAGTACTGGCCGCCGGACTCGTGGGCCACGACGCGCTCACAGCCTTCGCATTTTTCGGAAATCTGCTGCAGCACCACGCCGTTCACGGCCAGACCATCGTCGGTCATGACGGCGTTGTCCAGAATGGTGGCGATCTGTTTCTTGGCCATGGTATTTTTCTCCTTACCTTGCCGCCCGGCCTAGCGCGGCCCGGCATGGATTTCTGATGTGCATCGGAAGCGGGTGACTATTGATATATTCACCCGGCCTTGTCAAGGGGAAAAAGCCGTCCCGGGTCCCGGTCCTCATCCGGCCAGGGCCCATTCCCCGAGGACGCGGGCGCAGGCGGCCAGATCGCCGGTGGCCGCCCCGGAGAAGCGGCCGTCCTCGTAGGCCACGCGCCCGGCCACCATGGTCAGGCGCACCTCCGCGCCCGTGGCGGCGTACACCGCGTGGGACACGGGGTCGAACAGCGGGGCCAGGCCGGGGTGGTTCAGGTCCAGAGCCGCGAGGTCCGCCGCGCCGCCCGGGGCCAGGGAGCCCAGCCCGGGCCAGGACAGGGCCCGGGCCCCGCCCAGGGTGGCGGCGTCCAGCACGGCCTGCGCGGGCAGGGCGGTGGGGTCGGCGCGGTGCGCCTTCTGCAGCAGGGCGGCGGCGGCCATCTCCGCGAACAGGTTCAGGGCGTTGTTGCTGCCCGCGCCGTCCGTGCCCAGGCAGAGCCCGGCTCCGGCGTCCAGGAGCGCCTGCGCCGGGCAGACGCCGCTGGCCAGCTTCATGTTGCTGCGCGGGTTGTGGGACACCGAGGCCCCGCGCGCGCCCACGAGCGCCGTTTCGCCGGGCGTCAGGTCCGTCATGTGCACCAGGATGGAGCGCGGCCCCAAGCAGCCCAGGTCCGCCAGGATTTCCAGGGGCCGCTTGCCCGCCTGCTCCAGGCATTGGGCGGTCTCCGCCGGGCTCTCGGCCGCGTGGATCATCCAGGGCAGGTCCAGGCGTTCGGCCAGCTCCCAGGACTTGCGCAAAATTTCAGGCGTGTTGGTGTAGGCCGCGTGGGGCGCGACGGCCGTGCGCACCAGTTCGGACCCGGCCACGGAGTCCGTGAGGTCCTCCACCAGGGCCAGGCCCTGTTCCGGCCCCTCGTAAGAGCAGGTGGTTCCGCAGAAGATGCCCTCGCCCAGCACTCCCCGGATGCCCATCTCCTCGCAGGCCCGCGCGGTCTGGTGCTCGAACATGTACATGTCCGCGAAGCAGGTGCAGCCCGAGGCCAGCATCTCGGCGCAGGCCAGCCTGGAGCCCGCGTAGACCACCTCGGGGGTCAGTCGGGTCTCCACGGGCCAGATGTGGCCCGTGAGCCAATCCATGAGGGGCAAGTCGTCGGCCAGCCCCCGGAAGGCCGTCATGGCCGCGTGGGTGTGGGTGTTCACCAGGCCCGGCAGCACCAGGCAGCGCGAGAGATCCAGGAAGGACGCGCCGGAAAAGCTCCGGGCCGTGTCCTCCCAGGGGCCCGCCGCGGTCACGCGGCCGCCCGTCACGGCCAGGGCCGCGTCCTCCAGGACCGAGCGTTCGGCGTCCTGGGTCACGAGCAGGCCGCAGCGGATCAGGGTGTCGCAGGGAGAGGGCTGCATGCGGATCGTCCCCCTCAGCTCTGTTTGCGGACCCAGGCGGCGGCCTCGCGGACTTCCGCCAGCAGCGCCGGGTAGTCGATGCGCGTGAACGCGCCGTCGCGGTACAGCACCTCGCCCGCCACTATGGTCAGGACCACCTCGCCGCCGCTGGCCGCGTACACGGCGTGTGACACCGGGGAGTAGAGGGGCATCATGTTCGGCCGCGTGAGGTCCAGGGCGGTGAGGTCGGCGGCCTTGCCGGGTTCGAGGCTGCCCAGCTCGGGCCAGGACAGGCAGTCCGCGCCGCCCAGGGTGGCCATGTCCAGCACGGCCTGGGCGGGCAGGGCCGTGGGATCGGCGCGGCGGACCTTCTGGAGCAGGGCGGCGGAGCCCATCTCCGTGAACATGTTCAGATTGTTGTTGCTGGCCGCGCCGTCGGTGCCCAGCCCCAGCACAGCGCCCGCGTCCAGCAGTTCCTGGGCCCGGCAGAAGCCGCTGGCCAGCTTCATGTTGCTCTCCGGGCAGTGGGCCACGCGAGTGCCCGTGTCCGCCAGGAGCCCGATCTCCTCGTCCGAGAGGTCCACGCAGTGCGCGGCCAGGGTGCGCGGGCCCAAGAGTCCCAGGCCGTGCAGATAGGGCACCGGGCGCGCCCTGTGCTGTTCCAGACATTGGGCGGTCTCGCCCGGGGACTCGGCCAGGTGCACGTGCAGGGGCACGTCCAGCTCCTCGGCCAGGGCCATGGTGCGCGTGAGCAAGTCCGGCCCGGTGGTGTACACCGCATGGGGCATTACCGCCGAGCGCAGGCGCGGGTTGCCCTTGCAGCGCTCCTCCAGGGACCGCGCCACGTCCATGGCGGCGTCCAGGTCCGCGTAGGCCGGGGAGGGAAAGGCGAAGATCACCTCGCCCATGCGCGCGCGCAGGCCCGACTCGGCCACGGCCCGGGCCACGGCGTCTTCCATGAGGTACATGTCGCAGAAGGCCGTGGTGCCCGTGCGGGCCATTTCGGCGCAGCCCAGCAAGGCCCCCAGGCGCACCAGGGCGGGGTCGAGCTTCTGCTCCACCGGAAAGATGTGGCGGGTCAGCCAGTCCATGAGGGGCAGGTCGTCGGCCAGGCCACGCAGCAGGGTCATGGACACGTGGGTGTGGGCGTTGACCAGCCCGGGCAGGACCATGGCCCGGCCCAGGTCCAGGCGTTCGGCCGGGGCCCAGGCCGCCTCCAGTTCCGCGCGCGGGCCCGTGGCGGCCACCAGCCCGTCCCGTACAGCCAGGGCCGCGTCCTCGATGACGGTGCGCCGGGCGTCCTGGGTCAGCAGGATGTCGCAGGTGACGAGAAGATCGCAGGGGCTGGGCATGGCGGGCCTCGCTGGTAGGGGTTTGCGGTGGCGTGGGGAACCTTGTAATGGATGTGCCAGGCGCCCGCAAGCAGGCGCGGGAGAAACCATGGATACCCCCCTGGCGGCCACGGCCGCGCTGTGCATACACGGGTTCGGCGGGGAACCCTTCGAGATGCGGGGGCCCGCCGAGGCCCTGGCCGACCTGGGTTGCGCGGTGCGCGCGCCCCTGTTGCCGGGCCACGGCCGGACGCCCGAGGCCTGGAGCCGCACGGGCTTCGCGGACTGGGCCGGGGCCGTGGAGCGCGAATACGACGCCCTGCGCGCGGACCACGAGCGGGTCATGGTCTGCGGCCTGTCCATGGGCGGGACCCTGGCCCTGCTCCTGGCCCAGGCGCGCGACCCGGCCTGCGTGGCCACGCTGGCCGCGCCCGTGTACCTGTACCGCTTCCTGCCGCCCGAGGCCACGGACTGGCGTCTGCCCCTGGTGGGGCTCATCAAGCGCGTGCGGCCCCTGTGGCCGGGCGGTCCGGCCAACCCCGAGTCGCGGCGCATCGCGCCCTGGAAGGGCTACGAGGGCGTCACCAGCCTGCCCGCGCTGCACAGCTTCCTGCGCGGCATGGCCCGGGTGCGGCGCGGGCTGCCCCGGGTGAGCGCGCCGCTGTTGGCGGTCCACACCACGGGCGACGCCACGGTCCCGGCGTCCAACGCCCGGTTCATCTTCGACCATGTCTCGTCCACGGTGCGTCGCCTGGAATATCTGACCGTCCGCGAGACCGTCACCAGCCGCCACGTCATCACCACCCATCAGGAAACCCGCGAGTTGGTGCGTTCCCTGCTCGTGGAGTTCGCCCTGGCGCACCTGCCTTAGAGGCAGCCATATTCAGGGACAATCCTTCGCGGTCGGAAACCCGGAGGCGTTCTGGCATATTTCGCGTTGAGACTTTTTCCGATTCGTGTACTCTTATGCTGTCCATACACTACCGGGAAAAGGGCTTCGGCCGACTGTGTTCGGGGGGAGAATGGTTTTGCTTCGCGTTGCGTGCGTGGCCGCGGTCCTGCTTTGGGCCGTGTCGGCCCGCGCCGGTTCCGTGTTCGTGGTGGACAGCTACCATGATCGCTATCCATGGGTCAGGGAATGCCACACGGGCCTGGAGCAGGCCCTGGGAGGCAACCACGAACTGCGCTATTTCGCCCTGGACACCAAGCGTGCTCCCGGCGACCGGTTCGCGCCCCGGGCCGAGGCGGCCATGGAGGCCTGCCGCGAGGCCTCGCCCGACGTGGTGGTGCTGGTGGACGACAACGCCGTGCGGCTGCTGGGCCAGCGCCTGAGCGACGAGGGGCGGATCGTGGTCTTCATGGGCGTGAACCACAACCCGCGCGTGTATTTCCGCGGCCATCGCATACCCACCAACGTCACGGGCGTCCTGGAGCGCCCCGAGGTCCAGCGCACGGCCAAGCTGCTGTGCGAGATACTGCACCCCTGCCCCAAGCGGCTGGCCGTGCTCTTCGACGACGGGGACACGTCCCGGGCCATCATCGAGTCCTCTTTCGGCGGCAAGGCGCAGATCACGGTTTCCGGAATCTCCCTGGACGCCAAGATGACCGGCAGCTTCGCACGCTGGAAGCGCATGGTCCTGGGCCTGGCCGACGAGGGCTACGAGGCCCTCGTCCTGGCCGGCTATGCGGCCCTGCGGGACGAGGAGGGGCTCCAGGTGCCTCTGGACACGGTCACCGAATGGACCGCCGCCAACAGCCCGCTGCCCGTGTTCTCCTTCTGGAAATTTTCCCTGGGCAAGGGCAAGGCCCTAGGCGGCCTGCTCATCGACGGAGAGGACCAGGGCCGGGCCGCCGCCAACCTGGTCAAGGCCTATCTGGAGCAAGGCGTCCTGGAGCCCGTGGTCTTTCCCGCCAACGGAACACTGGTGTTCAGCAGGAGCGGGCTCAAGCGCTGGAACATAGACCTGCCGGAGCGCATACGCATACGCGCCCGGTTCGTTGACTAACCGGGCGGGGCGTCCCAAGGCGCACGTCTGCGGCCCCTGCGCGCAGCTTTCCCACCTGCAAAAAAGCAAAGCCCCCGCGAAGCTTCGCGGGGGCTTTGTCTTTTTGATTTATCTCCCCAACCGTTCCCACGCTTGGCGGGGCGTTCCAAGGTGTGCGGATGCGAGGCGCAAGAAAAATCCAGAACCGACGCGTATCCAAATACGCGTCGGTTCTGGATTTTTCGCAGCAACGAAGCAGACGTGCGCCTTGGGACGCCCCGCCCCTACATGAAGAGCATGTCGATATCGAAGGTGATATCCTTGGATTCGCGCACTTCTTCCTTCTGGCGCTCCTGGGCGGCGTCCAGGATTTCCTTGATTGCGGCCTGTTGCTCCTCGTTCGGGTCGATGAGCACCATGCCCACGGCCTCCTTGTCCAGGCGCATGATTTCGCCCTTGAGGCCCTTGATCTCGGGCTTGGTGCCCACGTCCGTGAGGCGCAGGATGTCGAACTTGAGGGTCTTGCCCACCTCGAAGCTGCCTTCGCCGGCGGAAAAGGCCATGGATTTGATGCTCATCTCGGTGATGGCGAAGTGTTCGTCGAATCCGCGCACGCCCACCAGGAGGTCCGGGACCCAGAAGCGCACGGTGCCCCGTTTCTCCTCTTCCTCCTGGCGCTTCTTGGCCTTTTGCGCACCGGCTACGCTGAGCTCCGAGTCCGTCCACTTCTGGCCGGTGAGGGCCTTGAAGAGCTTGCGGCCATCGCCCAGGTCGTCCTGGAGCTTGAGGGCTTCGGTCACGCGCTGGGTGGCCACGTCCTTGTTGCCCAGGCTGAGCTCCAGGTCGGCCAGGGACATGAAGTTCTCGGCGTTGTCCGGCTCCGCGGCCACGGCCTTGCGAAAGAGCTCGGCCGCGTTCTTCATGTCGCCCTTTTCGCGCAGTTCGGCCCCGGCCGCGGCAAAGGGGTTGGGGGCCTTGGGGTCGTAGAGGCGCAGTTCGTTGTAGGTCTGCTCGGCGTCGCCGAAGTCCCCGTTCTGGACGCTGGCCTTGGCGGCCGCGGCCAGGAAGACTAGGCTCTGTTCGGTGTTCTTCTTGGTCTGGAATATCTTGGCCAGGCCCTTGTAGGCGGCCGCGCATTTGGGGTTGGCGCGGGCGATCTTGGTGAACAGGGTCAGGGCGCCGTCGGAGTCGTAGCTTTCCAGGCGCGCCTTGGCCTGCTCCAGGAGTATCTTCTCGTTGTCCCCGGCCGGGGGCTTGGGCGGCGTGGCCAGGGCCTTCTTGAGCTTGGCCAGCAGGGTGGCGGCGTCGAAGGGCTTGACCAGGAAGGCCGAGGCCCCGGCGCGCATGTGCGCGTCGGCCACCTTGGGTTCCTTGCGGGTGGACATGATCAAGACGGGCATGCGGGCCACGGCCTGGGTGGAGCGGATTTTTTTCAGCAAGTGGATGCCCAGCTTGCCGTCCACCACAGTCTCGCAGATCACCAGGCCCACCTTTTGACGGGCGATGGATTTCCAGGCCGAGAGCAGATCGCCCGTGGCCGAGATGTTGGTGAACCCGATTTTGCCCAGGGCTGCGGCGACGGCCTTTCTTACAGGCTCTTTGTCGTCCACTATCAGGATGTGCAGATCCTTGATGGATGCCATGCCGGGCCTCGCGTGGTTACATGAACGTATTGAGTGAAGCCACCTCTGTCGTTCTTGTGCCCCGTTCCACCCGCAGGCGGTTGAGGGCCATCTCCTTCTCCTGCCGCAGGCGTTCACGCAGGGCGCTGCGTTGCTGCGGTGGGCATTTTTCAAGTCGCTTTTCGCGTTCCCGGAAGACTTCCTCCAGAATGGCCGCGTAGGGCTTGTCCGTGCGGGTCTTGGCCCGCAGGCAGGCCTTGATGAATATGCTTGCGCCTCCGCTGGGGCCGTGCTGCACGGCCGTGCTCCAGAGGACTTCCTTGATGGCCTCGGGATGGTTCTCCAGGTCCAGGCCCGCGCGCTTGCGCATCTCGTTCAGGGAAGCCGCGTAGTAGCGGGTCTGGATGAATTCGTCCTGCAGGCGCTCGAAGGGCCTGGGGTGCTCCCGGGCGATGCGCTTCCATTCGCGGGGCATGGCCCCGTCCGTGCCCCCGGTGTTGGAGCGGCCGCTGGCGCGCAGGCGCATGGCCCAGGACGGGGCGCGCACGTCGAGGTAGCTCAGGAAATTCTGCATCGCGCCCTTGCGGCTGGAGATCTGGTACTTGCCGTAGGATGTGCCGCCCTTGATGTCGTAGCCCACGGCGAAGATGCCGCGCACCCCGGACTCGAACAGCGCGCAGAGCTCGCCCAGGCCGCTGGTGCGGGCCTGCTTGAGGCGCAGTTTGTCCAGGCGCGTCAGCGGCGGGGCGATGGCGCTCTTGGGGAGCGCGTCCGCGTGCAGGCTTCCGCCGCCGGGCGTGTCCACGCGCGCGAACAGGCGGCGGAAGCGCCGCGTGTCCCCGGCCAGGAATCCCGTCTTGTCCAGGGGATGCAGGGCCAGCCTGTCCACGGGCATGCGCACGCTGCTGTGGACCACGGCTTGGCGCACGCTGTCGAAGGGCGCGTTAGAGGACGCATCGAGGAGGTCCTGGTCCAGGGACAGGAGCGGGTGCTTCTGGAAGTCGTTCCAGGTTTCGGGGGCCTCGGCCAGGGCCGCCTCGGTACAGCCCAGGAGCAGGCCCGGGCGGGCGTGGAAGGAAAACGCCGAGGGCAGGGCCGCCGCCAGCATGACCGTGTCCAGGCCCTGCGTGTCCAGGGCCAGGGCCGCGGGATGCGCCCGCACCGGGGGATCGGGTTCGGTCATGGGCGAGAACGTCCGCAGGAACACCACTTCCAGGGAAAAGACCAGCAGCAGGTAGGCGAGCAGGGCCACGGGGAAGCGGGCCGCAGGGGGCACCAGGAAACCCCAGCAGCGCAGGAGCCCGGCGCGCATCTCGCGGGCGGCCAGGCGGCCGACCAGGACCGTCGCCCGCGACAGGGGCGCGAATCCGTCCCGCACCACGGGCGGGAGGGGGATGGTTCGCAGTCCGCTGAGGATGGTCCGTATCATGTCGGTTGTTGGCCTGCCTGCCGATGCGCATTCCATTGGGGGGACCCTCGATCGGGCCGGCAGGTGCCGAAAAGAGGGGTCGGGATATTGTCGCTATTCACTAAAGTATGTCAAGATTGCAATAAATATACCCCTTTGCCGGGCAAAGGCCAAATCCTATTCAACGCGCATCAGCACCTGCTCGCTGCCGGGGCGCTTGCGGAGCACCAGAACCGAGTCCGGAGCCAGGCTGGGGATGGTCCCAGAAGGGGCCGACTCGGCCAGGTCGAAATCCTCCTTGCGCAGGCGCAGGGGCACGATGTCCTGATCGCCCACGGCGATGATGGACAGGAAGGCCTCGTCCGAGGAGACCTCGCGGGCCCAGGTGGCGGCGCAGGGCCAGTCCCTGCCCAGGGCCTGGGCCAGGGTCCGGGCGTCGGCCCCGTGGGGCACGACGAGCACGTGGCGCAGGGGAAAGTGGAAGATGTGCGCCGGGGTGATGCGCAATTCACGGCTTTGGCGGGAGAGCAGGGAGGCGGCCCCGCCCAGGCTGTCCATGGCGGCCTGCACGCGCAGGGCCACGCCCTGGGAGCAGGGCGGGAGCGTGGACGATTCCATGCGGTTCCAGAGCAGATAGGACAGGACCAGCCCGAAAAGGAACAGGGCCAGGGCGCACGCCAGCGCCAGCAACCAGCCCCGCATCGTCCCAGCCGTGCCGCCCATCAGGTCCTCACTTGCCCGGTGCGGGCCAGCGCGCTCGATCGTCCTTGAACAGCTTGTAGTTCACGGAGTCCACCAGGGCCTCCCAGCTGGCGTGGATCACGTCGTAGGATACGCCCACGGTGGTCCAGTGTTCGGTCTTGTCCGCGCTCTCGATGAGCACGCGCACGTTGGAGGCCGTGCCGCCGGTGTCCCTGGTGGTGCCGGAGAGCACCCGGACCTTGAAGTCCTCCAGGCGCATCTCGTCGAGATTCTTGTAGAACGGATGCAGGGCCTTGCGCAGGGCCTTGTCCAGGGAGTTGACCTGGCCCAGGCCCGAGGCGGCGGTGTGCTCCACCTGGCCGCCCACCTTGAGCATCACCGTGGCCTCGATGAAGGCCTCGTCGTTTTCGCGCAGGGCGTCCATGACGCTGAAGTTGACGAGCTTGAAGTATTCCTTGGACCAGCCCATGGCCCGGAAGAACATCAGCATGAAGCTGGCCTCGGCCGAGGAATACTCGTAGCCCCGGCTCTCGCGCTCCTTGATCTCGGCCAGGAGCGTGCCCACGGTGGAGTCGTCCTTGTCCAGGTTGAAGCCGTACTTCCTGGCCATGAACAGGATGTTGCTGCGTCCCGAGAGGTCCGAGAGCAGCACCCGCTGCTGGTTGCCCACGCTCTCGGGCGTGACGTGCTCGTAGGTCTTGGCGTTGCGCATCACGGCCGAGACGTGGACCCCGCCCTTGTGGGCGAAGGCCGATTTGCCCACGTAGGGCTGGCGCAGGAAAGGCCGCAGGTTGCAGGTCTCGGACACGAAGGTGGCCGTTTCCGTGAGCTGGGCCAGGTTGCCCTCGGGCAGGCAGCGGTACTTGCCGCCGAACTTCAGTTCCAGGTTGGGGATCAGGGAGCAGAGGTTGGCGTTGCCGCAGCGCTCGCCGTAGCCGTTGATGGTCCCCTGGACCTGCACCGCGCCCACGGCCACGGCCTCCAGGGCGTTGGCCACGGCGGCCTCGGAATCGTTGTGCGTGTGGATGCCGAATTTGGCCCCGGGCAGGGCCTTTTTCACGGCCTTGCACATCTCGCGGATCTCGCCGGGCAGGCAGCCGCCGTTGGTGTCGCAGAGCGCCAGCACCGACGCGCCGCCCTCGTGGGCCGCCTTGACGGTGGCCAGGGCGTAATCCGGGTTGGCCTTGTAGCCGTCGAAGAAGTGCTCGGCGTCGTAGATCACCTCTTCGAAGAACGGGACCATGTAGGCGATGGAGTCGCGGATGATCTCCAGGTTGCGCTCAAGGGGGATGCGCAGGGCCTCGCGCACATGCAGGTCCCAGGTCTTGCCGAACAGGGTGGCCACGTCGGGCTTGGCCGCGCGGATGGCGGCCAGGTTCTTGTCCTTGTCCGCCGTGGTGCGCGGCAGGTGCGTGCTGCCGAAGGCCGCGACCTTGGCGTGCTTCAGGTCGTAGTTCCTGATCTCACGGAAAAAGGCGCGGTCCGTCTCGTTGGAGCCGGGCCAGCCGCCCTCGACATAATCCACGCCCAGGTCGTCCAGCCTGCGCGCGATGCGAATCTTGTCGCCGCTGGAGAGGTTGATTTCGTCGGCCTGCGTCCCGTCCCTGAGCGTGGTGTCGTATATCCGTATCTTCTTCATGTCAGCATGCGTGGTTTTCTTTTTCCAGTTCGAAGGTGTCGTGCAGGGTGCGCACGGCCAGTTCGGTGTACTTCTCCTCGATGAGGCAGGTGACCTTGATCTCGGAGGTGGAGATCATCAGGATGTTGATGCCTTCGCCCTGCAGGGCCCGGAACATGCGCGAGGCCACGCCGGAATGGCTGCGCATGCCCACGCCGATGACCGAGACCTTGGACACGCGCTCGTCCACCAGGCATTCGCTGGCCCCGATGTCCCCGGCCACGGAGGCGATGATCTCGCGGGTCTTCTCCAGGTCGTTCTGGGGCACGGTGAAGGTCATGTCCGTGGTCTTGCCGTCGCGCGAGGTGTTCTGGATGATCATGTCCACCACGATGCCCGCTTCGGCCAGGGGGCCGAAGATGGCCGAGGCCACGCCGGGGCGGTCCTCGACGTCGCAGACGGTGACGCGAATCTGATCCTTGTCGTAGGCGATGCCCGAAACAAGCACGGCTTCCATGCTCTCATCCTCCTGGGTCACGAATGTGCCGTTGCAGTCCGCGAAGGTCGAGCGGACGTGCACGGTCATGTTGTATTTCTTGGCGAATTCCACGGACCGGGTCTGGAGCACCTTGGCTCCCATGCTGGCCAGCTCGAGCATCTCGTCGTAGCTGATGCGGGGGATCTTGCGCGCCGTGGAACAGAGGTTGGGGTCCGTGGTGTAGACCCCGTCCACGTCGGTGTAGATCTCGCAGACGTCGGCCTTCACGGCCACGGCCAGGGCCACGGCCGAGGTGTCCGAGCCGCCGCGCCCCAGGGTGGTGATGCGGCTGCCGCAGTCCACGCCCTGGAACCCGGCCGTGACCAGCACGTCGTAGTCCTCGAGCATGGCGGCCAGCCCCTTGGAGTCGATGTCCAGGATGCGGGCGCGGCCGTACATGGCGTCGGTCTTGATGCCCGCCTGGAAGCCCAGCAGGGAGCGGGCCTTGATGCCCGCGTCCTTGAGCAGCATGCTGAACAGCGCCACGGAGACCTGTTCCCCGGTGGATACCAGGCTGTCCATTTCGGCCAGATCCGGCTTGGCGGACCATTCCTTGGCCAGGGCGATGAGCCGGTTGGTCTCTCCGGCCATGGCCGAGAGCACCACGAGGACCTTGTTGGCCCCGTCGCTGCGGGCGGCGACCACCTTGTCCAGGACCTGGCGCATGCAGTCCAGGTTGGCCACGGATGTGCCGCCGAATTTTTGCACGATAATGCCCATGAGCCTCGCTTCTCCCTTGGTGGTCGTGAGGGTTTGCGTTGATAATCGATTACGAAAGGGCGGAAAGCGTTTGTGTGGCCTTCTTTCCCGTCGCCGTCAATACTATTGTGCGTCCCGCGGGCGCGTTCTCCCAGGCCAGGGACAGGTATTCCCCGGGCAGGTCGCGCGGGTCCAGGAACTGGGCCCATTCCACCAGCACCAGGGCCCCGGGGTCCTGCATCTCCTCCACCAGTGCCTCGTCCGTGCCCATGCCTTCCAGGCGGTAGAGGTCGAAATGCGCGGCCCTGGGTTCGGTGGGGTAGAGGTTCATGATGTTGAAGCTGGGACTGGAGACCTGAGCCTCGTCCCCGCCGGGCAGGGATTCCACCAGGGCGCGCACCAGGGTTGTCTTGCCCGCGCCGAGGTCCCCGCAGAGCAGCACCGTCTGCGCCGGATGCGTGGCCAGGAGCGCCCGGGCCAGGGCCCGGCCCAGGGCCAGGGTGGCCTCCTCGTCGGGCAGGTGCAGGCGCAGGGTCGCGTCGCTCAAGACTCGCCGCCCCCGGGCACCAGGGTGCGCAGCACGTCCTCCTTGCCCACCACGCCCACCAGGCGCGCGTCCTGGACCACGGGCAGGGTGTGGAACTTGCGGTCCACCATCAGGGAGGCGATCTCGTCCACCGGGGTGTCCGGGGACACGGCCACGGGGTTCGGGGTCATGGCCTGGGCCACGGTGATGGCCGTGATCTTCTCCATCTCCCGCTCCAGGTCCTTGGTGGAGGACAGGGGGATGACCCCGTCCAGCAGGGTGAACACCGAGGGCAGCTTGAGGCGCTTCTGCTGCGCCACGAGGTCGCTCTGGCAGAGGATGCCCGCCAGCCGCCCGGCCGCGTCCAGCACGGGCAGGCCGTTGATGCGGCGTTCGAGCATGATCTGGGCGGCGGCGGTGACCTCGTCGTCCACGTTCAGGGTCAGGGGATCGGCGGTCATGATGTCCTTGGCCTTAAGCATCTGCGGATTCCTCCCAGCATTGGGGCAGTTGGTGTGCGATTTCCGAGGCCAGATTGCCGCGCAGCGGGTGCGACGCGGCCAGGCGCGCCCCGGCCAATCCGTGCCAGTACACGCCCAGGCAGGCGGCCTGCACCGGGGCCAGCCCGCGCGCCAGGAGCGCGGCCGTGAGCCCGGCCAGCACGTCCCCGGACCCGGCCACGGCCAGGTTGGGCGTGGAAAAGGGCGAAAGCAGGGTCCGGCCCCCGGGCTCGGCCACCACGGATCCCGCGCCCTTGAGCACGGTCACCGCGCCGAAGCGTCCGGCCGCGGCGCGCGCGGCGGCGATACGGTCCTCCTGGACCTCGCGCGTGGACAGGCCCATGAGCCGCGCCAGCTCCCCGGGATGCGGGGTGAGCACGGCGCGCGCGGCGTGGGGGGCGAGCAGGGCGGGGTCTTCCGCCAGCCAGTACAGGGCGTCGGCGTCCAGCACCAGGGGCGGCAGGTCCGCGTCCGCGAGGGCGCGGAGAAATTCCAGGGCCCCGTCCGCGCGTCCCAGGCCCGGTCCCAGGGCCAGGGCCGCGAAGCCGGAAAGGCGCGGGGCCAGCTCGCGGGCCTGCGCGGCGCTCCATTGTGCGCCGTCGCCCAGGGGCAGGGTCATGATGTCCGGCGCGCCCGCCTTGACCTCTGCGGCCAGGCCGGCGGGGCAGGCGGCGGTGGCCAGGCCCGCGCCCGCGCGCAGAGCGCCCAGGGCGGCCAGGTGCGGCGCGCCCGTGAGCCCGGGGGAGCCGCCGCAGACCAGCACGTGGCCCGCGACGCCCTTGTGCAGGTCCGGCGCGGGGCCGGGCATGAGTTCCGCCAGGCCCTCGGTGAGCAGGTGGCAGGCCGGGGGTGCGGAGCGCTCCACGAACCCGGGGATGCCGATGGGCTGGACCACGATCCCGCCCGTGAACTCCTCGGCCCCGGGCATGAGCAGCCCGAGCTTGGCCGCGTGGAAGGTCACGGTCCAGTCGGCCATGACGGCCACGGGCAAGGGCCGCCCCGTGAGCCCGCAGAGGCCCGAGGGGATGTCCACGGTCAGCACGAAGGCCGTGGCCGAAAGGTCGTTGATCTCCTCGATCCAGGCCCGGGCCTGGGGCCGCAGTTCTCCCGCGAACCCCGTTCCCAGCAGCCCGTCCACCACGATGTTCGGGGCCGGGCAGATGTCCGCGAGGGCCTTGCCCGGGAGGTACGTCAGGTCCAGGCCCATGGCCTGGGCCAGGCGCAGGTTGGCTGCGGCCGCGCCCCGGTAGCGTTTCTTGCGGCCCGTGTGGGCCACATGCACGCGCGCCCCGGCGTCGGCCAGCCAGCGAGCGACGACCAGGGCGTCCCCGCCGTTGTTGCCCGAACCCGCCAGGACCAGGGCGTCC
Organism: Desulfocurvus sp. DL1XJH-121; assembly: GCF_054819825.1. Classification (NCBI taxonomy): domain Bacteria; kingdom Pseudomonadati; phylum Thermodesulfobacteriota; class Desulfovibrionia; order Desulfovibrionales; family Desulfovibrionaceae; genus Desulfocurvus; species Desulfocurvus sp. DL1XJH-121. Next base: position 65,097 of record NZ_JBTVWW010000007.1, read on the forward strand.
AGCCCGGCCAGGGAGTCGAAATTCTCGGCCAGGACCTCGAAGCAGCCGCGTCCGGCGCTCTCCATGAGCACCTCCTGGCGCAGGCCGAAGTCCTGGATGGCGGCGGCGTCCCAGGCCCCCATCTCCCCGGGGGTGGGCAGGGGCAGGCAGCCGGGCAGTGCGGGAAAGCTCATGATCCGGCCTCGCTGTCCAGGACCACCACGGCGGCGGCCGTGTCCCGGCCGTGGGTCAGGCTGATGAGGGCCCGGGCCGCGCCCAGGCTTCTGAAGACGTCCTGCGCCTCGCCCAGAAAGAACAGTTCGGGCTTGCCCGACTCCTGGCGGCGGATTTCGATGTTCCCGAAGAACACGCCGTTGGAAAAGCCCGTGCCCAGGGCCTTGGACGCGGCCTCCTTGGCGGCGAAGCGCACGGCCACGTAGCGCACCGGGTTGCCGCGCATCTGGTCGCGCTCCAGGTCCGTGAGCACGCGCCCCAGGAAGCGGTCCCCGAATTTCTCCAGGGCCCGCTCGATGCGGTCCACTTCCACCACGTCCAGGCCGAGTCCGACTATCACCGTGTCCTCCCCGAGGCCGGTTTGAGGCATTCGCCCCTAGGATGCGAAGGAGCGCACCAATTCGTTCATCTCGCGCACGGCGCGGTCCAGGCCCACGTAGGCCGCGCGGGAGATGATGCTGTGGCCGATGGAATATTCGTTGACGCCCGGCACGTCGGCGAAGGCCAGGACGTTCACGTAGTTCAGGCCGTGGCCCAGGTTGACCTTCAGTCCCAGGTCCCGGGCCAGGACGATGCCCGCCAGGATCTTTTCCAGCTCGGCCTTGCGGGCCTCGCGGTCCTTGGCGTCGGCATAGTGCCCGGTGTGGATCTCCACGTACTCGCTGCCCGTGGCCTTGGCCGCCTCCAACTGGCGCGGGTCCGCGTCCACGAACAGGCTGGTCTCGATGCCCGCGTCCAGGATGGGGGCCAGGTAGGCCGTGATCTCGTCCACGCGCCCGGCCACGTCCAGGCCGCCCTCGGTGGTCAGCTCCCGGCGCTTTTCCGGCACCAGGCAGATGATGTCCGGCCTGGTGCGCAGGCAGATGGCCTGCATCTCGGCCGTGGCGGCCATTTCCAGGTTCAGGCGCGTCTGCACGGTGGCGCGCAGCAGTTCCAGATCGCGGTCCTGGATGTGGCGGCGGTCCTCGCGCAGGTGGCAGATGATGCACTGGGCCCCGGCCAGCTCGGCCATGTGGGCGGCGGTCACCGGATCGGGTTCCGTGCCCAGGCGGGCTTGGCGCAGGGTGGCGATATGGTCGATGTTCACGGCGAGAGAGGGCATGGCGTGTTCTCGTGGTTTGTGGTTTTCCGGAGTCGCGCCGCGTCGTTGGCGGGCGAATCCGTAAATTCTGCCCAACCTAGGCCCAAAGTCAAGGAAAAGGGCCGGATGGACGCGGGTCCCGGGTCCCGAAAGGGCGCGTGGCTATTGACTTGCCCGAAGGCGGTGTCTAAGAATTTCGGCGTTCGTAGGCCAAGGGCCAGTCACTCGTCCTGAACCAAGGATACAACCCCAAGGAAGCAATACTGATGAATCTTTGCATAGTCGGCACCGGCTACGTGGGCCTCGTGAGCGCGGCCTGCTTCGCGGAAATGGGCAACAGCGTCTGCTGCGTGGACGTGAATCCCGAGGTGGTGGAGATGCTCACCGCCGGTCGGGTGCACATCTACGAGCCCGGCCTGGAGGAACTGGTGGTGCGCAACAGCGCCGAGGGCAGGCTGCGCTTCACCACCAGCCTGGCCGACGGCCTCGACGGCGCGCGGGTGGCCTTCATCACCGTGGGCACTCCCAGCCGCGAGGACGGGTCCTGCGACCTGGGCTTCGTGCATCAGGTGGCCCGGGAGATCGGCGCGGCCATGCGGGCGCCCCTGGTGGTGGTGGACAAGTCCACCGTGCCCGTGGGCACGGCCGACGAAGTGCGCTCCCTCGTCGCGGCGGAGCTGGCCGCGCGCGGCGAGTCCGTCGGCTTCGACGTGGTCTCCAACCCCGAGTTCCTCAAGGAAGGCGACGCGGTGGCGGACTTCATGAAGCCCGACCGCGTGATCCTGGGCACGGAGAACGAGGAGAGCGCCGAGATCATGCGCGCCCTGTACGCGCCCTTCGCCCGCAGCCGCGAAAAGGTCATGGTCATGGGCGTGCGCAGCGCGGAGATGACCAAGTACGCGGCCAACTGCCTGTTGGCCTCCAAGATTTCCTTCATCAACGAGGTCTCGGCCATCTGCGAGAAGGTGGGTGCGGACGTGCGCGACGTGCGCCTGGGCATCGGCTCGGACCACCGCATCGGCTACCATTTCATCTACCCCGGCGTGGGCTACGGCGGGTCCTGCTTCCCCAAGGACGTCAAGGCCCTGATCAACACCGCGCGCCAGGTGGGCCACGAGCCCCGGCTGCTGTCCGCCGTGGACGAGGTCAACAACTTCCAGAAGCTGGCCATCGCCCGCAAGGTGGAGGCCTACTTCGCCCCGCAGGGCGGCCTCGAGGGCCGCACCCTGGCCCTGTGGGGCCTGGCCTTCAAGGCCAACACCGATGACGTGCGCGAGGCCTCGTCCCTGGCCACGGTGCGCTACCTCACGGCCAAGGGCATGCGCGTCAAGGCCTTCGACCCCGTGGCGTCCGAAACCGCCGCCCGGGAACTGGGCGACAACCCGCTCCTGGAGATCGTCTCCGACCAGTACGAGGCCCTGGAGGGCGCCGACGCCCTGGCCGTGGTCACGGAGTGGAACCAGTTCCGCAACCCCGACTTCAAGCGGGTGCGCGAGGCCCTCACGGCCCCCCTGGTCTTCGACGGCCGCAACCTCTATTCCCCCCGGGCCCTGGCAGAGGAGGGATTCGCCTACTTCTGCATCGGGCGGCCCGACCCGTCCTAGAGCCGAAGTTTATCCGTTTTTCGTAACAAACGCCTCCCGTCCAGCTCTTGGACAGGAGGCGTTTTTTGCCTGGGCAGGGCACAAAAAAACCGCACGGGGTGCGGCGGGCGGAAAAGGGAAGTGGCAGGGGTGGAGGGATTCGAACCCCCAACATCCGGTTTTGGAGACCGGCGCTCTAGCCGTTGGAGCTACACCCCTGCGTTGTCCGGGCTTGCGAAACTAGGTGATGACCCTCGCAAAGGCAAGCCCTTTTTCGACTTTTTAGGGGCGCAGGCCGCGGCGGCAGGAACGCACCAGGAGTTCCTGGATGATGATGCGCTCGTATTCACCCGAGGTCTCGGGTTCGGAGAGCTCCTCGCCGAGGAACTTCTCCAGGTGCTGTGTTTCCTCCCAGAAATCAAGGAGCTCGTCGTCCTCCAGGGACTTGATCTGCTCTTCAAGCGGGAAGTGGGAACTCTGGGGCAGAAATCGGGCCATGCTGCTGGGTTCTCCTTGGTGCCGCGCAATCCTTGCACGGAGTGGCGCACCCTACAGGAGGGGCGTCTCAAGTGCAAGCGTCATCTATCCGATGAGTATGATTGTAGCATATCGCATCCATGGCAGTAAATTCGAGTTTCGGCGATTTTCGCCGGGTGACTTAGGTTGCTGAAATTGGTTGCAAAGTGAAAAAAAATGCTTACTATGACAACAGGCGTGCGGAGTTTTTCTGTCCCAGCAATCCGGTACCCTCTAGGAGAACGATATGGACGAAACTCAGAAAAAACAGGATGCCGAGCTCATTCAGCTCGTGACCTTCTCCATCGGCGAGGAGGAGTTCGGCGTGGACATCCTCAAGGTCCAGGAGATCATCCGCACCATGGAAATCACCAAGGTGCCCAAGGCTCCGGAGTTTGTGGAAGGCGTCATCAACCTGCGCGGCAACGTGATCCCCATCATCGACCTCCGCAAACGCTTCGGCCTCGTCACCCGTGAGCACGACAAGCACACCCGCATCATCGTCATCGAGATCAACAACATGATCGTGGGTTTCGTGGTCGATTCCGTCTCCGAGGTGCTGCGCATACCCGCCAACACGGTGGAGCCGCCGCCGCCGGTCGTTTCCGGCCTGGAGTCCGAGTACATCAGCGGCGTGGGCAAGCTGGAGGACCGGCTGCTCATCCTGCTGGACCTCGACCGCCTGCTGTCGGGCGAGGAAAAGAGCATCCTCTCCCAGGTCTAGACGACCACGGACGAATACCGTATTCAAGGGCCGCCTGACGCGGCCCCGAAGCCGCCATGCCGTGCAACCGGCGCGGCGGCTTCTTTTTTTCACCCTCTGTCATCCACGGCCGGCACGTGATTCTACCTCAAGCCCTGCGTTCCTTCGCCTCGTCGGCCAAGGCCGACGCCCTGCGCATCTACAAGTCCGGGCCCGGCAGCCAGGCCTCGGCCGCGGCCGCGCTCCTGGCCCAGGGCCGCAACGTGGTGGTGGTGGCCCCGGGCACGCGCGACGTGCTGCGCCTCAAGTCCCTGCTGGAGCTGCTGACCCCCGGGGGCGGAACCCCGTTCCCGGACAATCCCTGGACCGTGCTGCCCCCGTATCCGGCCCAGTCCTCGGACCCCGGGCGCTGGGCCATGCGCTGGGCCGCCCTGTACAGCCTGTCGCGCGGCGTGGGCGCGCGCGGGGTGCTCCTGTCCGTGGACAACCTGCTGCCCAAGTGGCCGCCCCTGGACGTCCTGGCCCACCATCACCTGCACCTGGTCAAGGGCGAGGAGATCCTGCCCGACGACCTTCTGGAGCAGCTGGTGCTCTGGGGCTACGCGCGCGTCCCCATGGTCACCCGGCCCGGCGAGGCCGCCATGCGCGGGGACATTCTGGACATCTACGCCCCGGGCCACGCCTCGCCCCTGCGCCTGGACTTCTTCGGCGACGTGCTGGACGACATCCGGCTCTTCGACCCCGACACCCAGCGCTCGCGCGAGGACCTGGACGAGGCCGTGGTCCTGCCCGCCGCCCCGGCGCTCCTGACGCCCCAGTTGCTGGAAGAGGCCCGGGAGAAATGGCGGCACATGAAGAGCGTGGGCGAGTTGTCCACGGCGGCAATCACGGAACTCGAGCGCCGCGTGGAGGCCCTGGAGGGCGCGACCCGGCCCGGGCTGTTCTACAAGGGCCCCTCGTCCCTGGCGGACTGGCTGCCGCGCGACGCCGTGTGGGTGCTCTGCGGGGCCGGGGTGCTGCGCACGCGCCTGGAGGAGCAGGACTGGGCCTGGACCGGCCGCCTGGACGAGGAGGCCGGACGCCTGGGCTGGCGCGCCCCGCGCACCCACGTTCTGGACACTGCCGAGCGCGCCCGCAAGGCCTGGATGCGCGGGCCGCAGCTGCATTTCGAGGACCTGACCATCGGCGAGAAGCGCGACGGCCTGGACCTGCCCGAAAAGGAGCTGCGCGCCTTCGAGGATCTGTTCTGGAAGCCCGAGGAGCGCAACCGGCCCTGGCACGCCCTGCTGGAGTCCCTGAAGGCCTGGGAGCGGCAGCGCCCCCAGACCATCCTCAGCTTCCGCACCGAGGCCTCGCGCCGCAAGTTCCTCAAGCTGGCGGCCCAGGACGGGGTGCTTCCGGCCACGGGCTACGCCCCCGAGGGCAAGGGCCTGTTCGCCCTGGTCTCGCCCCTGCGCGGCGGCCTGGAGCTGACCTGGAACGGGGCGCTGATCCTCTCCGAGGACGTGCTCCAGCCCGCACCGCGCGGCGCGGGCCTGCCCGGCGCGGACAAGGACTTCAAGGGCCTCGCCGGCTACGACGAGCTGACCCCCGGCGACCTCCTGGTGCACCGGGACTGGGGCCTGTCGCGCTTCGACGGCCTGCACCGCCTGGAGCTGGGCGGGGTCTCCAACGACTACCTGCTGCTGGTCTTTTCCGGGGACGACAAGCTCTATCTGCCCGTGGACCGGCTGGACGTGGTCCAGCGCTTCAAGGGCCCCGAGGGCGTCACCCCGGCCCTGGACAAGATGGGCGGCGCGGCCTGGACCCGGGCCAAGTCCCGGGCGCGCAAGGCCGTGGAGAAGGTGGCCCGCGAGCTGGTGGAGATGTACGCTTGGCGCAAGGTGGGCAAGGGCTACGCCTACGGCGACCCGGGCGACGAGCTCGCGGAGTTCGAGGCCTCCTTCGGCTTCCAGGAGACCCCGGACCAGGAGAGCGCCATCCGCGACGTCATGGCCGACATGGACAAGGACGCGCCCATGGACCGCCTGGTCTGCGGGGACGTGGGCTTCGGCAAGACCGAGGTGGCCATGCGCGCGGCGTTCCGCGCGGCCATGGCCGGCCGCCAGGTGGCGCTGCTCTGTCCCACCACGGTGCTGGCCGAGCAGCACTACCAGAATTTCCGCCGCCGCATGGAGGGCTTCCCCCTGAACGTGGCCATGCTCAGCCGCTTCGTGACCCCGGCGCGGCGCAAGGCCGTGCTCGCGGCCTCGGCCAGGGGCCAGGTGGACATCCTCATCGGCACGCACATGCTGCTTTCCAAGGACCTCGACATGCCCGGCCTGGGCCTCTTGATCCTGGACGAGGAGCAGCGCTTCGGTGTGCGCCACAAGGAGCGCCTCAAGGCCATCAAGAAGGACGTGGACGTCTTGACCCTCTCGGCCACGCCCATTCCGCGCACCCTGCAACTGTCCCTATCCGGGCTGCGCGGACTGTCCGTGATGGAGACCCCGCCCGTGGACCGCAAGCCCGTTCGCACCTCGCTCTTGGAGCGCGACGAGGGCGAGCTGCGCGCCATCCTGGCCCGGGAGCTGGAGCGCAAGGGCCAGGTCTTCTGGGTCCACAACCGGGTCCAGGGGCTGCCCCGGGTCCTGGAGTACGTGCGGAAGCTGGCCCCGGACGCCCGGGTGGGCATGGCCCACGGCCAGATGCGCGAGCGGGACCTGGAGGAGGCCGTGCGCGCCTTCTGGCACGGGGAGCTGGACATCCTGGTCTGCACGGCCATCATCGAATCCGGCCTGGATTTTCCCCGGGCCAACACCCTGGTGGTGGACCAGGCCCAGATGTTCGGCCTGGGCCAGCTCTACCAGCTGCGGGGCAGGGTGGGGCGCAGCTCGCGCCAAGCCTACGCCTATTTCGTGGTCCCGTCCCTGGACCACCTGCCCGAGCCCTCGCGCAAGCGCCTGCAGGTGATCCTGGACATGGACTACCTGGGCGCGGGCTTCCAGGTGGCCATGGAGGACCTGCGCCTGCGCGGGGCGGGCAACATCCTGGGCGAGGCCCAATCCGGCACCGTGGCCAAGGTGGGCCTGGACCTGTACCTGGAAATGCTGGAGGAGGAGGTCCGCCGCCTGCGCGGCGAGGACCTGGTCCTGGAGACCAGCCCGGAGCTGAACATCCTCTTCGAGGCCCACATCCCCGAGGAATACGTGCCCGACACCCGGGACAGGCTGCACTACTACAAGGCCCTGTCCTCGGCGCGGGACGGCGCGGCCCTGGAGGACCTCGCCGGGGAATTGCGGGACCGCTTCGGGGCCCTGCCCGAGGCCCTGGAGCGCTTCGTGGCCGTGCTGCGCCTCAAGCGCTGCCTGGGCGCGTTGCAGGTGGCCAAGGCCGACCTGTCCGAGGGCAAGGCCGTGCTCACCTGGGCCGACGGCGCCACGGCCGTGTCCCCGGACCGGCTGGTGGCCTACGTACAGGAGCAGGGCGACGCGGCCAGGCTTCTGCCTCCGGGCAGGCTGGAGATGCGCGTGAGCGCGGGGTCCGTGCGCGAGGGCCTGGAGGAACTGGAAAAGGCGTTGACCCTCCTGGCGGGCGGGGCTACAACACCCGGATGTGGGAACTGACGGCTCCTCTCCCATCCAATAGGCTGCATTTCTTTATGAAACGAATTCTTCTTGCCTGCATCGTCCTGGCCTGGGTCCTGGGCTCCCTTTCGGGGTGCGCCCCGGAGCCGGACGCCAAGGGCGTGGTGGCCCGCGTCAACGGCCGTCCCGTGACCATGGAGCGGCTGCAGGTCCGCTACGACTTCAAGAAGCTTTCCGTGGCCGCGGACAACCCCAGCGTGGCCGCCCTGAAAAAGGAATACGGCCACATCCTCGCGGACATCGTGGTGGAAGAGCTGGTTTCCCAGGAACTGGAGGCCAGGGGCCTGGCCGTGACCCCCGAGGAGCTCGCCGAGGCCGAGGCCGACATCCGTTCCGACTATCCCGAAGGCGCCTTCGAGCAGGTCCTGGTGGAGGAGTACATCGACATCGAGAGCTGGCGTCAGGAGTTGCGCTCCCGCCTGACCATGGAGAAGTTCTTCCACGAGGTCCTGCGTCCCGGCATCACCATCGGCTACGAGGAGGCCGAGGCCTACTACCGCGAACGCATCCAGGACTTCTTCCTGCCCGCGCGGGTCCGTTTCCACCTCGTCAGCGGCCCCAGCCGCGACGCCATCGAGAGCGCCATGCAGAGCTACCGCAGCGGCGAGTCCATCGAGGACCAGCCCGGCAAGTTCGACCGCGTGCACGTGCGCGAGGTGCGCGTGCGCGAGGACCAGTTGACTGTGACCTGGAAGAACGCCTTGAAGGGCCTGGGCCCGGGCGAGGCCAGCTCGGTCATCGCGGACAAGGGCGGCTACGAGGTCCTGATCTACGACGAGACCATCCCCGCGCGGGTGCTGGACCCGTCCCAGGCCTATCCCGTGGTGGAGCGCATGCTGGTGGACGCCAAGCTGCGCGAGGCCTTCGACCACTGGCTGGAGGGCAGGCTGGCCACGGCGGACATCAGCGTGTCCGCGCTGCTGCCCATGAACGCCAAGGACGAGGCCGCCCAGGCCGACACCGGCGAACCGGCGGCCGAGACCGTTCCGCCCCAGGCCCAGGACATGCCCGGAGAAGCCCCGCCTTCCGACGAGGAAAAAGCCCCGGCCCCCTGAGGGGAGATTGCCAAGCGCCGGGATTGATTGTACCAAAAACAGCGATTCGGCCCGGCCGGGCCCCTTCGGCCCCGGGCATTCCGAACATCATTTCAAGGAGACCGAATTTGTTGGCGATCACACGTGCCGTCGTCCTCGTGACGATGATCCTGGCCGCCCAGGCGGCCCTGGCGGGCGAAGTCGTGGACCGCATCGTCGCCGTTGTCAACGGCGAGATCATCACCCTGTTTGAAGTCAACGAACATCTCAAGCCCATGCTGGCGCGCTTCAAGGGCCGCGAGCTCAGCGAACAGGACAAGCAAGGCATCGCCCATGCCCGCAAGGAGCTTCTGGACAAGATGATCGAGGACAGGCTCCTGGATCAGCAGGTCAAGAAGCTGGGCGTGACCGTGGCCGAATTCGAGGTCGAGAACGAGCTGGAGCGCATCCGCACCCAGAGCAAGCTCGACCCCGAGGACTTCGAGCAGCAGCTCAAGCTCGAAGGCCTGACCGTGGACCAGATGAAGCAGCGCATCCGCGACGACATCCTCAAGCACCGCCTGCTGGGCGCCATGGTCAAGCGCAAGGTGGTGGTCAGCGAGGAGGAGGTCCGGGCCTACTACGACGCGCACAAGGCCGACTACATCCAGGCCAGGAACGTGGACCTGTCCGTGATCCTGGCGCCCTCGCTGGCCCAGGCCGAGGAGCTGGCCCGGCGCATCGCCAAGGGCGAACTGACCTTCGAGGACGCCGCGCGCGAGTATTCCCAGGGACCCGGAGCGGCGCAGGGCGGAAGCCTGGGCACCATGGACTGGCCCGATCTGGCTCCGGACTGGCGCGACGCCCTGGTGGGCGTCCAGACCGGCGGCATGAGCAAGCCCTTCGACTTCCGGGGCTTCGGCGCCGTGCTCAAGCTCAACGCCGAGGCCGGCGGCGGCGAGCGTCCCTTTGAGGACGCCAAAAACGAAATCGACAAGAAGCTCTACCAGCAGCAGTTGGAGGAGCGCTTCTCGGAATACATCCAGGGACTGCGCGAGAACGCGGTCATCGACGTGAAGCTGTAGCCCGAGGGCTCGGCATTGGAGCACGACATGGACATCAAGGAAATGGGCCACAATCTGCAGGCCGCCCGTGTAAACAAGGGCCTGACCGTGGACGACGTGGTCCAACGGACCAAGATCAGCAGGAACAACGTGCTGGCCATGGAGGCCGGCGATCTCACCGCGCTGCCCCACCCCGTGTACGCCAAGGGGTTCGCTCGCAACTACGCCAAGCTCCTGGGCCTGGACCCCGAGGAATACGCCCAGGCCATGGGCCGGGAATTCCTGGCCGAGGACAACGTGGCCCCGGCCCTGGAAGAGGGCGAGGCCGTGGAATCCATGTCCCGCGAAGTGGTCCGGGGCGGCAAGGGCAAGTGGATAGCCATCGTCCTGCTGCTCCTGGCCGTGGCCGTGGGCGTGGCCCTGGTGTACGGGAACGCCTTGCTGCCCAAGCCCGCGCCCAAACCTGCCGCGTCCTCGCAGCCCGCGCCCCAGGAGGAGCCCCAGGCCGCCCACGCGGAGAAGAAGCCCCTGTTCCCGGCGCCCGAGGCCGCGCCGCAGCCCGAGGCTCCGGCGGACGAAGCCGTTCCGGCCGCCGCTCCGGACGAAGAGCCCGCCGCCAAGCCCGAGGCCGCCATGCCGGCGGCCCCGGCCGCGGCGGCCGTCGAGGCCAAACCCGAGGCCCCCGTGGCCGCGCCCGCGGAGCACCACGCGGCCCTGGCCCTGGCCCAGGACGGGCGGAGGCACGTGGCGGTCTCCGCCGCCGAGGCCTGCTGGATCCTGGCCCAGGTGGACGGCGGCGACGACGAGGGCGGCGTGACCGTGGACATCATGCTCCAGCCCGGACAGACCAAGGTCCTGCGCTACGCCCGGACCATGACCATGAAGCTGGGCAACGCCGGGGGCGTCCACGTCGAGCTGGACGGCAAGCCCTTCGCCTACGAGGCCCAGTCCGGGCAGGTCAAGACCCTGGTTTTCCCCGAGCAGTAGCCTGCGGGGGGCGGCCATGGAATTCACCGAGCGTTCCCTGATCCTCAAGGTGGGGCGCTTCCGCGAAATCGACCTCTGGATCAGGCTGGCCACGCCCTCGCGCGGGGTGCTCACGGCCTTCGCCTTCGGCGGGGCCAGGAGCCGCAGGCGCTTCCTGGGCTGCCTGGACCCCCTGAACCACGTCCTGTTCCGCTTCAAGAAAAACCCGCGCGGGGACTACCTGTACCTCATGGAGGGCTCGCTCATCAGCGGGCACCCGGGGCTGCGCACCAACCAGCGCCGCCTGGGGCAGGCTGCCAACTGTTTGAAATTCTTTGAAACAGCCCATGAGAATCCTGCGGCCGCCGAGCCGGGGTTCGAGCTCTTCTCCTCGGCCCTGGCCATGCTCGACGCAGACGGGGACGTGTCCACCATGTTCCCGGTGCTGTTCCGCGCCAAGACCGCGTTTCTCCAGGGCTACGCCCCGGACTTCGCCACTTGCCCCCGCTGCGGAAAAGACTTAATGGACAGCGTTGCGCCCGTCTTCCTGGTGGAAGAGGGGCGCGCGGCGTGCGCGGCGTGCGCCACGGGGCCGGGCCGCCGCATCCCCCTGGGGAAGGAGGCCGTCGGCGTTTTGCGCGCCGTGAACCGGGGCGGGCCCGAGGACTGGGGCCGTCTCGATCCCTCTCCCGTAGCGCGCAGGCAGGTCTACGACGCCGTGGACGCCCTGGTCCGCTACCATCTGGGGCTGGCCTGGAAGGACGGTGGCTTCCGGCCTGTTTGACAGGCTGTTGAAATTTTATGTTTTCGACCAGTCAGTCGAGACGCCCCCGGGATGCGAATTTTGCCCCCAGTGGGCTTTGCGTAAGCAGATTGTTGAAAAAGTCGTTTGCGCAGGCCGTTCAAAAACAGTGAGATGCAAGGCGCAAGGACAATTCAAGACCGACGCGTACTCCCCGTACGCGAGGGTTTGAATTGTTCGCAGCAACGCCGCAGATCGCTGTTTTTCAACGGCCTGCTAAGGAGTCAAGAATGCATTTCCAAGACGTGATCCTGGCCCTGCAGAACTTCTGGGCCGGACGCGGCTGCGTGATCCAGCAGCCCATCGACGTGGAGTGCGGGGCGGGGACCTTCAACCCCGCGACGTTCTTCCGGGTCATCGGCCCCGAGCCGTGGAAGGTGGCCTACGTCGAGCCCTCCCGGCGGCCCACGGACGGCCGCTACGGCGAGAACCCCAACCGCCTGCAGCACTATTTCCAGTTCCAGGTGATCCTCAAGCCCTCCCCGGACAACGTCCAGGAGCTGTACCTGGACAGCCTGCGGGCCCTGGGCATCGATCCCGCCGGGCACGACATCCGCTTCGTTGAGGACAACTGGGAGTCCCCGACCCTGGGCGCCTGGGGCCTGGGCTGGGAAGTCTGGCTCAACGGCATGGAGATCACCCAGTTCACCTACTTCCAGCAGGTGGGCGGCATCGACCTCTCCCCCGTGAGCGTGGAGATCACCTACGGCCTGGAGCGCATCTGCATGTACCTCCAGGAGAAGGAGAGCGTCTACGACCTGTCCTGGAACGGGAACGTGACCTACGGCCACGTGTACCACCAGAACGAGGTGGAGCAGTCGCGCTACAATTTCGACCTCTCCGACCAGGACATGCTGCTCAAGCTCTTCGACATGTACGAGAAGGAATGCCAGGCCCTGTGCGGACAGCGCCTGCCCTGGCCCGCCTACGACTACTGCCTGAAGTGCTCCCACAGCTTCAACCTGCTGGACGCGCGCGGAGCCATCTCCATCACCGAGCGCATGGCCTACATCCTGCGCGTGCGGTCCATGGCCCAGAAGATCGCGCACCTCTACGCCGAGCAGCGCGAGGAAATGGGCTACCCCATGCTCGCCAAGTAGGCGGCACAGACCAAAGGACGCAGCAACATGCCGACATTGATACTCGAAATTGGCGCCGAGGAACTCCCGGCCCGGTTTTTCCCCAAGCTTTCCGATGACCTGGGGCAGCTCATCGCCTCGGGCCTGGACGAGGCCATGATCCCCCACGGGGAGGTGACGACCTACGCCACCCCGCGCAGGGTGGTGGCCCTGGTGGCCGACGTGGCCGAAGCGCGCGACAGCGTGGAGGAGTTGGTCACCGGCCCGCCCAGGCGCGTGGCCTACGACGACGCCGGCGAGCCCACCAAGGCGGCGCAGGGCTTCGCCAAGACCCAGGGCGTGGACATGGCCGACTGCTTCATCCAGCAGACGGACAAGGGCGAATACCTGGCCGCGCGCAAGACCGTGGGCGGCGGGGCGAGCCTCGATTTCCTGCCCGCCGTGTGCGAGGCCGCCGTCAGCGGCCTGCAGTTCCCCAAGAAGATGCGCTGGGGCTCCCTGGATTTCGGCTTCGGCCGCCCGCTGAAATGGCTGCTGGCCCTGTTCGGCGGCAAGGTCGTGGAATTCGAGCTGGCGGGCCTCACGTCCGGCCGCTCCACCTGCGGCCACCGCGTGCACGGGCCCGGGCCCTTCGAGGTCGCCGACGCCGACGCCTACATGGGCGTGGTGCGCGACAAGTGCCGGGTGATCCTGAACCGCGAGGAGCGCCGCGCCCTGATCCGCGCCGAGGCCGACAAGCTGGCCGCCCAGGCCGGGGGCAGGGTGGTCTGGAACGACGACCTGCTGGACGAGGTCGTGGGCCTGGAGGAATGGCCCGTGGTCATCCTCGGGGACTTCGACCCCTCCTTCCTGGAAGTGCCCCGCGAGGCGCTCCTGACCAGCATGGAGAGTCACCAGAAGAGCTTCGGCGTGGAAGGGCCCGACGGCAAGCTGCTGCCGCATTTCATCCCCACCCTGAACCTGGAGCCCAAGGATCCCGCCCTGGTCAAGAAGGGCTGGGAGCGCGTGCTGCGCGCCCGCCTGGAGGACGCCCGCTTCTTCTGGAAGACGGACCTGGAGGCGGACTTCGACCAGTGGCTCAAGGGCCTGGACACGGTCATCTACCTGAAGGGCCTGGGCAGCATGGGCGACAAGACCCGCCGCCTGGAGGCCCTGGCCGGGGCCCTGGCCCGCGAGGCCGCACCGGAGCTCACGGACGACGCGGCCCGCGCCGGACGCCTGTCCAAGGCCGACTTGGTCACGGGCATGGTGGGTGAATTCGACGAACTGCAGGGCATCATGGGCGGCATCTACGCGGCCAGGAAGGGCGAGTCCCAGGCCGTGGCCGACGCCCTGTACCAGCAATACCTGCCCGCCGGGCCCGCCAGCCCGGTGCCCGCGAGCCTGGCTGGGGCCGTCCTGTCCATGGCGGACAAGGCCGACTCCCTGGCGGGCTGCTTCGGCCTGGGCAAGGTGCCCACCGGGGCCAACGACCCCTACGCCCTGCGCCGCGCGGCACTGGGCATCATCCGCATCCTGCTGGCCTTCAACCTGCGCCTGGACCTGGAAGGGATCCTGCGCACGGCCCAGCAGTGCTACGCGGGCATCGACTGGAAGCTTTCGCCCGACGAGGCCCTGGCCAAGCTCATGGAGTTCTTCGCCGGACGCCTGCGCGCGCATTTCACGGGCCAAGGCTTCGAGACCCTGGTGGTGGACGCGGCCCTGGGCGCCGGGTTCAACGACCTGCCGGCCCTGGCCGGGCGCGTGGAGGCCCTGGCGGCCTTCGCCAAGCGCCCGGAGTTCGGCCAGGACGTCTTGACCTTCAAGCGCGCGGCCAACATCATCGTCAAGCAGGCCGGGGGCATGGACCTCACGGGCGCATACGACGCCTCCCTGCTCGCGGACGCCGAGGAAAAGGCCCTGGCCGCCCGCCTGGAGGAGATGATCCCCTCCTGGGACGCCCTGTGGGCTAAGGACGACTTCGCGGGGCTCCTGGACGTGCTGGGGCAGCTGCGCCCGGCCGTGGACGCCTTCTTCGACAACGTGATGGTCATGTGCGAGGACGAAACCCTGCGCGCCAACCGGCTGAACCTGCTTCAGGCCCTGGTCTCCAGGCTGGGGCGTCTGGCCGATTTCTCGGCCCTGCAGGTCTAGCCCGCCCCGGCGCGTGCGGTAAAAATCGCGCCCCAACGGTTGACAAGCGACCCTGAACGGTATAACTGCCTTGTCCCCACTGCTAAGGCCGACAAGGCAATCATTGATTATTAAGGAGCAAGACATTGGCCAACCATAAGTCCGCCTTGAAAAGGCACCGTCAGAGCCTGAAGCGCCGCGCCCGCAACCGCGCCGTGACCACCCGCATCAAGAACGTGGTCAAGGCCGTGCGCGCCGCCGTGGACGCCAATGACCAGGAGCAGGCCCAGGCCGCTCTGCTGGTCGCCACGTCCGTGCTGGACAAGGCCGCGAGCAAAAAGGTCATTCACGCCCGCCAGGCCGCCCGCCGGATTTCCAGGCTCAACCTGGCCGTGAACAAGATCGCCTAAGCTCGGGCGTCTATTGTTTTCGATTCCCAGCCCGCCGCAGCTGTGCGGCGGGCTTTTTGCGTGGGCCGCAGGGGCGGCCGCGCGGGCTGGATTTGCCGTGGCAATTCCGATACAAAGGCCCGGGGGAACGAGAGCATCAACAAAGTGAGCAGCCATTGAAGGTCATCATCATCGGCGCCGGAGAGGTGGGCTTCCACATCGCCCGGCGGCTGGCTTCCGAGAACAAGGACGTGGTCGTGGTGGACCGCAGCGCCGGAGCGCTCAAGCGGCTCATCGAGTACGTGGACGTGCAGACCGTGGAAGGCTCGGGCTCCGCGCCCGAGATTCTGGAAAAGGCGGGCGTGCGCGACGCGGACATCCTGCTGGCGGTCACGGACTCCGACGAGATCAACATCATCGCCTGCACCTTCGCCTCGGCCATGGCCCCGGGCATCCTCAAGCTGGCCCGCATCCGCAACGACGAGTACTCGGGGTCCGAGAGCCGCAAGGTCCTGGACATCCTGAAGATCGACAAGATCATCAACCCCGACGTGGAAGTGGTCAAGGCCATCGAACAGGTGGTCAGCGTGCCCGAGGCCGGGGAGATCAACGACTTCGCCGGAGGGCGGGTCAAGCTGGTGCGTTACCTTGTGGCCGAGGGGCCGGTGGTGGGGCGCAAGCTCATCCAGCTGCCCCAGGTCATGAACGGGGTGGGCGTGATCATCGCGGCCATCCTGCGCGACGAGAACCTGATCATCCCCTCGGGCGAGGACGTGATCCAGGCCGGGGACAGCGTGTACTTCGCCTGCATGCAGGAGGACGTGCGCACCATCATCGAGATTTTCGGCGGCCATCCGCAGCAGGTGCGCAACATCCTGATCATCGGCGGCGGGGACATCGGCTTCCGCCTGGCCTCGCAGCTGGAGCGGCAGAAGAAGCTGCACGTGCGCCTCTTGGAGAGCGACCCCGAGCGTTGCGAATGGCTGTCCCAGCGCCTGAACGGCACGGTGGTCCTCAACGGCGAGGGCCGGGACCAGGACCTCCTGCGCGAGGAGAACGTCAACGACATGGACCTCGTGGTCTGCCTCACGGGCGACGAGGAGACCAACATCCTGACCTCGCTCCTGGCCAAGAGCCTGGGCGCGCGCCGCGCCGTGACGCGCATCAACAAGTTCGCCTATTTTCCCCTGGTCCGGGCCATCGGCATCGAGAACCTGGTCAGCCCCCGCCAGAGCGCGGTGAACACCATCCTGCAATACATGCGCAAGGGGCACGTCATCTCCGCCGCCACCATCAAGGGCGACGAGGCCGAGGCCCTGGAGGCCGTGGCCCAGGAGAATTCCGACATCGTGGGCAAGGCCATCAGGGACCTGGACCTGCCCCGGGGCGCGCTGATCCTGACCATCCAGCGCGGCGAGGACGTGGTCTTCCCCTCGGGCGACTCCGTGATCCAGCCCGGTGACCGCATCGTGCTGCTCTGCACGCGCAAGCACATCGCGCGCATTGAAAAGCGCCTGGAGGTCAAGCTGGAGCAGCGCAGCGACATGCGCAGGCAGCTACGCAGCAGGGACAGGAACGTCTAGGATGCGCTGGCGGTACGCTCTGTTCGTGGTCGGCGCCATTCTGGTGTCCATCGGCATGACCATGCTCCTGGCCCTGGGTTGGGCCCTGTACTACGGGGACGAGGGCGTCCTGCCCCTGATGGAGGCCATCGTGGCCACCCTGGCCGTGGGCGGCGGGCTGTACAGCGTGTTCCGCGACCCCGAGGCCAAGCCCATGAACCACCGCGAGGGCATGACCATCGTGGCCCTGGGCTGGGTGGGCGCGGCCCTGTTCGGGGCCCTGCCGTTCCTGTTCGCCGGGACCATGCCCACCCTCACGGACTGCCTGTTCGAGTCCATGTCCGGGTTCACCACCACCGGGGCCAGCGTGCTTTCGGACATCGAGGCCGTGCCCCGCAGCCTGCTGTTCTGGCGCTCCTTCACCCACTGGCTCGGGGGCATGGGCATCATCGTGCTCTCCCTGGCCATCCTGCCGTTCCTCGGCGTGGGCGGCATGCAGCTCTACAAGGCCGAGGTGCCGGGCCCGGTGCCGGACAAGCTCAAGCCGCGCATCAAGGACACGGCGCTGTTGCTCTGGAAGGTCTACGTGCTGTTCACGGTGCTGGAGACCGTGCTGCTCTGGGGCGGGGGCATGGACCTGTTCGAATCCCTGTGCCACACCTTCGGCACCATGGCCACGGGCGGCTTCTCCACGCGCAACACCTCGGTGGCGGCCTACGACAGCGTGTACATCGACGTGG
Organism: Desulfocurvus sp. DL1XJH-121; assembly: GCF_054819825.1. Lineage (NCBI taxonomy): Bacteria > Pseudomonadati > Thermodesulfobacteriota > Desulfovibrionia > Desulfovibrionales > Desulfovibrionaceae > Desulfocurvus > Desulfocurvus sp. DL1XJH-121. Next base: position 82,546 of record NZ_JBTVWW010000007.1, read on the forward strand.
TCATCACGGTCTTCATGCTCATCGCCGGGGCCAACTTCACCCTGCATTACAACGTGTTGCGCGGGCGTCCCGCCATCATGTTCCGGGACCCGGAGTTCCGTTTCTTCATGGGCGTGTTCGTGGTCTGGACCGGGCTTTCGGCCTTTGCCGAATGGGGCCCGACCTACGAGGACCTGGGCTCGGCCCTGCGTTTTTCGTCCTTCCAGGTGGCCAGCATCCTGACCACCACGGGCTTCGCCACGGCGGACTACGAGCTGTGGCGGCCCCTGTCCCAGGCGCTCTTGCTGCTGCTCATGTTCCTGGGCGGCTGCGCCGGGTCCACGGGCGGCGGCATGAAGTGCATGCGCATCCTGCTGCTCCTCAAGATGGCCTACAGCGAGCTCTTCCGCCTCATCCACCCCCGCGCCGTGACCAGCGTGAAGCTCGGCCGCACCACGGTCAAACCCGACGTCCTGTCCTCCATCACGGGCTTCTTCATGCTCTTCCTGGGCCTGTTCATCGTCTCCTCGTTCATCCTGGCGTCCCTGGGCGTGGACGTGGTCACGAGCTTCGCCGCCGTGGTCGCCTGCATCGGCAACATCGGCCCCGGCCTGGGCGCGGTGGGCCCCACGGACAACTACGCCCACCTTCCGGACATGGCCAAGTGGGTGCTGATCTTCTGCATGCTCCTGGGGCGGCTGGAGATCTACACAGTCATCATCCTTTTAGTTCCCGAATTCTGGCGTAAGTAATCGCTCCGTCGCTTTTGGAAGCATTAGAGCTTTGTTGCCCGCGCATCCTCGTGTATGCGCGGGCTTTTTGTGTTCGAGGGAGGGGAGTCGTGGGGCAAAACCAATAGTGCCCACCCGCCCTCCCGTCGCGTTCCGCAACAGGTATGATGGGGTGGTTTGGGGGGCGGGCCTGCAGTGCTGCGGGCGCGCGACGCGGGAGAGGGGCGCTCCCTTCGAGGATTTGTCCCGCTGCGCGGCTGCGCCACAGACGCGGGCCCGCATCCAGGCGGTCGCACCCCTCTCCCGCGCCTCGCGCCTGGGCGTTGGCGAAAAGCCTCCCGGTCCGAGAACGCGACAGGAAAAAAGAAGAAGTATCCTACCTGACGATGGGATGGGGGCGCTCGCTAACAGCATACTTGTCCCCGTGTCGCCATACCGTTTGAGATGCTGCCCTACCAACTCCCTAAGCCCCGGCGCGCTGCCCGGCGCAGCGGCTGTGATGGAAATCAGCGAAGCGGAGCCGGGCTTGTGCGACGGGGCGGCATCACCTGTGCCGCGACACGAGTGGAAGAATCATTGAGGAACCGCACCATCGCGACTTCCCAGCGTCCCGGGCGGGTGCGGGGGGCGTAGCGGCTGGGATGGTAATCCCCGAAGCAAAGCCCTTCGCACCCGCCCGGGACGCGGCCGCGTCACCCATCTCCACACTCCCGACAAACCAACGCCCAACCCGCGAGGAATCGCGGCGGGAGGGGAGGGGGGGCAGAATTGGTTCTTCTCCGAGACTCTTCCTCCCCCGTGCAAAGAAAAAGCGGCCGCTCCCAACAGGAAGCGACCGCTTGTTCTCTTTAATTGCCGCGCCGCAAGGCGCATGCTCGCCTAACCCATCGGCGTATTCGCCACCAGCGTCCAAATCCCGCACGGACAGGCGTCGGCGCAGAACCCGCACCCGATGCATTTGTCGGGATTCGAGATCAGCTCGAAGTCATTCTCGCTGTCCACGCGGTAGATGGCGCCCTGGGGGCAGATGGTCACGCAGAGGCCGCATTCGCGGCACACGCCGCAACTGGCGCATTCGGAGGCGCAGTCGTTCACGCCCTCGAAGGCGGACTTGCGCGGGTCGAAGTACTCGAGCGTCATGCGCGAGTAGTCGATGGTCTCGGACAGGCGGCCCTCGTCGTCCACGTACTCCAGGCGCGAGCGCATGGCCTCGTCCATCTCCACGGGGTCGCCCAGGGGGCGCTTGCCCGAGAGGATGGCGTCCATGGCCACGGCGGCCTTGCGGCCGTCGCCGATGGCCTGGGTCAAGAGGCCCTGGCGCACCACGTCGCCGATGGCGAACACGCGCGGATCGGACGTCTGGAAGGCGCTGTTCACGGTCACGAAGCCGCGCTCCGTGGCGATGGACTCGGGCAGGAAGGCCAGGTCCGGCACGTCGCCGATGGAGATGATCACCGTGTCCGCGGGGATGAGCTCGCCGGTGGAGAGCACCAGGCCCTCGTCCGTGACCTCCTTGGAGAAGCAGGGCCAGCGGAAGCGCGCGCCGTATTTCTCGGCCTCCTGGCGCTCCTTGCCGAAGCTCGCGGGCTCCTGCACGTCGATGAGCAGGATGTCCTCGGCGCCCAGGCGTCCGGCCTCGCTGGCCACGTCGCAGCCCACGTTGCCCGCGCCGATGATCACCACGCGCTTGCCGGGCTTGGCCTCTCCGGCCTTGGCGGCCTTGAGGAAGGCCCCGGCGGGCACCAGGCGCTCCTTGCCGGGCAGGGGGATGATGCGCGGGGCCTGCGCGCCCGTGGCGATGACCACGAACTCGTAGTCGTCCTTGAGCTTCTCGAATTCGGCCTGCGTGAGGTCGTTGTCCAGCCGGGCGTGAGGCAGCACGCGGCGCACGCGCGCCAGCTCCGCCTCGAGCACGTCCACGGGGATGCGGTTCGAGGGGATCTGGGCCGTGATCTTGCCGCCCAGCTCCTTGTCGCGGTCGAAGACCGTGGCCTCGTGGCCCATGAGCCTGAGCTGCCAGGCCACGGAGATGCCGGCGGGGCCGCCGCCCACGACGGCGACCTTGTGCCCGGACAGGGCCGGAAGCTCGGGGTCTTTGGCCTCGATGCCCGCCTTGCCCAGGGCCTTGGCGTCCACGGGGGCCATCTTCTGGGTGCCGCGCGTGCAGCTGTCCATGCACAGGTTGGGGCAGAGGTGCCCGCAGACCGTGGCCGGGAAGGGCGTGTAGCCCATGGCCAGGTTCACGGCCTCCTCCAGCTTGCCCGCGCGGATCAGCCCCCAGCGCTCGCGCACCGGGATGCCCGAGGGACAGGCGCTCTGGCAGGGGGCCGCGTACTTGCGGTTCTCCCACACGGGCACGAAACGCCGCAGGTCGCCGCTGGGGATCAGCGGGATGGGCGAGCGGTCCAGGTTGGTCAGGTCGCCGATCATGCCGCCGCGACCCAGCTCCGCGTCCCAGACCTCCCTGTGGAAGGCGGCCATGGTCCGCCGGGGCGAGCCCTTGCGGTCCGTGGGCGTCAGGGCCTTGATCTGGCTCCAGTCGCCGCGCTCGGCCATGGCCTCGAAGGCCTCGGGGCGCTTGATGCGGGCCAGGAACTGCTTGAGGTTCTCCGTGAGCCAGGCCCAGTCCTCGTCGCTGATCTCCACGAACTTGGCGTCCTTGGTGGAGATGCCCTGGTGCGGGCCCCGGAAGAAGATGCGGCCGCCCACCATGCCCACGCAGGGCCGGTAGCCGAGCACGTTCTCGGGCTTGGACGCGTCCAGGCCGCAGATCACGGCGGTGCCGCCGGCCATGAACTCGGCGAAGTAGTCGCCCACGTCGCCCAGCACCCAGAGTTCGGGCGCGGCCATGCGCGGGTTCTGCTTGGTCATGGTCATGGCGCGCGCGCCGATGTTCCCGGCCACGAACACCTTGCCCTGGGCCATGGCGTTGCAGGTGCCGTTGCCCGCGTTGCCGTGGACCACGATCTGGGCGCCCGCGTTGAGCCAGCCCGTGTCGTCGCTGGCCGGGCCGTGGGATTCGATGAACGTGCCGGGGAAGCCCATGGAGCCCAGGCGCTGGCCCGGGGAGCCCTCGATTTCCACGTGCACGGGTTCGGTCTTGCTGATCCACAGGCGGCCGCCCAGGCCGTGCTGGCCGAAGGCCTGGATGCGGATGCTGCGCGCGCCGTCGGCCACGGCCTGCTGCACGCGCTCCTCCAGGATGCGCGACTCCAGGCGTTCGCCCTGTTCCTGTCCGCTGATGGTGATGCTATCGGTATTGGGCATTGTTCTCTCCAGTCTTTACACGCAGTAGCGGATCTGCAGTCTGTCGGCCGCGTCCTTGTCCGCGATGCCCAGGGCGTCGGACATGCCGATGGGCAGGGCCGTGGAACGCCCCAGGGGGGCGAGGATCTTGCGCATCTCCGAATCGAAGGAGAGGAAGACGTCCACCACGCGCTGGGCCACCTTCTCGGGGTCCAGGCGGCGGTACAGCCGGGGGTCCTGGCTGGTGATGCCCTTGGGGCACACGCCGATGTTGCAGACGTTGCAGCGGTCGCCCTCGTTGCCCAGGCAGCCGGCTGCGGCCTGCATCATGTATTTGCCCACCTGCACGGCGCTGGCCCCGAGCATGATCAGGGAAGCCGCGTTGGCCGCGAGGTTGCCGTTCTTGCCGATGCCGCCGCCCGCGATGAGCGGGAGCTCGTTCTGCTTCCCGAGCTTGCAGAGGTTCAGGTAGCAGTCGCGCAGGTTGGAGGCGATGGGATGGCCCATGTGGTTCATGGACACGTTGTAGGCCGCGCCCGTTCCGCCGTCCTCGCCGTCGATGGCCAGGCCCGCCGCGTACTTGTTGCGGGCCAGGTTGTTCAGCACGGCCAGGGACGTGGTGGTGGCGCTGATCTTGGGGTACACGGGCACGCGGAATCCCCAGGCCATGGACATGGACTGGATCATCTTGGCCACGGCCTCCTCGATGGAGTACTTGGTCTGGTGCGTGGGAGGCGAGGGCAGGGACACGCCCGTGGGCACGCCGCGGATGGCCGCGATGAGCTTGTTGACCTTGTGCCACATGAGCAGGCCGCCGTCGCCGGGCTTGGCACCCTGGCCGTACTTGATCTCCACGGCGCAGGGGTCTTCCTTCATCTCGGGGATGGCGTGGATGATCTCGTCCCAGCCGAAATAACCCGAGGCGATCTGCAGGATGACGTACTTGAGGAAGCGGGAGCGCAGCAGCCGGGGAGGGCAGCCGCCTTCGCCGGTGCACATGCGCACGGGCATGTTCAGCTCCTCGTTCAGGTAGGCCACGCCCATCTGCAGCCCTTCCCACATGTTGGGGGACAGGGCGCCGAAGCTCATGCCGCCGATCATCAGCGGGTAGATTTTGCGCACGGGCGGCATCCAGCCGTTCTCCTGGAAGAGCTTGAGGCCCTCCTCGGGGGCCTGGATGCGGCCGATCATGGTGGTCAGGTCGAATTCGTGGCGTCCGGCGTCCAGGGCCGGGTCCGTGAGCATGGAGATGCGCACGAACTTGATCTGGTCCAGGAGGCTGTTGCGATCATTGCGGCGGCCGCCCCGGGTGCGGGCCGCGCCGCCCTGGTTGGCATGCATGGCCAGCTTGGGCTGCTCCGCGCCGCGCACCGGGCCGATGGCGTCGTTGGGACAGACCAGGGTGCACATGCCGCAGCCCACGCAGGCGTGGGCCGGGTCGGTCTTCTGGCGGACGCCGTGGTAGATGCTGTAGCTGTTCTCGGCCTTCTGGGTCAGGCCCAGGGCCACCTTGACCTCGCGCTTGCGGTGGGTGCCCAACTCCAGGGCGCGCATGGGACAGACCGTGGCGCACTGGCCGCACAGGGTGCACTTGTCCTTGGCCCACTGGATCTGCCAGGGCAGGTCCTTGAGGCTTAACGTGCTTGGGCTAACGGCTGCGTTTGACGGCATATCCTGATCTCCTGGCAGTCTTTGGTGACGATGGCGGTGTCCAGGTGCATGGGCTGGAAGTCCTTGGTCTTGTCGCGCTCGGGGATGGCGGCGTCCAGCCCGCAGATCTCCGAGGAGAACGCGAACAGGCCGGGCCGCCCGCCGACCACGCCGGGGCGGAGCTTCTTGCGGTCCTGGACCATGAACATGGTCTTGTCGGGCAGGCAACCGATGACGCAGTTGGGCCCGTCGATGATCATCTTGCGGCAGATGGTCTTCAGATGCGTGAGGAAGGCGGCGTCCGGATGCTCGGCCAGCTCGCCGTCCCCCAGCGGGGTGATGACGTGCTTGTAGGCCTCGAGCGGCAGGTTCAGCCGCTTGGTGGCGTAGTGCAGGATGTGGGTGAAGACCTCGGAGTCCGAATGGTAGCCCTCGTAGCCCGGGATGCCCAGCCCCATCAGGTATTCCTTGATGGGGATGAAGGCAGTGTTCTCGCCGTTGGTCATGGTGCAGATGCCCTGGATGAAGAACGGGTGGCAGGCGTAGAGGTTGATGGCGTAGTTGGTGTTCTGTCTGCCCTGGGCCAGGATCTGGCGGGCGTGGAGCTCCTCGCGGTCAACGTTCAGGTACTGGCCGACCTTCATGGGGTCGCCGATCTCCTTGATCATGACCACGTCGGGCCAGAAGCTGAAGACGGTGATGTCCTCGTTGTCCAGGCCCATGTGCTTGAGGCGGAGGCGGGTCTGCATGGTGCGCAGTCCGATCTCCTCATCGGACAGGGATTTCCAGTCCGCGGGGATGTCGTAGGCCGCCACCAGATAGACGTCGCGCTGGGGCGTGCCGTCGGGCGGGGTGTCGTCCTTGTCCCAGGCCAGGCGATAGCGCAGCTTGAACCCGCGCTCGGACATGTAGTTGATGAGGCGTTCCTCCCCCCGGGCCGTGAAGATGCCCGAGAGGATGGGACAGCCGTTAAGCTTGCCCAGGGGCCCGCCAAGGCCGGAAAGGAACAGGCCGACCCCGGAGCCGTCGTGGCCCTCGCGCATCACGTCCAGGGCCTGAATGGCCCGCATGGGCGAGACGGGGTCGGTGCTGGTGAGTGCGAATAAGCGGCACATCGAGGTAAACTCCCTGCAATCAGAAGGGGTTGGAGTGAGTGTGCCGGGATACGAAGGCGCAGGACGCACGTTCCCGGAGCCGGAGCCGATGGCGTGTCCGTCCTTATAGGACGGGCACAAATGACCGATTATCGGGGGAACCATTTGTATAGGAATCAAAACTACGAGTCCAGAGAACGGGGTGGGCAATTTTTTTCGAATTTTGTGAATCTAAAATTTTCTTTTCTGTGAATAAAATGCAAAAAGCCCTCGGAGGCGTCTTCGAGGCTCCGCATCCTTGCCTCGTGCCCGGGCCCCGGGGGGATTTGAGTTGACGAAAGAACTAGGACGATTTAACAGGACGCGATGCGGTTTCCGACCGCGCAGCGCCCGGGTGGGGCGCATCTTATAGTCAACGAATTGCTCCGTGGCCCACGGAGCTCTGCCAACCCAGTTTAGGAGGCCAGATGTTCTTCGCAGAAGTTGCCCACGCCATGGGCGCCCAGGGCGCGCCCGGCGCCGACGCCGGCAATCCCCTGATGTCCATGATGCCGCTGATCCTGATGTTCGTGATCTTCTACTTCCTGCTGATCCGTCCGCAGCAGAAGAAGGCCAAGCAACACAAGGAAATGCTCGGCGGCCTGAAGAAAGGCGACAAGGTGCTGACCAGCGGCGGCCTGTACGGCCGCATTTCCGCCATCGACGGCGACGTTCTGACCGTGGACCTGGGCAATGGCCTGGAAGTGGAGATCAACCGCGGCTTCGTGTCCACCATGGCCGACCGCGCTCCCAAGACCGCCAAGCCCAAGGACGAAAAGAAGTAGGGCAAGCCCGGGGCGCCGGAGCCTCCGGCGCCAACCGAGCGGCCGAGAGCCCGCCGCACAAGCCCCGTGGCGGGGCCGCGGCGGGCTTGCCTTTGGCGTGCAAGCGGATTATCAATCCCTGTTTTCGCGAGTCCCGCGGCGAAGCGAGCTTCGCTTTTGTTTTGAACGGACCTTCTAGGAGCTAAGATGAAAGGCACCCTGCGCTTACGAATTCTGACGGCCCTTGTCGTGGGCCTTCTGGGCCTTGCCTGGGCCCTGCCGAGCTTCGTGCCCAAGGGCGGAGCACTGGATTCCATGTTGCCCGACGACGAGATCAGCCTCGGTCTGGACCTCAAGGGCGGCGTGAACCTGACCCTGGAAGTGGACGTGCCCAAGGCCGTGGACTACGCTCTGGGGCAGATGGCCCAGGACATCAAGGCCAGCGCCCGCGACGAGAAGGTCGTGGTGGTCCGGCCCAAGGTCCTGCCCGGCGAGAAGGTCGAGTTCTTCGCGGTGCGCGCGGACATGGCCGAGACCCTGGACACCTACCTGAGCGACCACTACAAGGGCTCCCTCGTGGTCACGGCGCGCGAGCCCCAGAGCGACGGCGGCGTGCGCTACGTCCTGGGCATGACCCCCGAGTACCGCAAGCGCATCCAGGGCCTGACCGTGGACCAGGCCGTGAAGACCATCCGCAACCGCATCGACCAGTTCGGCGTGACCGAGCCCGACATCCGCAAGCAGCAGGGCGCGCGCATCCAGGTGCAGCTGCCCGGCCTGGACGACCCCAAGCGGGCCATCGAGATCATCGGGCGCACCGCGCATCTCGAATTCCGCCTGGTGGAGGACGACCTCAGCCCCGAGCAGGCCAAGGTCAAGGGCCTGGACGTCCTGCCCCTGAAGAAGCTCCTCCCCGACGGCAGCTACAAGACCGAGTCCATCGTGGTGCAGAAGGAGGCCGCCCTCTCGGGTGAGTACATCTCCAACGCCGGCGCCAACTTCGACAATTTCGGCCAGGCCTACGTGAACCTGACCTTCAACGCCGCCGGGGCGCGCAAGTTCGCCCGCATCACCGGCGAGAACGTGAACCGCCGCCTGGCCATCGTGCTGGACGGCGAGGTCTATTCCGCCCCGGTGATCCGCGACAAGATCGCGGGAGGCCGCGCCCAGATCACCGGCCACTTCAGCACCGACGAGGCCCACGACCTGGCCGTGGTCCTGCGCTCGGGCTCGCTGCCCGCGCCCGTGAAGGTGCTGGAAGAACGCAGCGTGGGCCCGTCCCTGGGACAGGAATCCATCGACAAGGGCATCACCTCCACCGTGGTGGGCTTCGTCCTGGTCCTGGGCTTCATGGCCCTGTACTACGGCTTCGGCGGCATCATCGCCGACATCGTGCTGCTCCTGAACATCGTGCTCATCATGGCCGGTCTGGCCGCCTTCGGCGCCACCCTGACCCTGCCGGGCATAGCGGGCATCATCCTGACCATCGGCATGGCCGTGGACGCCAACGTCATCATCTTCGAACGCATACGCGAGGAACTCAGGCGAGGGCTCTCCACGGCCCAGGCCGTGGCCGAGGGCTATGGCCGCGCCACCCTGACCATCCTCGACGCCAACGTGACCACCATCATCGCGGCGGTGATCCTCTACCAGTTCGGCACCGGCCCCATCCGGGGCTTCGCCGTGACCCTGACCCTGGGCATCATCGCCTCCATGTTCACGGCCATCTTCGTGTCGCGGATCCTCTTCGACCTCTGCCCGAAGATCAAGAAGCCCGTGTCCGGCCTGACCATCATCCGCCCGGGCACCAAGATCGACTTCATCGGCCGCCGCAAGCTGGCCTTCGGCCTCTCGGCCCTGGTCATCGCCGTGGGCCTCGCGTCCCTGGCCGTGAACGGCGGCCCCAAGTACGGCATCGACTTCGCCGGCGGCATCACCGTGCAGGTCAAGGCCGACCACGAGGTGGAGATCGGCTCCCTCAAGGACGCCCTGGCGGGCAGCGGCCTCAAGGACGCCGTGGTCCAGCGCCTGGGCCTGGATGAGGATCACGAGTTCATGATCCGCATCTCCGAGAAGGACCGCACCACCGACCAGGTGCGCACCATGGTGGAGGACGCCCTGGCCAAGACGCCGCAGGGCTCCTTCGAGATCCAGCGCCAGGAGATGGTCGGCCCCAAGGTGGGCGCGGACCTGCGCGCCAGCGCCCTGGAGGCCATGTTCTACGCGGTGCTGCTCATCGCCATCTACATCTCCGGGCGCTTCGAGGCCCGCTGGTTCGTGTCGGCCATCATGGCCGCGGTCCTGTCCGGCGGCGTGTACCTGCTGGGCCTGGCCAGCGTGCCCCTGAGCCTGCTCATCGTGGCCGCCCTGGCCATCACCCTGGGCCTGTGCTGGTACTTGAGGCTGAACTACGCGCTGGGCGCGGTGGTGGCCCTGATACACGACGTGATCATCACCGTGGGAGTGTTCTCGCTCCTGGGCAAGGAGTTCGACCTGACCATCGTGGCGGCGCTGTTGACCATCATCGGCTACTCGCTGAACGACACGATCATCGTCTTTGATCGCATCCGCGAGAACCTGCACGGCAAGAAGAAACCGAGCTTCAAGGAGATCATCAACACCTCCGTGAACCAGACCCTGTCGCGCACGCTGCTGACCTCCGGCACCACCCTGTTGGTCGTGCTGGCGCTGTTCTTCTTCGGCGGCGGCGTGATCCACGACTTCGCCTTCGCGCTCCTGGTGGGCGTGGTGGTGGGAACCTACTCCTCGGTCTTCGTGGCCAGCCCGATCCTCATGGGATTCGGCCCCAGCCGCGAGCCCGAGAAGGAGCCCCCCGCGGAAGTCGAAGCCTAAGGCTTGCATCCGTTCATTCCACGGCCCGGTCCCGCAGCACGCAGGGCCGGGCCGTGTTCGTCTGAGAGTCCAGGAGGACAAAACTCATGACCAACCCCATGATACAGCGGAAAAACGCCCTCAGGCTCGCCCTGGGCCTGTTCCTGACCCTGTTCCTGGTTTCGGCCCTGGGGGGCTGCGCCCTGCGCGACGCGCTCCTGGCCCATGGCCTGTCCTTGCCCCAGGCCACGGTGCGTACCTACACCCTGGCCAAGGATCCGGAGGAGGCCATGCGCTGCTTCCCGGATTCCTGGCCCCAGGCCGAGCGCCGGGCCATGTTCGGCAAGCTGGGGCAGTGGACCGCCCAGCGCGTGCTGTCCGTCAAGCCCACCCGCTTCGCCGGGGAGCCCCTGGCCGTGTACGGCAAGGCCATGGTGGTGGTGGAGGCCGCGGACAAGGAAATCCTGCAGGAAATCACCCGCGAGGACGGCTCCACGCAGCGCTGGTGGTATCTCCTGCGGGACTGCGCGGGCCAATGGAAGATCCTGGCATTGTACCGCAATTCCGGCCAGTAGGCCGTCTCGCCTCCGGGGGCGGCCCGGGCGCCTTGTGCAAGATGTGCATCCTGTTGCACACATTTTGCACTTTTCTGTGCAGTCTTGTGCACTCCGTACTCCGTTCGAAAACCTCCTCTGATATATTTCCATGTGATTCAAAGCGATTACGCGCTTGGCACGGAGCTTGATAGGTGAGTGCCGGATGTGATCGCATCTGGCTCCTTGAACCATTCACATCCACTTCGGTGCTCTCGCCATGGGTCCCTTCTCCTCCTCTCAGGGACCCGCGAACATCAGCGCCCCGGTCTATCCCCCCCTGGACCGGGGCGCTCCTGTTTTGCGGGGCCGGGGTTTCCCAGAGGAAACCAGGGCACCGGAAAGTGCCTTCTTGCCGTGGTGCCCAAAACTTGTGCTATACAGTTCCGAAGACCATGGGAGGAAATCCATGAATCTCATCACAATCGACACCGACACGTGCAACCGCGACGGCCTCTGCGTCCGGGCCTGTCCCGTCGGGCTCATCGAGATGGAAGCGGGCGGGGCCGTTCCCGCCGCCATCGCGGGCGCGGCAAAGGCCTGCATCCGGTGCGGCCACTGTGTGGCCGTGTGTCCCACCTCGGCCCTGACGAACAACCTGATGCCCCTGGAGGAATTCCATCCGGTCCCCGCCAACAGACCGGGGCCCGATGAGGTGGAGGCGCTGCTCCTGGGCCGCCGTTCGGTGCGCGAGTTCCGCAAGGCCCCCGTGTCCAGGGAACAGCTGGAACGCCTGCTGGAGGTGACCCGACGCGCGCCCACTGCCTCCAATTCCCAGAACGTCTCCTGGATCATGATCCAGGACTGCGCGCGCCTGGAAGAAATCAGGGAGCTGACCGTGCAGTGGATGGGCCGGGACCCGCGCCGCGCGCGCCACGTGCAGCTGGCCGAGCGGGGCAGGGACGTGGTCCTGCGCGGGGGCACGGTACTGGCCGTGGCCCACGCGCCCGAGAAATACGTCTGGAACGACGTGGACTGCGCCATCGCCCTGACTTATATGGAACTGCACGCGGCCTCCCTGGGCCTGGGCGTATGCTGGGGCGGGCTGGTCACGGCCGCGTCCTGGGCGGAACCCGCCCTGGCCCGGGTCCTGGGCCTGCCCGAGGGGCAACGGGCCGGGGGCGCGCTCATGCTCGGCCTGCCGCGCCAGAAGCACTACCTCGTCCCGCCGCGCAACGCCGCGCGGGTGACCTGGCTGTAGACGCCGTTTCGACCTTCAGGCCGCAAGGAGGCCATCTTGAAAGTATTGGGAATCTGTGGCAGCCCGCGCAAGAAGGGCAACACCGCGACTCTCATGGAGCACGCCCTGAAAGGGGCGGCGGACAAGGGCGCGGACATCAGGCTGGCGCATCTCTACGGATACGAGTTCAAGGGCTGCGTGAGCTGCTATTCGTGCAAGAAGCCCGGGGGCGCGCATTACGGGCGCTGCGCCGCGCGGGACGGCCTGAGCCCGCTCCTGGAGGAGGCCATGGCCGCCGACGCCCTGGTCCTGGGCTCGCCCGTGTTCTACGGGGGGCAGAGCGGCGTCATGCGCTGCTTCCTGGAGCGCCTGCTGTATCCCCTGTATCCGTTCTCGGACCACAAGACCCTGGGCTCCAGGCCCATTCCCTCGCTGTTCATCTACACCATGGGCGGCCCCCGGGCCCAGGCGGAGAAGGATAGCTATTTCGAGGGTATCGACCTCATGACCCGCTGGCTGGAGCAACTGCTGCTGGCCCCGTCCAAGGTCCTGATGCGCTGCGCCACCATGCACCAGGACGACTACACGCCCTTCGGGCCCCTGCGCTTCGACGTGGAGGCCAGACGCCGGGACTTCGTCGAGACCTTTCCCCGGGACTGCCTCGAAGCCGAGAGCATGGGGGCCTCCCTGATCGGGGAGGCGCACTTGCCATAAACGAAAAACGCCGCCCCGAGGGCGGCGTTTTTGTTGCTTTTGAGCGCGCAGGGGACTCCGGCCCCTATTTGACTCGGTAGTGGCAGCCCTTGGTCTCGGTGTTGCGCATGGACGCCAGGGTCACGATATAGGCGGCGTAGGCCCCGTGGAACAGGTCCACCAGGGCCTTGGACATGGGCGTCCTGCGGTAGAAGTCCTGCAGGTGGCGATAGAGGCTGCGCATGTCGTCGAAGGCCCGGTGCAGGCGGTCGTCCGTGCGCGTGATGCCCACGTAGTTCCACATGGTGTGGCGCAGGGAGGCCCAGTCCTGGGCGATGAGGGCCGGGTCCTCGTTGTGCACGTTGCCGGGGTTCACCCAGTCGGGCATGGCGTCGGCCATGCGGTGGGACAGGCCCGCGCGCGAGCCGTAGCGGGCCGCGATGTCCTGCCCGGCGGCCATGCCCCAGACCAGGCCCTCCAGCAGCGACGTGCTGGCCAGGCGATTGGCCCCGTGCAGGCCCGTGCAGGCGCATTCCCCGCAGGCGTAGAGGCGCTCCAGGGTGGTGCGGCCGCGCGTGTCCGTGAGCACGCCGCCGCAGAAATAATGGGCCGCGGGCACCACGGGAATGGCCTCGCGGGTCATGTCCACGCCGATCTCGCGGCATTTCTCCAGGATGGTCGGGAAGTTGGAGGCGATGTCCCGGCTCACGTAGTTGGCCGCGTCCAGAAACACGCAGTCCTCGCCCGTGGTCAGCATCTCCTCCTGGATGGCCCGGGCCACGATGTCGCGCGGCGCCAGGTCCGCCCGGGGATCGTGGCGCTGCATGAAGGGCTCGCCCTTGGAGTTCACGAGCTTGGCCCCGGCCCCGCGCACGGCCTCGGAGATCAGGAATTTGCGCGGCGCGCGGTGGAACAGGGACGTGGGGTGGAACTGGACGTATTCCGCGTTCACGGTCTTGGCCTTGGCCCGCGCGGCCATGACCATGCCCGAGCCGATGCTCGACGCCGTGTTGGTGGTGTGCAGGTAGATCTGGCCCATGCCGCCCGTGGCCAGCACGGTGTAGTCCGCCAGGATGGTCTCCACCTGCCCCAGGTCCTGGTTCAGGACGTAGGCCCCGCAGCACTGGTTGGTGAGCTGGTACTTGAAGTCCAGGTTGGTGGAGTGGTGGTGGGTGGTCAGAAGGTCCACGGCCGTGCGCCGGGTGAGTACGGTGATGTTCGCGGTCCGCAGCACTTCCTGCTTGAGGCAGTCCATGATGCTGCGTCCCGTGTAGTCCGCGGTGTGCAGGATGCGGCTCTTGCCGTGCCCGCCCTCGCGCACCAGGTCCCAGGAGCCGTCCTCGTTCCTGGCGAAGCCCACCTTCAGGCGGTCGAAGAGCATCTCCTCCACGGCCCTGGGCCCGCGCCGGGCCAGATAGCGCACGGCGCGGCGGTTGTTGATCTTCCAGCCCGCCGTGAGGATGTCGGCCTCCAGTTCGCGGGGGTCGTCGTCCTCGGCGCGGTAGATGATGCCGCCCTGGGCCAGGGTCGTGTTGCCCTTGTCCAGCGCGTCGTCCGCCGTGATCAGGGTCACCTCCAGGCCCGCGTCGGCCAGGGTCAGGGCCGTGGTGCCGCCCGCGATGCCCGAACCGATGATCAGGACCTGGGTCTTGAAGCGAAGGCTGTCCATTGAACGTGTTCCTTATGCGCAGACGTCCAGCATGCGCTGGATGGCGATTTTCGCGTCCCGGGCCACGTCGGCGGGCACGGTCACGGCCGGGGCCGCGTCCAGGTCCGTCAGCAGTTCGGCCAGCTTGGCCTCGGTGGTCATGGCCATGCTGGAGCACATGCTCGGGGTCAGGGGGCGGATCATCTTCCGGCCCTGCCAACGCTTGGCCAGGCGCTCCACCAGGCTGATCTCCGTGCCCACGTAGATGGCCGCCCCCTCGGGGGCCTTGGCCACGTAGTCGATGATGAAGGAGGTGGACCCGTCGGCGTCGGCCGCGGCCACCACCTCGGGATGGCACTCGGGGTGGACCACCACCAGGGCGTCGGGATCCCGGCGGCGCACCTCGTCGATATGGCTCTTCTTGAAGCGGTGGTGCACGGCGCACAGCCCGGGCCAGAGCAGCAGCTCCTTGTCCGCCAGGGCGTCGGGCTCCACACGGCAGCCATGGTCGCGCACGTCCAGCCGGACGCGGACCTCGGGGCGCAGGCCCAGCTTGTCCGCCGTGTTCATGCCCAGGTTGGCGTCGGGCAGGAACAGCACGCCCTGGCCGCGCTCCAGGGCCCAGGAAAGCATCCTGGGCGCGTTGGCCGAGGTGCACACGCCGCCGCCGTGGCGGGCCACCACGGCCTTCACGCTGGCCTCGGTGTTCACGTAGGCCAGGGGAGTGACCGTGCGGCCCTGGGCGTTCAGGCGGCGCAGCACGGCGTCCAGGAGCGCCCAGGGGGCCATGCCCGACATCACGCACCCGGCGTCGGGCGCGGGGGCCGTGACCTTCTGGCAGTCCTGGGCCAGGACGCGCGCGGTCTCGGCCATGAAGCTCACGCCGCAGAACACGATGTGCTCCGAGGTCAGGCCCGGCACCTTGCGGGCCAGCTCCAGGGAGTCCCCGACCTCGCCGCAGTGCCGGATGACCCGGTCGTTCTGGTAGTGGTGGCCCATGACCGTGACCCGGGGGCCGAGCTCCTCCAGCCGTCTCTCTATGATCTGCGTGGGATTCTCGCTCATGACTTCTCTCTGGTTGCGATGCGCATGCTGAAGTCCGCGGCCGGGGCCGAGTGGGTCAGTCGCCCCACGGACACGAAATCCGCGCCCGCGGCCGCTATTTCGGCGATGTTCGTGAGATTAACGCCGCCGCTGATTTCCGTCTCGATGCCCTCGGGCACCAGGGCCAGCACGGCCGCCAGTTCCGACGGGGGCATGTTGTCGAGCATGATGCGCTGGACCCGGGCCTGAACGGCCTGACGCACCTCGTCCACGGTGCGGCATTCCACCTCGATGGGCGGGCAGGGGGAGTAGGCCGCCCTGAGCGCCGCCACGGCCGGGGCGATGCCTCCGGCGCGGTCGATGTGGTTGTCCTTGAGCATCAGCATTTCGGCAAGGTCCATCCTATGGTTTTCCCCGCCGCCCATCAACACGGCGTATTTCTCCAGATAGCGCAGGCCCGGCAGGGTCTTGCGCGTATCCAGGAGCCGGGTGCGCGAGCCCGCGAGCAGGCGCGCATAGGAGCGGGTCAGGTTGGCAATGCCCGAAAGGTGGGAAAGGTAGTTGAGAATAATGCGTTCGGCCGTGAGCAGGGTGCGCGCCGAGCCCGAGAAGCGGGCCACCACGTCGCCCACGGCGGCCTCGGAGCCCTCTGCGGCCAGGAGCTCGGCGCCCTCGGACGCCCCGGGCTCCACCTGATCCAGGATCAGGGGCGCCAGGGCCAGGCCGGCCACCAGGGTGGGCTCCTTGGCCACGATCACGGCCTCGGCCCGCTCCCCGGGGGGGAACAGGGCGTCGCTGGTCAGGTCGCGGCCGTCTTCGGCCAGGGCCCGGGTTATGGATTCGCGGACGAAAGCCAGGCGGGGTTCGCTGAAGAACGCGGCAAAAGGCTTGGAGTTCATGGTCCCTCCGTGGACGGCGGGACGCTGATGGATAAGGCGCTCCGCAGGGTGTTTGGGCTTACGGCAAAGGCGCGTGCCCGTCAAGTTCACTGCTTTCTCCTTTGACCTGCGAGGCCGTATGGTATACCTCATGGCGCCATGACGGAGAAAGAATACAGCCCCCGGAACGGGGAGGAACGCCCCCTGCGCGTGCCCGACGCGGGCGAGATCGAAGAGGCCCTGGCGGCCGATTTCGAGAACGCCCACCCGGCCGACGGGGCCGACCTCCTGGAGGATCTCCCGGTGCCCGACCAGGTCGGGGTCTTGCAGACCCTGGCCTTGGACGACGCCGCCGACGTGGTGGCCGAAATGGAGAAGCACGACCGCGCCATACTGATGCGCGCGCTGCCTCCGGATTTCGCCGCCGACATTCTGGAGGAGATGTCTCCGGACGACGCCGCCGACGTTCTCGACGACCTGGACGCCGCCCACCAGGAACTGCTCCTGGACAGGGTGGAGAGCGAGGACGCCCGGGAAATCGAGACCCTCATGAACTTTGACTCCGAGACCGCGGGCGGAGTCATGAACACCGAGGTCACCCTGGTCAACCAGGACCTCACCGCGGACCAGGCCATCCAGCTCATCCGCCACGCGGCCGAGGAATCGGAAATTCCCTATTACGCCTACATCGTGGACGGCGACGAGCGCCTGGTGGGCGTGCTCTCGTTGCGCAACCTGATGCTGGCCCGGCCGCGCATGCCCCTGCGCGAGATGCTGGAGACCCAGCAACTGGTGACCACCACCCCCGACGTGGACCAGGAAGAGGTGGCGCACGTCCTGTCACATTACAACTTCCTGGCCCTGCCCGTGGTGGACGCGGATGGGCGGCTCCTCGGCGTGGTCACCCACGACGACGTCATCGACATCATCCACGAAGAGGCCAGCGAGGACATGTTGGGCATGGTGGGCGCGGGCCAGGACGAGACCGTGGACACCCCCTGGCTGCGCTCGGTGGGCATGCGCCTGCCGTGGCTGGTGGTCAACGTGGCCAACTCGGTGCTCGCTGCCCTGGTGGTGCACCACTACGAGGGCACCATCGCCCAGATCACCATTCTCGCGGCGCTGATGCCCATGGTGGCGAACCTGGCGGGCAACGCGGGGCAGCAGTCCCTGGCCGTGATGATCCGCCAGTTGGCCATGGAGGGATGGGACGCCAAGCGCGCCTGGTTCGCGGTCTGGCGCGAGTCGCGCATCGGCGTGGTCAACGGGCTGGCCATGGGCCTGCTCATCCTGCTGGGCGTGGTCGTCTTCACGGGCAAACCCATCCTGGCCGCCGTCATGGCCCTGGCCCTGGCCCTGGACCTTGTGGTGGGCAGCGTGTCCGGGGCCATGTTCCCGGTGGTGCTGCGCATGCTCGGCCGCGACCCGGCCCAGGCCTCGGCCATCTTCCTGACCACGGTGACGGACACCATGGGCTTCCTGCTGTTCCTGGGCCTGGCCAAGATGTTTCTTTTGTAGCCCTAGGCTGCCCACAAACGCACGATCGCTTCGTTGCTGCGAAAAATGCAAACCTTCGCGTATTGGAATACGCGTCGGTCTTGCATTTTCCTTGCGCCTTGCGCTCGCACATTTGTGAACAGCCTAGGACGCTTTTCGATTCTACGCGGGCTGTCCCGGACCCGGATTTTCGCGTATGCTGTCCGCAGCATGAACCCGAAACCGGAGGCCGTATGGAACTCATCCGCATCATCATCTCCGTCCTGGTCCCGCCCCTGGGGGCCTTTCTCAAGGTCGGCCTGGGCCTGCACTTCTGGCTGAACCTGGTGCTGACCCTGTGCGGGTACGTGCCGGGGCTGGTGCACGTCATCTGGCTGCTGGTCAGGAAATGAAAAAAGGCCGCCCCTCCCGCGCGGGAGGGGCGGCCTGAAAGCCGGAAGGGGAGCGGCTACAGCCCGAGCTGCGCCAGGAGGTCGTCCACGTCGGCCTGGGAGGTTCCCTCGGACGGGCCTTCGAGCTTGGAGCCCTTGACGGCTTTGCCCTTTTCCAGGGCCTCCAGCTTCTGCTGGGTCTCCTTCTCGATGTCCTGGTCGTCCTTTTCGGGTTCCTGGTCGCGCACGCGGACCTTGAGGCCCGTGCTCATGTAGACGTTGAACACGATCTCCTCGATGCTCTTGAGGGCCGTGATGATCTTCTTGATGCGCTGGCCCGTCAGATCCTGGAAGGAGAGGGCGGTCATGATCTCCATGAGATCCTGCTGGTTGCGCTTGTTGAGCTCGATGAGTTCGTTGACGTTGTCCTTGCTCGCGCCGCCCGTGCGGAACTGCTGCAGCACCTCGCCCACGTTGATGACGCGCTGCTGGTGGGCCTCCACGATGTCCATGATGGCCACGGTGGCGTCCTCGGTGGACTTGAGGATGGCGTCCAGCTGGTCCGAGGCCTGGTTGATGAGTTCGTTGGTCTGCTCGGGCTGGGGCAGGCCCTTGGCCACGTCCTCCTTGGTCTTGTTGATCTCCTTGTAGATCTTCTCCAACCCTTCGCGCATGTCGTCGTTGACCTTGCGGAAGAATTCCCCTTCCTTGAGGGCGCGGGTCAGGGTCTTGGAGAGCACCTCCGAGATTTCCTTTTGCACGGCCTCCAGGAGGATGGCGTCCAGGCCGCCCACAACCTTTTTGGTGATGTCCTGGACCAACTGGTCGATCTGCAGATTTTCCGCGGGAGTCATGACTGGCGTCCTTGTCTTGAGGCCTATGTGGCCCATTTGGTTTCGCGTATGCGGGCTCGCTGTTCCTGAAACACGAAACCCACCAGGGCCTCCAGGTCCGCTTCGCGGACCCGGGTGAAGGTCACGGGACGTCCCGGCCCCGAATCGGCCGGCTCCACCACGCCCACCACCGAGGCCACGCGCAGGGGAAACTGATTCAGCACCAGGGCGAACTCAAGGGCGTCGCCGTCCGCGAAGTCTCCGGTGGTGGCGAAACGCAGGCCGTCGCCGCCCACCTCCACGACCTCGACCTCCGCCGCGAACTCGTCCTCCAGCCTCTTCTGGTTCAGGAGGCTGATGACCGTGTCCAGCTTGGCGTCCAGGGAAACCATGAAGTCCGTCACGGCCTGGGACAGGCCGCCCGAGGCCAGATCCGGCCCCGCGTCGCCCTCGGCCAGGGCCGGGTTGTCGTAGGCCAGGGGCAGGGCGTCGCGCGAGGGAGCGGGGCGCACGTAGGCCCGCACTCTGGTCTCAACCCGTGCAAAGCCTTCGTCGTCCATGGTTCCCTCCGGCAGGCCGCCCGAAAGCAGCGATCCGCGGTTAGTCGTTTTCCTCTAACTGCACCACCATGGCGTTCACCGGGCAGACCCTGGTGCACATGCCGCAGGCCGTGCATTTTTCCGAGTCGAACTCCACCTTGCGCGTCACCGGGTGCACGTGCAGGGCCTGGCTGCGGCACAGGGCCGTACAGACGCCGCAATCGATGCACGAATCCTCGTCGCGGAATATCTTCTGGGCCACGTGCTCGACGCGGATACCCTGTTCCTTCAGGTAGTTGACGCCCTTGCGGTAGTTGTCCTCGGTGCCCGTGAGCTCCAGGGTCATGCGGCCTTCGCCCCGGGGCAGGATGTGCGCCTGGAGGATGTTGAAGGTCAGGTCGAAGAGCCGCGTGAGGTTGCACATCACGGGCCTTCCCGAGCGCTCGGGCGGGAACTTGAGGTAGACTATCTTGCGCTGGGCCTTGATCACGTCCTGCATGGATTTCTCCGGCCCCCGGATGCGGGGGCCCGTTCGTATTACTTCACTTGTTTGAGGATGGTGGCCGCGCGCTTGCCCTCGGGGGCCTGGGGGAACTGCTTGACCACGTCCTTGAGCAGCAGCTTGCCCGCCTTGACCCGTCCCAGGCGCATGAACGAGATGCCCTGCTTGAGGAGTGCGGTGGGGTATTTGGTGCTCTTCTTGTACTTGTCGATGACCACCTGGTACTTGAGGACCGCCCGCGCGTAATCCTTCATCTGGTAATAGCACTCACCCTGCCAGAAGAGGGCGTTGGGAACAAGCCTGTGCTCGGGAAACGAGGACACGAACTCGTCCCACAGGGCCACGCCCTGGCGGTAGTCGCTGGCCTCGAAGGACGAGCGGGCGCTCTTGTACAGGGTGGAGGCGGCGTCCGCCGTGACCTGGGCCGCGGTCTGGTCCGGGGCCGAGGCGTTGGGGGTGTCGGCCGCGGTGGAGCTTTCGCCGGCCGGTCCGGCCTCGGGGCCTCCGGGCAGGGTGGCGTTGACCCCGTCGGGCTGCGGCTGGGCCGCCGGCGGAATCATGCGCTCGGCGCGGATGGCCGCCAGGTCCACGTCGGCCCCAAGCTGCGAATTGAGGCGCTGCCAGCCGATTTTCACGTCCTTGACGTCCTCGCCCAGGGTATCAAGGGCCTTGGCGCCGAGGTCCATGCCCTCGTGCACGCCCGCGACGTCCTTTTGCAGGGCTTCGAGCTCGCTCCTGGTCTGGGCCAGCTCCTGGCGCATGCTCTGCACCTGGGCCCAGAGATCGGCCTTTTCCGAATCCACCTGGGTCGCCTGCTCCACCTTGCCCTCGAGTTCGTCGATGCGCAGTTTCTGCTCGTAGACCCGGTTGTCCAGGGTCCGCACGTCCTCGGGTTTCACGCAGGCCGTAAGAACGGTACAGGCGGCCAGGGCCGCGAATATGAGTATGCGTTTCATGTCGTTTTCCTTGCTCTGGTCCGTCCCCAGCCCAGGTAGGCGATGCCACCCGCGAAGGGAATGAAGACTATCACGACCAGCCAGATCATCTTTTCCTGGACGGTCGGGAACTCACGCCAATAGGCATGCCAAATACCCCAAAAAGATATGCCGAGGCAAATGATGGTTACGGCCAGGACGACCAGGAACCAGGGGGGCAGGTCGGCAAGTATCTGCACGGTCTACTCCTTGGGGCGCCTGCGCTGCCCGCGATCCGTGATGTAGAAGGAGATCAGCAGGAGGGTCACGCCCACGCTGATGCCCATGTCCGCCACGTTGAAGGCGGGCCAGTGCCAGCCGCCCGCGAAGAAGTCCAGGAAATCCACCACAAGGCCCAGGCGCACGCGGTCCACGAGGTTGCCCAGGGCCCCGCCCAGGATCAGCCCCAGGCCCGTGGCCGAGAACCATTCGCGGGCCTGCCCGCCGCGGATGAGGTGGATGACCACGAAGCTGGCCGCCAGGGCCACGGCCACGAAGAACGGCCGCTGCCAGGAGATGTCGTCCTGGTTCAGGAACCCGAAGGCCGCGCCCCGGTTGAGCACGTGCACCAGGTTGAAGAACCCGGGGATGATCTCCACGCTCTCGTATTGCGCCAGGGACGCCTGGACCCAGAACTTGGTGCACTGGTCCAGGACGAGCACGATGGCGGCCAGGGACAGGGGATAGGTGAAGCGCGAGCGCGTCATCGCATCCCCCGGAGCCTTGGTCCTCGCTGCATGGCCGTCTCCCTAGTCCGCCGTGCCCTCGGCGCGCAGCACGGCCGCGCAGCGCGGGCAGACGTCGGCGTGGTCCGCGTCGCTTCCCAACTCCTGGCTGTACTTCCAGCAGCGCTGGCACTTCTCGCCCGGGGCCACGGCCACGGCCACCTTCAGGCCGTCCACTTCCTCGCTCTCGAAGGCGTCGGCGGGGGCGTCGGCCAGGGGGGCCAGTTCGGCCTTGGACACGATGCAGATCTCTTCCAGGTCCACGCCCCGGGCCGAGAGGTCGTCCAACAGCTCCTCGCGGGCGTAGAGCGTGACGTGGGTGTTCAGGCTGTGGCCCACGGTCCCGGCCTTGCGCACGGGCTCGATGGCCTTGGTGACCTCGGCGCGCACGTCGGCCACGGTCTCCCAGCGCTGGCGCTCGGCCTCGGGCAGGAGATAGGCCTCGTCCATGGCGAAGCGCATGGCCAGCACCGTGGGCACGTCGGGCTTGATGGCCTTAGGCAGGTGCGAGAAGGCCTCCTCGGCCGTGAAGGTCAGTATGGGCGCGATGTCGCCGATGAGCGTCAGGGCGATCTGCCAGAGGGCGGTCTGGGCGCTCTTGCGCTCCACGGAATCCTGGGCGGACACGTACAGGCGGTCCTTGACGATATCCAGGTAGAAGGCCGAGAGCTCCGTGACGCACATGTTGTGCAGGGCGTGGTGCACGCGGTGGAACTCGAACTCGTCGTAGCCGCGCAGCACGCGCTTGTGCACGCCGTTAACCAGGGTCATGGCGAAGCGGTCCAGGGGCAGCATGGCCTCCGGGGACACGGCGTTCACCGCCGGGTCGAAGTCGCCCAGGTTGCCCAGGAGGTAGCGCAGGGTGTTGCGGATGCGGCGGTAGGCGTCCACCAGGCGCGAGAGGATGTCGTCGGAGATGCGCACGTCGTCCTGGTAGTTCACGCTGGAAACCCACATGCGCAGGATGTCCGCGCCGAACTTGTCGATGATCTCCTGGGGCGCCACCACGTTGCCCACGGACTTGGACATCTTCTTGCCCTCGCCGTCCACCACGTAGCCATGGGTCAGGACGTTCTTGTAGGGTGCCACGCCGCGCGTGCCCACGCTGGCCAGCAGCGAGGAGTGGAACCAGCCGCGATGCTGGTCCGAGCCCTCGAGGTACATGTCCGTGGGGAAGGACAACTCCGGGCGCTTCTCGGCCACGGCCGCGAAGCTGGTGCCCGAGTCGAACCAGACGTCCAGGATGTCGTCTTCCTTTTCCCAGTGGTTGCCGCCGCAGTGGGGGCAGACGAGGCCCTGGGGCACCACGTCCTCCATGGGGGCCTCGAACCAATAATCGCAGCCGCGCTCATGGGTCTCGAACCTGTCCACGATGCCCATGACCCAGTCCTTGTCGAACCATGCCTCGCCGCAGTCCTTGCAGAGCAGGGCAACGATGGGCACGCCCCAGGTGCGCTGGCGCGAGATGCACCAGTCCGGGCGGAATTCGATCATGTTGTGGATGCGCTCGCGGCCCCAGGCCGGGATCCAACGCACGTCGTCGTTGATGGCCTTCAGCGCCTTGTCGCGCAGGCCGTTCTCCTCCATGGAGATGAACCACTGGGTGGTGGCCCGGTAGATGACGGGCTTCTTGCAGCGCCAGCAGTGGGGGTAGGAGTGGGAGAGGTTCTCCCGGGCCATGAGACGGGAAAGCTCCGTGAGCTTGGCGATGACCGGCTCGTTGGCCTCCTCCACGCGCAGGCCCGCGAAGAATTCCACGCTGTTCAGGTAGCGGCCCTGGTCGTCCAGGGGCGAGAGCACGTCCAGGCCATACTTGAGGGCCATCTCGTAGTCCTCGCGGCCGTGGCCCGGGGCCGTGTGCACGCAGCCGGTGCCCGCCTCCAGGGTCACGTGGTCGCCGAGAACGAGCACGGACTCGCGGCCGTAGAAGGGATGGGAGGCCTTGAGGCCCTCGAAGGCCTCGCCCTTGGCCTCTGCCACCACCTTGGGGGCGTCCCAGCCGAACTTCTTGGCGCAGTCCTCGAGGAGGCCCTGGGCCAGCAGGAAGTATTCGCCGCAGACTTCCACCAGCACGTAGTCGAACTCGGGGTGCAGGGCCACGGCCAGGTTGGACGGCAGGGTCCAGGGCGTGGTGGTCCAGATGACCACGTAGGCCTTGGCCGGGTCCACGGCCGGGGCGACGTCCTTGAGCTTGGGATCGTTCAGGGGGAAGCGCACGTAGATGGAGGGCGAGGTGTGGTCCGCGTACTCCACCTCGGCCTCGGCCAGGGCGGTCTGGCAATCGTTGCACCAGTAGATGGGCTTCTTGGCGCGCACCACCGAGCCCTTGCCCATGAAATTGCCCAGCTCGCGGGCCGTGGCGGCCTCGTACACGGGCTTCATGGTCAGGTACGGGTCGTCCCAGGTGCCCAGCACGCCCAGGCGCTTGAATTCCCCGCGCTGCACGTCCACCCATTTCTCGGCATAGGAACGGCAGATCTTGCGCACCGTGAGGGCGGGCAGGTCGGTCTTGCCCTTTTCGCGCAACTCCTGGGAGACCTTGTGCTCGATGGGCAGGCCGTGACAGTCCCAGCCGGGCACGTATTCGGCCTTGGTCCCGGCCATGTTGCGGGACTTGACGATGATGTCCTTGAGCACCTTGTTCAGGGTCGTGCCCAGGTGGATGTGGCCGTTGGCGTAGGGCGGGCCGTCGTGCAGCACGTAGCGGTCCGCGCCCTCGTTGGCTTGGACCATGGCCCCGTAGGCGTCGATCTTCTCCCAGAAGGCGAGGGTCTCGGGCTCGCGCTGGACCAGGTTGGCCTTCATGGGAAAGGACGTCTGGGGCAGATGCAGGGTCTTCTTGTAATCGCTCATGGTGCGGTCAAATCCTTGTAAGGAAAATGTTGGTGCGAAAGGGAGGGCACCAATTTAGTCAACTGCACCCTAAAGTCAAGGCGAGAGGGGGGGCGGCGGCCCCGGGCGGACCGTGAGGCGCGGGCTCGCGGCCCGGGGCGGCCCTAGGCGGCCATGCCGGGGAACCGCGCGCGGGAGAGCAGGTCCTGTTCCACCAGGGCCATGAGCCGCCTGGCGCAGCTCCTGGCGGCCAGGACGGAATCCGAAGGCCCGTGGGGCGCGGCGGCGTCCAAATGCAGGCGCACGCGATAGCGGGAGTCGGGCACGGGGCGCTCCAGGGCGGTGCTGTCCTGCTTGTCGGGCGCGGGCGCGACCTGCTGGCCGTGGGAGCCGCCGTAGGTCACGGGGGAGACCTTCAGGCGCACGCTGTGGGAGCCCGAAGGCGCGGCCTGGTCCGTGACCCGCGACAGGGCCTCGCGCTCCTGCGAGTCTTCGGCGCAGGTCACCGGGGTGGCGAAGGCCACGATCAGGGCCAGGAACAGAAACAGGAACAGGGGCGTCCAGCGCATGCGATCCTCTTGAAAATTGGTAAAGTTTTTCATGCGGACAGTGAAACTCACCGCGCCGCAACGGACACACGGGATCGTTTGCAACTCGCGGGCCAGGGCGCGCCGGGCCTTGCGCGGCGGACTTCCCGAGGCGAAGGGGCGGGCAGCGGGGCGAATAGCCCAACAACGGAAAGGGGCGCGAGGGACTCTAGAAATTATGAGATTTTTTTATAACTGGCTGTATTTTCAAGATATTATCAAAAGACGAGACGGACACCTCGGGTAGCCAAAAATACGACGTCCCGGATGCGGCGCGCCCCCCCGGGGCGATGACAAATCCCGCGCTTTGGCGTAAGAGGATGCTTCCTCAAGGCGGCCCGCTTGTCGGGCCAGGGAACCCGGTGCGAATCCGGGGCGGCCCCGCCGCTGTGATCCCGGCCCTTCCCGCGCGGAAGGGAGGATGTCCGTTTCATGACGCCACTGGACGCGTTAAGCGCTCCGGGAAGGCGAAACGGACTCCGGGAGAGCCAGAAGACCTGCCTTGGGGCCTGCGCTAGCCGCCGGGCGACGAGGGCATTCGTCAGGCGGGTTCGACGTTCCCCGTACATACGTCCGGCGCTTACCCGGCCCGTTCCATGGGAACGGCCGGCTCCACTCCATTGTTTCAGGCCGCCCACCTGTACGAACGCAGGAGGTTTGTCCATGCGCTTCGTCCCCGGCTTCAAAGCGGCGTCCGCCGCGACCCTGGCGCTGATCCTGTGCCTCATTTGCATCCCCGCCCTGGCTGGCCACGACGGTGCCAAGGCCCCCAAGAAGGGCATCCTGCTGGTGGCCTTCGGCACCTCCGTGCCCGAGGCCAAGGTCTCGTTCCTGGACATGCAGAAGCAGGTCGCCAAGGACTGCCCGGGCGTGCCCGTGCGCTGGGCCTATACCAGCAACATCATCCGCCACAAGCTGCAGAAGGAAGAGGGCGTGTCGCCTGATTCCGTGCAGACCGCCCTGGCCAAGATGATGGACGAGGGCTTCACCGACGTGGCCGTGCAGTCCCTGCACACCATTCCCGGCGAGGAGTTCCATCAGAAGGTCCTGTCCGTGGTGAACTCCTTCCGGGGCATCCCCGGCGGGTTCCACAAGCTCAGCGTGGGCCTGCCCATGATGACCGGGCCCGGCGACATGGAAAAGGTCGTGGACGCCATCCTGGCCACCACGCCCAAACAGCGCAAGAAGGGCGAGGCCGTGGTGCTCATGGGCCACGGCACCCACCATGCGGGCAACATCTACTATCCCGGCCTGCAGTGGTATCTGGCCCAGAAGGACTCCGACATCCTGGTGGGCACCGTGGAAGGGACGCCCAGCCTGGACTACGTGGTGGCCGAGCTCAAGGCCCGCAAGGTCAAGGCCGTGTGGCTCCGGCCCCTGATGTCCGTGGCCGGCGACCACGCGCGCAACGACATGGCCGGCGCGGAGGACGATTCCTGGATCTCCGTGCTGACCAAGGCCGGCTTTAAGGTCACCCCCGTCATCAAGGGCACGGCCGAATACCCGGCCTTCCGGGCCATCTGGGTGGAGCATCTGAAAGCCGCCCTGGCCACTCTGGACTAGCATCATGAACGGACAGGGGACGGACAGGGGGCGCCTGGGCGCCGGACACGCGCAGGCGGCCACGACTCCGCTTCTGGCGGGGCTGGGGCTGGCCTCCGTGGTTTCGGTGTTTCTGGCCTGCCTGTTCGGCCCCTTGTCCGTGCCCGCGGGCGAGGTCCTGGGCCATCTCTGGTCCGGGCTCACCGGGGGGCTGGCCGACCCGATCCCCGTGGCCGGGGTGGTGGTCCTGGACATCCGCCTGCCCCGGGCCTGCCTGGCCTGGCTCACGGGCGCTTCCCTGGCCATGGCCGGGGCCGTGTTCCAGGGCATCCTCCAAAACCCCCTGGCCGACCCCTTCACCATCGGCGTGTCCACGGGCGCGGCCTTCGGGGCCACCGTGGCCATCTTTCTGGGCATTTCAACCCTGCCCGTGCTGGCCGGGGTGGGGCTGCTGCCCCTGGCGGCCATGGCCGGGGCCGGGGCGGCGCTGACGGCGGTCATCGCCCTGGGCAGCGTGGCCGGGCGGTTGCGGCGCGAAACCGTGGTCCTGGCGGGCATCGTGGTGGCCACCTTCCTTTCGGCGCTCATCTCCCTGCTCAAGTCCCTGGACGAGGAGTCCGTGACGGGCATCGTGTTCTGGGTCATGGGCAGCTTCCAGGGCCGGGGCTGGGCCCACGTGGCATTCGTCTGGCCCTACATGCTGGCCGGCGGCCTCGCGGCCCTGGCCTGGGCCCGGGAGGTGGACCTCTTGTCCATGGGCGACGCCCAGGCCCGCATGCTGGGGCTGGACGCCGACCGTTCGCGCCTGCGCCTGCTCCTGGCGGCCAGCCTGCTCACTGGCGCGGCCGTGTCCGTGTCCGGGGTCATCGGCTTCGTGGGGCTGGTGGTGCCGCA
Source organism: Desulfocurvus sp. DL1XJH-121 (assembly GCF_054819825.1). NCBI lineage: Bacteria > Pseudomonadati > Thermodesulfobacteriota > Desulfovibrionia > Desulfovibrionales > Desulfovibrionaceae > Desulfocurvus > Desulfocurvus sp. DL1XJH-121. The sequence continues at coordinate 110,213 of NZ_JBTVWW010000007.1, forward strand.
CCTGGTGCGCATGGCAGTGGGCGCGGAGCACCGCCGATTGGTGCCCGCATCGGCCCTGGCCGGGGGCGTGGCCCTCATCTGGTCCGACGTGCTGGCGCGGGTGCTGCTGCCCGGCGGGCAGGAACTGCCCGTGGGCGTGGTCACGGCCCTGTTCGGCGGGCCGTTCTTCTGCCTGCTGCTCAGGCGGCGGGCCAGGGGAGGCGCGCTGTGATCCGGGCCGAACACCTTTCCTGCGCCCACCAGGGGCGCACGGTGCTCTCGGGCGTGGACCTGCGCCTCGGGCCGGGCACCATCACCGGGCTCCTCGGCCCCAACGGCAGCGGCAAGACCACGCTGCTCTCGACCCTCTCCGGGGTCCTCGCGCCCGCTGCGGGCCGCGTGCTTTGGACCGGGCCGGGCGAACAGTGCGAAGTGCATTCCATGGCCCCGCGCCAGCGCGCCCGGCGCATCGCCTGCGTGCCCCAGCGCGCCGAGACCACCTTCGCCCTGCGCTGTTCCTCGGTGGTGCTCATGGGCCGCTACGCGCATCAGGGGCTTCTGGGCCGGGCCTCGGACCGGGACATCGCCGTGGCCCGCGAGGCCCTGCGCCTGGCCGGCGTTCCCGGGCTCTGGGACCGGCCCGTGGATCAGATTTCCGGGGGCGAGTTCCAGCGCGTGCTCGTGGCCCGCGCCCTGGCCCAGGAGGCCGAGGTGCTGCTCCTGGACGAACCCACGGCCAGCATGGACATGGCGGGCACCGTGGCCCTGTTCGACCTGCTGCGGGAGCTGGCCGACGCCGGGCGCGCCGCCCTGGTGGCCGTGCACGACCTGAACCTCGCGGCCCTGTACTGCGACGAGCTGCATTTCCTGAAGGACGGGGTCGTGGCCGTGTCCGGGAAGGTGGAGGAGGTCTTCGACGCCGACACCCTGACCCGCATCTACGGCACGCGCATCCAGGTGGCCCCGCACCCGGGCACGGGCGCCCCCCAGGCGCACTGGGTGCCCGGGGCCAGCCATATGCGGGAGGTTTTCAATGGGTAGACGGCTGATGGCCGCGCTGCTGTTCCTCGTCCTGCTGCTCCCCGCCGCCCGGCCCGCATCGGCCGGGGGCGTGCGGGCCGTGGACGGGCAGGGCGCGCGGATCGAACTTGCGGCCCCGGCCCGGCGCATCCTCTGCCTGTACGGGGCGTTTTCGGAGCTGTACCTGGCCATGGGCCTGGGGGACCGGCTGGTGGGGCGCACCATGGCGGACGAAACCGTGCCCGGGCTCGCGGCCCTGCCCAGCGTGGGTACGCACATGCGCCCCAGCCTGGAGCTGGTGCTGGGCCTCAGGCCCGATCTGGTGGTGCAACTGGCCGGGCGCAGCCAGGCCGCCCAGGCCGTGGCCGCCCTGCGCGAGCACGGCCTTACCGTGGCGGTGTACAACCCCAGGAATTTCGAGGAATTGTTCCAGGCCGTCCAGTCCCTGGGCGCGCTGGCAGGGGCCGAGGCCGAGGCCGGGGCGCTCACGGACTCCATGCGCGCGCGGCTGGACGCCGTGGCCTCGCGGCTGGGGCCGGAGCCCGGGCGGCCCAGGGTGTTTTTCGAGGTCCGCGCCCAGAGCCTGCTGGCCGCCGGGCGCGGGGGCATCGTGGACGACGTGATCCGCCGCGCGGGCGGGGAGAACGCCGTGGATTCGTCCAAGAAGATGGTGCGCCTGGGCGAGGAGGCCGTGTACGGCCTCGACCCGGACGTGTACGTGGTCCAGAGCGGGGCCATGAACAAAAATCCCCTGCCCCCGGCCGAGCGGCCGCTTCTGGCGTCCCTGCCCGCCGTGCGCCGGGGCAGGGTGCTCACCGTGGACGAGGGCCTGTATTCCCGGCCCGGCCCCAACGCGGTGCGGGCCGTGGAAGAACTGGCGGAATTTCTGCACCCAGGCCGTTGAAAAACAGCGATCTGCTGCGTTGCTGCGAAAAATTCAAACCCTCACGTACGGGGAGTACGCTTCGGTCTTGAATTTTTCTTGCGCCTTGCATCTCACTATTTTTGAACGGCCTGGGAAGAATAATTTTCGGAATTTTGATAAACAAAAGGAAAAGTAATGGATTACGGAATATTGTACGGCGTGGGCGTGGGCCCGGGCGATCCCGAGCTGCTCACGGTCAAGGCCGTGCGCGTGCTGGGCGAGGCCCACAAGGTCTATGCGGCGCGCTCCAGCAAGAACACCCACTCCGTGTCCCACGGCATCGTGCGGCCGCATCTGCGCCCGGGAGTGGAGGTGGAGACCCTGGCCTTTCCCATGACCCGCGACAAGGCCGCCCTGGACGCGGCCTGGACGGAAAACGCCCGGGCCGTGCTGGCGGACCTGCGCGCCGGGCTGTCCGTGGCCTTCCTGACCCTGGGGGATCCGCTGACCTACAGCACCTTCGGCTATCTCCTGCGCACCCTGCGCGGGCTGGATTCCAAGGCCCCGGTGGAGGTGGTGCCCGGGGTGACGTCCTACTGCGCGGCGGCGGCCGCCGCGGGCACGGTGCTGGCCGAGGCCGAGGAGACCCTGGCCGTGGTCTCCGGGGCCAAGGGCGGGGACGCCCTGCGCAAGGCCGCGCGCACGGCGGACAGCGTGGTGGTGCTCAAGGCCTACAAGCATTTCGACGACATCTTGGCGGCCCTGGACGAGACGGGCCTGCGCGAATCGGCCGTCCTGGTCTCCAACTGCGGGCAGGAGGGGGAACGCATCCAGAGCGACATGGACCCGGAAGGGGCCCATCCGCAGTATTTTTCCCTGCTTCTGGCGCGGCGCAACGGCAAGGCCTGAGCCCCGCCGGGACATAAAAGCAACGCGGCCCCCGGATTCTCTCCGGGGGCCGCGCCGTTGTTATTCGACTTTCTCGAAATATTCCTTTTCCGCGCCGCACTTGGGACAGACCCAGTCCTCGGGCACCTGCTCCCACGGGGTTCCGGGCTGCACGCCGTTCTCCACGTCGCCTTCCTCGGGATCATAGACATAGCCGCAAGGGCATTCCCACTTGTCCATCATGGCCTCCTTGGCGGGGTTTGAACATAGTAAACGTTCTCAATAAAATAGCACGGGCAGGGGAAAACGCAAGACCTGAACGCGGAAAATGGGCGCGGAGGGGAAGAGGGCTAGATGCCGAAGGGGCCGTCCGGCTCGGAAACGTCGTCCACCGGGTCGGCGCCCTCGGGCGCGGCGGTGCCGGACGCGGCGTTCCTCGCCGTGGCCCAGAGGGAGAACGACTGGGGATCGCGGACGACCTTCACGTCCCCGAACCCGGCCCCGGACAAGGCTCCGGCCAGGGTCTCGGCGGTGAATCCGATGCCGTGGGCCAGGAAGCGGTTGCCCTTGGCCATGGCCGCGCGGTGCCCGTAGATCATGTCCAGGGGCATCACCGGCCCCAGGGGCGTGGAGTAGAGCGCCTCCTCGGCCTTGCCCTCGGCCACCATGGCGGCGGCCTGCTGCAGATCGGGCACGGAAATCACGGCCAGGCCGCCGGGGCGCAGCACGCGCCGGATTTCGGCCAGGGCCCGGGGAACGTGATGGGGCGGCATGCGAACCAGCTCGTGGGCCGAAAAGACCCCGTCCACGGACTGCGGCCCCACGATGCGCATGTCCCTGGGGTCCGCCACGAAATCCGGACGGGATTCGGGCGTCGGGTCCAGGCTCAACACTTTCCATTCCTTGGAGGAAAACGCGGGGGGCAGCTTCCCGGGCTTGTTCAGCCCGCTGCCGATGTGCAGCACGATCTTGTTTCCGGCCATGGTCATTCGTCCCTATCGCGGATGGCGAAATCCTTCAAGGGCGCCCCGCATTTGGGGCAGGTGAACCCGGGGTCCACCTGGGCGAAGTCCGCGCCCGGGGCCAGGCCGGCCTCGGGGCAGCCCCGCGAGGGGCGGTAGGTCCAGCCGCAATGCAGGCAGGAATAGAGGTCCAAGCGGCGGTCCAGGCGGGGTTCGGAGCAATGCGCGTCGTTGTTTGATGCATGCATGGGAGTGGGTCCTCGGTGGGCGCCGATGAAGCGGCGCACACAGGATTTCTACGGCATGGGGAGTGAGGATTCAAGTCTTTACGGCCCGGGCGCGGCAGACTATGCCGGAAGGGAACGGGCAACACCAAGGAGTCCTTTATGAGTTCCCAGAAGGCCCCGCGCATGCACACGGCGGAGCACGTCCTGAACCAGACCATGGTCCGCATGTTCGGATGCGGGCGCTGCTTTTCGGCCCACGTGAATCCCAAGAAGTCCAAGTGCGACTATCGCTTCGAGCGGCCCCTGGCCCCCGGGGAGGCCCGGGAGCTGGAGGCGCGCGTGAACGACGCCCTGGCCCGCGACATGGCCGTGTCCGCCGAAGCCGTGGCCCGGGACGTGGCCGCGCGGGAATTCGACCTCGGCCGCCTGCCCGACCCGGACGTGGACAGCGTGCGCATCGTGCGCGTGGGGGACTACGACGCCTGCCCGTGCAGCGGCGAGCACGTGGCCCGGACCTCGCAGGTGGGCGCCTTCCGGCTGGTCTCCCACAGCTTCGAGGACGGGATGCTGCGCATCCGCTTCAGGCTCGACGAGCCTCCAAAAGGCCCCGGAGGGGTGGACGCGGCGTCCGGAGACATGTAATAAGCCTGCTAAAGTGGTCCTTGGAAGACGTGGGAGGCGGCATGAAACGATTTTTCAAAGCCTTGCGCGACCCGGTGAGCGGGCTCACGCACCTGGCCGGGGCGATCCTGGCCGTGGCCGGGCTCGTGCTGCTCCTGGTCAAGGCCTCCGACCCGGCCAAGCCCTGGCACCTGGTGAGCTTCTCGGTGTTCGGGGCCACGGCCATCGGCCTGTACCTGGCCAGTTCCTGCTACCACCTGATCCCCTACGGCGAGAAGCGCACCCCGCGCCTGCGCACCCTGGACCACATCATGATCTTCTTCCTCATCGCGGGGACGTACACGCCCATCTGCCTGATCCCCATTCGTGGGCCCTGGGGCTGGAGCCTGTTCGGGGTGGTCTGGGGGCTGGCCGTGGCCGGGCTGGTGTTCAAGTTGTTCTGGATGCAGGCCCCCCGGTTCCTGTACACGGGCACATACGTGCTCATGGGCTGGCTGGTGGTCATCGGGGTCTACCCCCTGGTCCGGAGCCTGCAGCCCGGCGCCCTGGCCTGGCTTCTGGCCGGGGGACTGTTCTACACCGCCGGGGGCGTAATCTACGCCCTCAAGCGCCCGGACTTCTGGCCGGGCCGGTTCGGCTTCCATGAGCTGTTCCACATCTTCGTGCTCCTGGGCACGTGCTCGCATTTCTGGGTCATGTACCGCTACGTGACCGAATTCTCCTGATTTCTCCCTTCTTCCTCTGAGCCGCGCGTTTTCCCGCGTCCGGGATTCGCCGCGTCTTCCATCGATGGAAATATGTTTTTCCATCGCGCCCTGTTGCACATTCACGTTGTAAAATATGGATTCAAACGGCGTTTTTCATTCAATTCGTTGTATGAATTGCATTATTTAAGCGCAAAATAAATACACAATGCGCGATATCTTATATGTCACGCTGTTTTCAGAAGGCAACACTGCGTACCATGATAAATATTTGCTGACATTTTCTTGTCACCCTAGAATTTTTATGTATATTATAAAATCAGGCTGATACCGTACTGCATAGTTCACAGGAGGAGTAAAGATGCTCAGGAAATTCACCATCACCGCGCGAATGATCTTTCTTGTTCTTTTCATGATCCTGTTTTCCTTGGCAATTTGCCTCGCTTTCTCGTTCTATATGACCAGTGTGAAGAACGCCTCCCTGCACGAGGCCCAGGTGGTCATGACCCAGGGATACGAGCGCACCCTCCAGTTCTCCTGCCAGTCCATGGCCACCGATCTGGAAAGGGTCTACAACCTTTCCCGGCAGCAGGGCGGAAACCCTGAGGAAGCGTTCCAGGAGGTCGTCGCAAGCGTGCGCTACGGCACGGACGGCTACTTCTTCATCTACAACACCCAGGGCCTCATCGTGGCCCATGGCGTGAACGCGGCCCTGGTGGGAACCGGGGGGCTCAACCAGCAGGACACCAAGGGCAACTACTATACCAGGGAAATGATCGATAAAGCCCAAAAGGGCGGCGGGTTCGTGACCTACTGGTTCCCCAAGCCCGGTGAAAAGGAATCCAGCCCCAAGATGGCCTACGCCCTGTTCATCGGCGACTCTGAATACACCCTGGCCACGGGCATCTACGTGGACAGCATCGAAACCGAGCGTAACCGCATCGACACCGACCTCAACGCCATCCTTACCGCGGCCCTGACCACGGTGGGCGTCTCCGTGGGCGTGGTCTTCCTGTTCCTGATCCTGCCCCTGGCCGTGTTCATCGTGCGCAGCATCCTCGGCCCCCTGAAGCTGGCCACGGCCAACGCCCAGGAAGTGGCCCAGGGCAACCTGGACGTGCACGTGATGGTGGTGGGCCGCGACGAGATCACCCGCCTGGAGAACGCCTTGGACCAGATGATCTCCACCCTGGCCGAGAACATCAAGGAGATCGAGGCCAAGAGCGCCGCTGCCGAACAGAAGGCCCGGGACGCGGAGATCGCCACGGCCGAGGCCGAGGAAGCCCGCAAGCAGGCCGAACGCGCCAAGAGCGAGGGCATGCACCAGGCCGCCGAGCGCCTGGAGGCCGTGGTGGCCCGTGTGGCCGCCGCTTCCGAGGAAATCTCGGCCCAGTCCGACGAGATCCGCCACGGCGCGGAGATCCAGAGCGAACGCATCTCCGAGACGGCCACGGCCATGGAGGAGATGAACGCCACGGTGCTTGAGGTGGCCAAGAACTCCGGCGAGGCCGCCGAGGTGGGCGTGGAGGCCAAGACCAAGGCCCAAAGTGGCGCGGATATCGTACGCCGGTCCATCGAGGCCATGAAGGTCACGCAGGCGCAGACCCTGCAGCTCAAGGAGAACATGGGCCACCTGGGCCAGCAGGCCGAGGCCATTGGCAACATCATGAACGTCATCGAGGACATCGCCGACCAGACCAACCTCCTGGCGCTCAACGCGGCCATCGAGGCCGCGCGCGCGGGCGACGCGGGCCGGGGCTTCGCCGTGGTGGCCGACGAGGTGCGCAAGCTGGCCGAAAAGACCATGGGCGCCACCAAGGAGGTGGGCGACTCCATCCGCGCCATCCAGGAGGGGGCGCGCCAGAACATCGAATCCGTGGATCAGGCCGCGCAGGACATGGACAAGGTCGTGGAGCTGACCAACGAGTCCGGCAAGGTCCTGGGCGAGATCGTCAACGGCGTGGAGATCAGCGCCGACCAGATCCAGGGCATCGCCACGGCGGCCGAGGAACAGTCCGCCACCAGCGAACAGATCAACCGTTCCATAGACGAGGTCAACCGCATCACCATGGAGACGTCGCAGGGCGTGGCCCAGACGGCCGAGGCCGTGCGCGAGCTCTCCAGCCAGATGATGGAGCTCAACGACCTGGTCCAGGAACTCAAGAACGCCTAACCAAGCCGACCAAGCCTGGGGCCGGGGACGTTCCCCGGCCCGCCCCTTGAAGCCCCCTCCGTGCCTACCGGAGGGGGCTTTTCCCATTGCCGCGCGGCGAGCCACTGGCGCGGTTCCCGGATAAGCCACCGTTTCCGTTTCAATTTCCGGTTGCCTGCGCCCGCCCCGTCCCTGCGGGTTTCCTTGCTGACAGGAGCGCCCGGCTGTGCCATGACTAGCATGGACCAATACCCTGCGGCCCGTGCGGAGGTCCCATGAGCGAAGAGTCCTGGCATGCCCTGGATGTCCCGGAAGCCGTAAGGCGCCTGGGCGCGGACCCTCTTGCGGGCCTCTGCGCCGAGGACGCCGCAGCGCGCCTGGCCGAGCACGGGCCCAACGAGCTGGCCCGCGAGGAGCGCACCTCGCCCCTGGCCCTGTTCCTGGGGCAGTTCAAGAACGTGCTGATGATCATCCTGCTGGCGGCCATCGCGCTGTCGGCCCTGGTGGGCGAGGTGGTGGACGCGGCCATCATCGCGGCCATCGTGGTCTTTTGCGCGCTTCTGGGGTTCACGCAGGAATACCGGGCCGAACGCGCCCTGGAGGCGCTCAGGCGCATGCTCTCGCCCTCTGTGCGGGTCCTTCGCGGCGGCCGGGCCGTGGAGATACCCACCCGCGAGGTGGTGCCCGGGGACGTGCTGCTCCTGGAGGCCGGGGACCGGGTGCCGGCGGACGCCCGGCTGGTGGAGTGCCACTCCCTGGCCTGCGACGAGGCCCCGCTCACGGGCGAGTCCATGCCCGTGCGCAAGTCCCTGGACCCGCTGCCCGCCGACATCCCCACGGGCGACCGCGTGAACATGGTCTTCACGGGCGCCACCGTGACCTACGGCCGGGGCCGGGGGGTGGTCACGGCCACGGGCATGCGCACCGCCTTCGGGCGCATCGCCGGGGAGGTGGCCTCGGTGGAGCGCGAGCCCACGCCCCTGGAGCGGCGCACGGCCGAGATCGGGCGCTGGCTGGGCCTGGCCGCGCTTTCCATCTGCGTGCTGGTGGCCGGGCTGTCCATGGGGCGCGAGGCCCTGGCCGGGAAGCTGGACCTGTCCTTCGCGGTCACCGTGGTCATGTTCGCCGTGGCCCTGGCCGTGGCCGCCGTGCCCGAGGCCCTGGCGGCCATCGTCACGGGCGCCCTGGCCATCGGCATGCGCCGCATGGCCCGCCACGGGGCCCTGGTGCGGCGCATGCCCGCCGTGGAGACCCTGGGCTGCACCACGGTCATCTGCTCGGACAAGACAGGCACCCTGACGCGCGGGGAGATGACCGTGCGCCGCGTGGTGACCCTGGACGGGCACGTGCGCTTCTCGGGCCGGGGTTACGCGCCCGAGGGCGGCCTGGAGGGCGATTCCGGCCCCCTGGCCCCGGCGGACCTGCCCCGGGCCGCCAGGAGGCTGCTCACGGCCTGCGTGCTGTGCAGCGACGCGGACCTGCGCCGGGACGAGCGGGGCTGGAGCGTGTCCGGCGGGCCCACCGAGGGCGCACTGCTGGTGGCGGCCATGAAGGCCGGGCTGGACAAGGACGCCCTGCGCCGGGAGCGCCCGCGCGTGATGGAAATTCCCTTTTCCTCGGAGCGCAAGCGCATGTCCGTGGTCTGCCAGGGGCCGGCCGGCGCGCTGGACGCGTACATGAAGGGCGCACCCGAGCGCGTGCTGGAGCGCTGCGACCGCGTGGCCGAGGGGCAGGGCGAGCGGCCCATGACCGAGGCGGACCGCGAGGCCGTGCGCGAGGCCTGGCGGACCATGGCGGCCAACGCCCGCCGCGTGCTGGGCCTGGCCTGGAAGCCCTGCGGGGCCGGGGGGGTGCCCGAACGCGAAACCGTGGAGCAAGGGATGGTCTTCCTGGGCCTGGCCGGGATGATGGACCCGCCCCGGGAGGAGGCGGTGCGGGCAGTGGCCGTGTGCCGGGAGGTGGGCATCCGGCCGGTGATGATCACCGGGGACCACCGCCTCACGGCCCAGGCCGTGGCCCGGGAGATCGGCATCTACCGCGAGGGCGACCTGCTCGTCACGGGTGAGGAACTGGCCACGATGTCCGATGAGGAGCTCCAGGCACAGGTAGAGCGCATCAGCGTGTACGCCCGGGTCTCGCCCATGGACAAGCTCAAGATCGTGCGCGCCTTCAAGGCCCGGGGCGAGGTGGTGGCCATGACCGGGGACGGGGTCAACGACGCCCCGGCCCTGAAGCACGCGGACATCGGCGTGGCCATGGGCGTGTCCGGCACGGAGGTGGCGCGCGAGGCTGCGGACATGGTGCTCACGGACGACAACTTCGCCTCCATCGTGCAGGCCGTGGAACTGGGGCGCTGGATATACGACAACATAAAGAAATACCTTACGTTCCTCCTGCGCTGCAACATCACGGAGGTGGCCGTCATCGGCGGGGCCGTGCTGGTCATGGGGCCGGAATACCTGCCGCTGCTGCCCGCGGCCATCCTGTACATCAACCTGGCCACGGACGGGCTGCCCGCCCTGGCCCTGGGCGTGGCCCCGCCGGACCCGGACCTCATGAGCCGCCCGCCGCGCGCCCCAGGGGAGAGCGTGTTCACCTGGGACGTGAAGGCCTTCACGCTCATGGCCGTGCTCATCGAGATCCCCCTGTTCCTGTGGGTCTTCTTCCACGATTTCAAAGACATCGAGCACGCCCGTAGCGAGCTGTTCTTCCTGTTCTTCGTGGTGGAGCTGGTCATCGCCCTGAATTTCCGCTCCATGCGCTACAGCGTATTCCGGGCGCCGCCTCATTTCTGGCTCGTGGCCTCTGTGGTCTGGGAGGCCGCGCTCCTGGGCGTGCTGGTCTGCTTCGAGCCCGTGCGCAGGGCCTTCGGCGTGGCCCTGCCCTCGGCCGGGGACGCGGGGTTCATCGCCGCGTGCGCGGCCCTGGTGTTCGTTTCCATGGAGGGGGTCAAGATGCTGGTGCGCGGGCGGGGAAAGGCCTGATCCGCGCCGGGAGGGAACGAAGAGCGGGCCCGGCTCAGCAAGGGGGAGCCGGGCCCGCCGTGTTCGCGGCCCGCGGGGGGCGGGGCCGCTTTCCGGGATGCCGTGCGTGCGTGAAACCTTTCGTCAGGCGTCCATTTTCTTTGAAATATCCAGGCATTCCTGACGATAGAAGCAATTCGCCTGGTCGCAGAAGCCCGATTGCGCCCTGCCGAAGCAGTCGAAGTTCCCCTCCATGATCTGGCGTTGCCGGACTTCCTCCACCAACCCCAGGTACGTGGGAAGGGGCGCGGGCCTTGCTGCCTTTCCTGTTCTTTTCCTGCCCGTTGCGGTCGCCTTGGCCATGTGGGTATCCCCCGTTACGGTTACGGACCGGATTCCGCGCCCCGTGCCGGGACGGGAAGGGCGGCCCGATGGCTAAAACCGGGTCACGAAATTGCCTTCAGTATGCGCGCCCGGGATCATCGTGTCAATGGGGTTTCGCGAAAATAGCCGCTAATGACGGGCCTAAAATCATATTACCTGGTTTTTTCGCCCCTTGCCCCGTTTCCGAAAGGAGCGGGCCGGGGGCTAGAGGTCGAAGAGGGAGCCCTGGTCCGGCAGATGGCGGCCCACCAGGGACGGGGAAAGGGGATCGTGGGCCGCGAAATTGGCCCTGGCACGCCCCGGGGAGGACGTGGCGTAGCAATAGGCGCAGCCGTGTACGCAGGAATCGTACATGCCGACGTCTCGGGAGGGCGCGCAGCCGCAGCCCGGGCGCTGGCCCCGATCCGTGCCGGAAGGCGCGGGCGCGCCAAGGTCCGCCAGGATTTCCGGATCGATGCAGGCCCCGCGGGACACGCCCGGAGGCAGGGCCGCGCCCCGAGGCGGGCAGCACCATTCGAGGGCCATTCCCCGGGCGCTGGCCAGCTCCGCCAACCGGCCCGCCAGGGACGACATCGCCGCGCAGGGCAAGGGTTCCGGCAACAATTCGGGTACCCCCAGGCCGACAATGCGACGAACGGCCTTGACGTAGGGCGCAAAGAAGCTGATGACGCAGTGACGCACGCGTCCCGCGAGCCTGCGGGACAGGCCGTCGAAAGCCGCGAGGTGATGCGCCGCGTCCGTGGCCCGGCACAGGCAGATGGGATCGTAGCGCCAGACCACGCGCTCGGGCCCCACGGCCCGGGACAGGCGCAGGATGGCCTCCAGGCCGCTGGCGGCGTCCGGGCAGCGCGGAGCCAGGGCCCGGGGCTCGTCCAGGAGCGTGACCTGGAAATAAAACTTGAAGTCCTGCTTCAATTCGTCGAGAAAAGGAAGCATGGGCAGCGGGTTGCGCGTCCAGAAAACCAGGGCGTCCACGTCCTGGGGCCGCAGGGAGACCCGCGCCACGCGCGCGTGGGCATAGGGCGAGGGCACCGCGCACCAGCCCTGGCGCAGCCGGTTCATGAACCAGCGGGCGTAGAAGGCGGGGATGTCCGTTCGCCGGGAGGCGGAAATAATCATTCCCCCGGGATAGCCCACAACCCGGCGCAGGGGAAGGAGATACCCCCTGCGGTTGGAAGGGCTATGCCCAGGTAGGATAGTGGTTGGCGGCAGCCAACTTTGGCATTGGACACACAAAGACGCCGACAGGCCTGAGCCGGATTCGGAAACCGAGCCAGACAAGAACAAAAGGAGCTATGATATTATGCAGATACGCAAAGTTCAGGGCGTATTCTTTTCTCCCACCGGCGGCACCCGCCGCGTGGTGACAGCCGTGGCCGCGGGGGCTGGCGTGGGGCTGTCCGAGGAATGGGACCTGACTCTCCCTGACGCGCCGGAGCCGGACTTCAGCGATCAGGAAGAGACCCTGGTGGTCATCGGCGTGCCCGTGTATTCGGGGCGCGTGCCCGCCACGGCCGTGGAGCGGCTGCAGAAGATCAAGGGGGGCGGGATTCCGGCGGTGCTGGTGGTGAGCTACGGCAACCGCCACTACGACGACGCGCTTCTGGAGCTCCGGGAGCTGGCCACGGAGGCCGGGTTCAAGCCCGTGGCCGCCGGCGCGTTCATCGCCGAACATTCCTTCAGCAGCGACGCCATGCCCGTGGCCGCCGGGCGGCCCGACTCCCCGGACCTGGGCGCGGCCATGCGCCTGGGCGGCGACGTCCTGGTCAAGCTGGAGGAGCTGCACTCCGCCAAATCCATCAAGAAATTGAAGGTTCCCGGCAAGAAGCCCTATCGCGAGGGTACCGGGCAGTTCGATCCGCCCATCTGCCCGAGCGTGGACATGGAGCTCTGCGAGCTGTGCGGCGGCTGCGCCGAGGTCTGTCCCACCGGGGCCATCACCGTGGACGAGGAGCCCAAGACGGACGCGGCGGCCTGCATCATGTGCATGGCCTGCGTGCGGGCCTGCCCCACGGGGGCGCGCGTCATGGACGCGCCCGCCATCGCGGCGATCAACAAGAAACTGTTCGACAATTGTTCGGAGCGCAGGGAACCGGAGACCTTCTTGTAGGATAAACTCCGGCGCCTCCTGCGCCGCCCCGGCCCCTGGACGCGCTTCACGCCGCCCGGGGGCTGGAGGCCTGGGGGACGGATCATGAGCGACGAAGCGCGGCGCGCGCTGCGTAATTTCTGGGATTCCAAGGCCCTGGACCGCGTGGAGCAGATGCGCGGCAAGGGCTTCTCGCCCATGAACGCCCTCTACGAGGAGGCCTGCTGGCGGTTCATCGAGCCGCTGCTGCCTGCGAGCGGGGCGCGGGTCCTGGAGGCGGGGTGCGGCACGGGGCGCTGGGTCTTCCGCCTGGCCGAGGCCGGGCACAGGACCACCCTCACGGATTTCTCGCCCGAGATGGTGCGCGTGGCCCGGGAACAGGTGCGCGAGCGCGGCGTGGCCGACAGCGTGGACGCCTGCCTGGTCATGGACATCTGCGACATGGGCGAGCTGCCCGACGCGCATTTCGATCTGGTGCTGGCCCTGGGCGAACCCTTGGGCCTGTGCGGCGACGCGGGCAGGGCGCTCAACGAAATGCGCCGCGTGACCAGGCCGGGCGGCTTTGTGGCCTGCGACGTGGCCAACCGCTTCCGCCGCGCCCTGGACCTGGCCCAAAAGGGCGACTGGCCCCGTTCCAAAGAAATGGCCGACACGGGCCGCGCGAGCTTCAAGGCAGGCTTCCCCCTGCGCGCCTTCACCCCGGACGAAATCCGCTCCCTCTACGAATCCAACGGCCTCACGGTCACCACCCTGGCCGCCACCTGCCCCTTCCTGTCCTTCCCCCCGGACCAGAACCAACTCCGGGCCCTCTACCAGGACCCCGAAGCCTTCACCATCGCCCAATCCCTATTCCACGACCACGCCGAAACCCCGGAAATGCTGGCCGTGAGCACGCGGCTGCTGGTTGTTGGGGAGAAAAATTAATAGTATTTCAAGACCTACAATACTCCTGGATCAAAATGCTGTAGGTCTAGATACAAATCATACTCTACGCCGTTTTCATTTTGACGAGGCCTATATGACTCTACGAGTTCATCATAAAGAGCATCAACAGTTGGATAGTGTAGCCCGTCAAAATTGTATCTTCCATGGCTTGGATAAAGCGTAATTGAAACAACACCTTTTCCCGACGGAACGGGCAACTCTATATCTTTTCCCGCAGCGTAGATTCTCTCCAGAATCATTTTTGATTCTTGTGCATAATCCATAGTTAATCCTCCTGCTTATATAAAATTTGCTATATTTTTGTTTCTAACAAGATGCACCAATTTTTAGTTTGATTCAATAAGCCAAACAGCTCCGGCCTGAACCCAGGCCGGAGCTGTTTGTTTCTTGTCACTCCATACAGGGATTCCCAGCCTCCAGCCCTTGGGCGGTGTGGAACGAAGTGAACACACGGCCTTAGGGATGGGGACAGCAGCGCTAGGGGGTTACCCCCTTGAGCCGCCGGAGGCCTTCTTGTTCAACCGACTTGCCGCAGCCCCGGCGAGACGTCGCTGAGGTAGGTGGTGCAGACCACGCGCAGCAGGGAGGCGAAGTTGTTGATCTCGCCGTGGCGGGCCCGGGCCTCGTCGTGGAGGTTTTCCAGGAACCTGGGCAGGGTCAGCCCCTGGGAGGCCGCGACTTCTTCGAGGATGATCCAGAAGGCGCGCTCCAGCCGGACGCTGGTCACTCCGCCGTGCAGGCGCACCGAGCGCGTGATGGATTCGTAGCGCGCCGGAGGCGTGGACGAATAGATGTCGCACATGGAGCATCCCCCTATGCCGCCCCTGCGGTTCACAGCTACCCCAGGAGTTCCGCGATCTTGCGGATCCAGGCGGGGTGGGCGGGCCAGGCCGGGGCGGTCACCAGGTTGCCGTCCACAATCGCCTCGTCCATCTGCAGGGCGGCGTATTCGCCACCCGCGAGAGCGACTTCCGGAGCACAAGCAGGGTAGGCCGAGACCTTCTTACCGTCAAGGCAGCCCGCCGCCGCAAGCAGCTGGGGCCCGTGGCAGATGGCGCCGATGACCTTGCCCGCATCCATGAAATGGCGCACCAGGGCCAGGACCTTGTCGTCCAGGCGCAGGTATTCGGGGGCGCGGCCGCCGGGGATGACCAGGCAGGCGTAGTCCTCGGGCTTGATCTGGTCGAAGGCCGCGGTGAGGGCGAAATTGTGGCCGGGCTTTTCCGAGTAGGTCTGATGGCCCTCGAAATCGTGGATGGCTGTGGCCACGACGTCGCCGGCCTTCTTGCCGGGGCACACGGCGTCCACCGCGAAGCCCATGGCCTGGAGCGCCTGGAAGGGCACCATCACCTCGTAATCCTCGACAAAATCGCCGCAGATGATGAGAATCTTCTTGGTCATAGCAATACTCCTTTTTGCCAACCCATACCGTTTTCACGGAGGAAAGGGTATTATGTACCTACTACTTCGCCCGCCTCGGCGAAAAAGCGGTACTGGACCGCGTCCTGTGCCTGGCCCGAAAGGACGGCCCGCTCCCGGGAAAGGGCGGACACGGGCCACGAGAGCTTCAAGGCGTCCGTTTCCGCAATCCATGCCACTCGCCGGTCTGAAACGAAAAGTGGTGTTTCCCTTGCGTAGCCAGGCGGCAACCTCTATCACGGATCATAAACGACCTGTAACCAACGAGGTATGGCATGATATCGACATCGATTTTCCCTGGGCGCTATGTGCAGGGCGCAGGGGCCCTTTCCCTGCTTGGCGAGGAGACCGGACGCCTGGCGGACAAGGCCCTGGTGGTGGAGGACCCGGCGGTCGTCTCCCTGCTGGAGGCGCGTCTGCCCGTGGCCGGGGAGGTGGCCTTCGTCACCGAGAAGTTCAAGGGCGAATGCAGCGACGAGGAAATAGGACGCCTGTCGAAGCTCGCGGAAGACGCAGCCGTCGGGGCCGTCATCGGCATGGGCGGCGGCAAGGCCCTGGACACGGCCAAGGCCGTGGCCCATGGGCGGGGCGTGCCCGTGCTCATCGCGCCCACCCTGGCCTCCACGGACGCGCCGTGCAGCGCCCTGTCCGTGATCTATACCCGGGAGGGGGCCTTCAAGCGCTATCTGGTGCTGCCCCGCAACCCCGACGTGGTGCTGGTGGACAGCGAGATCATCCTGGGCGCTCCGGCGCGGTTTCTGGTGTCCGGCATGGGCGACGCCCTGTCCACGTGGTTCGAGGCCGAGGACTGCCGGGAGAGCGGGGCGGCCAACATGACGGGCCGCCCGGGGGGCATGACCGCTCTGGGCCTTGCGCGGCTGTGCTTCGACACGCTCATGAACGACGGGGTCGAGGCCGTGGCCGCCATGCAGAGGAAGGAAATCACCCCGGCCCTGGAGCGGGTCATCGAGGCCAATACGCTCCTCTCGGGCCTGGGCTTCGAGAGCGGCGGCCTGTCCGGCGCTCACGCCATCCACAACGGCCTCACGGTCCTGCCCGAGACGCACACGTTCTGGCACGGCGAGAAGGTGGCCATCGGCACCCTGTCGCTCCTGGCGCTTACAAAGCGCCCCCAGGAGCTCATGGACCAGGCGCTGGATTTCTGCCTGCGGGTGGGCCTGCCCGTATGCCTGGAGGATATCGGCCTGAAAAACCCCACGGACGAACAGCTCATGCGCGTGGCCGAAGCCGCCTGCGCCGAGGGCGAGACCATCCACAACATTCAGGGCGACGTTACCCCCGGCCAGGTCCTCGCCGCCATCAAGGCTGCGGACGCTCAAGGCCGCAACAAAAAGGGCCTCTAGGTTCCCCAAAAAAACGTTTGGCCGCGTGGCAGGCCACGCGGCCAAACGAATATCAGAAGCCCCGGCCTGAACCCAGGCCGGGGCTGTTCGTTTCTAACATCCCCCATAGAGGGATTCTCAGCCTCCAGCCCTTGGGCGGTGTGGAACGAAGTGAACACACGGCCTTAGGGATGGGGACAGCAGCGCTAGGGGCTTTGCCCCTTGAGCCCCCGGAGGCGAATCCTACTTTTCCAGCGCGGTCAGGTCCTCGTAGGTCTCGCGGCGGCGGGCCACGGTGGCCTTGTCGCCGTCCACCAGGATCTCGGCGGCGCGGGGGCGGGAATTGTAGTTGCTGCTCATGGTGAAGCCGTAGGCCCCGGCGGAGAGCACGCCCAGGTATTCGCCGGGCCGCATGTCGGGCAGTTCGCGGTCCCGCGCCAGGAAGTCGCCGGACTCGCAGATGGGGCCGACAACATCTGTCTCGCGCGCGGGGCGGCCGGATTCCTCGACCTCAACGATGCGGTGGAAGGAGCCATACAGGGACGGGCGGATGAGGTCGTTCATGGCCGCGTCCACGATGACGAAATGCTTGGACGGCGTGGTCTTGGTGTAGACCACCTCGGTCACCAACAGGCCCGCGTTGCCCGCGATGACGCGCCCGGGCTCCAGGATGAGCTTCAGGGGCAGGCCGCGCAGGCGTTCGGTGAGGGCCGCGCCGAACTCGGCGGGGTGGGGCGGCTCCTCCTCGTCGTAGGTGATGCCCAGGCCACCGCCCAGGTCCAGATACTGGATATCGATGCCGATCTCCCCGAGCTTCTCGCGGAAGGCCAGGACCTTGTCCAGGGCCTCCAGGAACGGGTCCAGGGTGGTCAGCTGCGAGCCGATGTGGCAGTCGATGCCCACGGGCTCGATGCCCGGCAGGTCCCGGGCGCTCTTGTACGCGGCCAGGGACGAGTCCATGTCCAGGCCGAACTTGTTCTTTTTCATGCCCGTGGAGATGTAGGGATGCGTCTTGGGGTCCACGTCGGGGTTGATGCGCAGGCTGATGCGCGCGGTGACTCCCTTGGCCTGGGCGGCGCGGGAGATGCGCTCCAGCTCGCCCTGGCTCTCCACGTTGAACATCAGGATGCCCGCGCCCAGGGCGAAGTCGATCTCCTCGCGGCGCTTGCCCACGCCGGAGTAGACGATGCGCTCGGCGGGGACGCCCGCCTTGAGCGCCCTGTGCAGCTCGCCGCCGGACACGATGTCCATGCCCGCGCCCATCTCGGCCAACAGGCGCAGCACCGAGAGGTTGGAGTTGGCCTTGACGCTGAAGCAGGTCAGGCGGTCCAACTCGCTGAAGGCCGAGTCAAAGGCCTCGAAATGGCGGCGCAGGGTGGCGGCGGAGTAGACGTAGAGCGGGGTGCCGTGGGTGGCGGCCAGCTCGGCGACGCTCACGTCCTCGGCGTGCAGCACGCCATCCTTGTACTGGAAATGATGCATGATTCTTCGGCTCCGTTGAGAGGCCGGCCGCCTGGTGCCGCGCACGGCGCGGGGGGCGGACCGGACAAGCGTTCATGGGGCGGCGGGGGCTGCCCGCCAGCCAAACAAAAAAAGCGGCGCGCGGCGAGGCGTCAGCGGGCGGCGGTCACGGGCGAGGCCACGTCGGCCACGGCGCGCATCACGTTGGACCCGATGATGCGGAAGCGGTAGGCCCCGCCGGGATTCAGGCCGCAGCGCGAGATGCGCAGGGCCCCGTGGTCCAGGCTGAAGCCCGCGTCCGAGCGCGAAAATTCCTCGCTGCCCCGGGGCACGAAGGGGCAGTCGGGGCAGTCGTTGTCCCCGTATTCCAGGTACACGGCGTCCAGATCCTCCCAGGCGCCCGAGACCGTGGCCGTAACCACCAGGCAGCCGTTTCTGTTCACCCCCACCACGTCGGTGAAGGCGAAGGAATGCTCCTTGTCGTCGGGCGTGGGCCAGGCCTTCTTGCCGCAGCCCGTGGCCAGGGCGCAGAGCACGGCCAGGGCGAGGGCGAGAAGGAGCATCTTGCGCGGCGCAAAGCGCGGCGTGCGGCGCGGGGCCGGACGCGGAGAAATGGAACCGGTCATGGGTTTCAGTCCTTTCCGAGGTTCAGGGATTTCCACGTGTGCAAGAAGTTCAATGCCTCAATGGGGGTCAGGCGGTCAACCTCCAGGGCCTGAAGCTCGTGCATGAAGGCCAGCACTTCCGGCGGGATCGCCGGGGCAGGCGCGGGCGCGGGGGCCTCCGGGGCCAGGCCCGGGAGCACGCTCTGCTCAGCCGGGGCGCGCAGGGCCATGAGGGAGCGGGTGCCCCCTGCGCGGCGCTCCAGGTCCGCGAGAATTTCCTTGGCGCGCGTGACCACGGGGCGCGGGACGCCCGCCAGCTTGGCCACTTCGATGCCGTAGCTGCGGTCGGACGGGCCGGGCACCATGCGCCGCAGGAAGACGATGTCGCCCTTGTATTCGCGCACCGCGATGTTGAAGTTGGCCACGCCCGGAAGTTCGTTCTCCAGGGCGGTCAGCTCGTGGTAGTGGGTGGCGAAGAGCGTGCGCACGCCGCCGTCCCCGCGCCGGGAGAGGTCCTCCACCACGGCCCAGGCCAGGGCCAGGCCGTCGAAGGTGGACGTGCCGCGCCCGATCTCGTCCAGGATGACTAGGCTGCGCTTGCCCGCCTGGCGCAGGATGCGCGCGGTCTCCATCATCTCCACCATGAAGGTGGACTGCCCCTGGGCCAGGTTGTCCGACGCGCCCACGCGCGAGAAGATGCGGTCCGCCAGCCCCAGGCGCGCGCTGGCCGCGGGCACGAACCCGCCCACCTGGGCCATGATGGCCAGGATGGCGGCCTGGCGGATGACCGTGGACTTTCCGGCCATGTTCGGGCCGGTGATGATCTGCACGCGCTTGTCTTCGGTGAGGATCAGGTCGTTGGGGATGTAATTGCCCGAGCCCTGCACGGCCTCCACCACGGGATGGCGGCCCGCGCGCACCTCCATGTCCAGCCCGGCGTGCACCTCGGGGCGCACCCAGCGGCCCTGGCGCGCGGCCTCGGCCAGGCCCTGCCAGTAGTCCAGGGCGGCCAGGCGCGCGGCCATGTCCATGAAGCGGTGGCGGGCGGCGGCCACGTTCTCGCGCAGCTCGCCGAAGAGCTTGTATTCCAGGTCCTTGCGCTTATCAGACGCCGAGAGGAGCTTGTCCTCCAGGGCCTTCAGGTCCGGAGTCACGTAGCGCTCGGCGTTGACCAGGGTCTGCTTGCGCTCGAAGTAGTAGGGGGCCTTGGTGGCCTGGCCCTTGGGCAGCTCGAAATAGTAGCCGAAGACCTTGTTGTAGCCGAGTTTGAGCTTGTCCAGGCCCGAGGCCTCGCGCTCGCGGTCGATGAGGTCGCGCACCCGCGCCTCGCCGTCCTCGGTGAGGTCCATAAGCTCGTCCAGATCCGGGTGGAACCCGCGTCGGAACAGGCCGCCCTCGGTGATCACGGGCGGCGGGCTGTCGGCCAGGGCGCGCGTGAGCAGGTCCGCATAGTCCGCGAGCCCGTCCCAGCCCGCCAGCAGCTCCAAGGGGGACTCGGGCAGGGCGTCGCCCGCCGCGTCCAGCAGGGCGCGCACGTCGGGCAGGGCGGCCAGGCTCTCGCGCAGGGCCAGGAAGTCCTTGGGCGTGGCGCGGTTCAGGAAGATGCGCGTGGCCAGCCGCTCCACGTCGTAGACCCGGTCCAGGAGCGCGCGCAGGGCCTCGCGCTCGTCGTCGCGGCCGAAGAAGTACTCCACGGCGTCCAGGGTCTTGGCGATGGGCGCCAGGTCCTTGAAGGGCGCGCGCAGGCGCTCGGCCAACAGGCGCGCGCCCATGGGCGTCTTGGTGCGGTCCATGACCGCCCAGAGTGTGCCGCGGCCGCGTCCGCCGTCCAGGCGGCGGAAGATCTCCAGGTTGCGCTCGCTGACCTCGTCCAGGAGCAGGCGCTTGGCCAGGTTGGCCGGGCGGAACGGGGCCAGGGGCACGTCCTGGGCGCGCTGGGTCTGGCGCAGGTAGGCCAGCACCGCGCCGCAGGCCTGGGCCAGCTGGGGCTTGTCGTCCAGATCCAGGGCCGCGAGATCGGCCACGCCCTGGGCCTCCAGCAGGTTGCGCTCGGCCGAGGCGAGGTCGAAATGCGAACGCCGGGGCAGGCGGTGGGACAGGGCCTCGAATGAGGCGAATTCCCTGGGAATCTCGTATTCCTGGGACAGGAGCAGCTCGCGCGGCCCGAGCTTGGCCAGCCATTGCCAGAGCTGGTCCTCGCGCGGGCTGAACAGCCCGGACCATTCGCCCGTGGAGACATCGGCCCAGGCCAGGCCGCCCGCGCCCTTGTCGTGGTCGAAGGTCAGCGCGGCCAGGTAGTTGCTGGCCGAGGAGCCGAGGTTGGCGTCCTCCACCACGGTGCCCGGGGTGAGCACGCGCACGACCTCGCGCTTGACTAGGCCCTTGGCCTCCTTGGGGTTCTCCACCTGGTCGCAGACCGCGATGCGGAAGCCCTTGTCCAGCAGGGTGGCGGCGTAGCGCTCGTAGGAGTGGTGGGGCACCCCGCACATGGGCACGGGGTTCTCGGACTGCTTGTTGCGCGAGGTCAGCGCGATGGACAGCTCGCGCGCCGCCACCTCCGCGTCCTCGAAGAACAGCTCGAAGAAATCGCCCATGCGGTAGAACAACAGGCAATCCGGGTACTCCTCCTTGATGGAGAGGTACTGCTCGAACATGGGCGTGGTCTTCTGGGTGTTCACGAAATCGCTATTCGTTGAAGGTGACTCGATACTTAATGGAATGCCAGCTGCGGCAGCGGGGGCATTGGAAGAAGACCTGCTCGCGCTTCATGCCGCAGCGGCGGCACACGAAACGCTTCACCTCGCGGGCCCGGAGCACGAAGAACTCCAGCTGCGTGTTGAAGGGCTTGGTCAGGGTCTGGCCGATGCGGTCCAGGGCCAGGAGCTCCAGGCGCGCGGGCCAGAACTCGGGCTGCAGCACCAGGGTCTTTTCCAGCAGGCGGCGGGCCTCCACGGGGTCGTGGGAGCAGAGCATCCAGGCGGAGTAGTAGAGCAGCAGCAGGTCGGGCTCGCGGTCCGAGAGAACGGGCAGCACCGCGTCGCACAGCTCGCGCGGAGGCTGCACCTGGAAGGGCTTGTCCGTGGTCAGGACGCAATGGGCGCCCGCGTCCCGGCGCTTGCAGGCGTCGAGCAGGCCCTCCAGGAGCACGAACCTGAGGTCCGGCTCCACGGCGTCCAAGGCCTTGCCCAGATGCCGCGCCAGGTCGCCCCAGGCGTCGGCCGCCATGTCCAGGGTCATGAGCTCCAGCCAGGCCTCCAGGGCGCCTGGGTAGGCCTTGAGGGCCTTCTTGATCCATTTGAAGCCCGTGCCGGCGTCGCCCTGGTCCAGGTCCCTGGCCAGGCGCACCATGTAGTGCGCCTGGGCGATGCGGTTGCCCAACTGGCCGTAGGCCCGGGCGGCCTGTTCCCATTCGCCGCTGTCGGCCCAGAGCAGGGCCAACTCGCGCAGGATGCCCGAGGTCCCGCCCCCGAGCTTGCGGGATTCCTCGAAGGCGTGCAGGGCGCGGTCCAGAAACCCGCCGCGCTTGAAGTCCTTGCCCAGTTCGTACCAGGTGCGCGCGGCAACGTCCGGGTTCAGGCCCGGGCGCACGATGAGGTTCTGGCGGATCTGGACGGCGCGCTCGATCTCGCCCCGGCTGCGGTAGAGGTTGCCCAGGGCAAGGTAAATCTCCACGGCGTCGGGATTGTTCCGCACCACCTTGGAGAGCTCGGCGATGGCCGCCTGCGTGTCCTGGGACACGGGAGGCAGGCTTTCGCGCGGATCAAGGTCCCGGGGCCGGCTCTTGGCCTGCCGCCGGGAAAACAATGTCTTCATCAGGCTCATGCGCCCTCCGGCGGGGGGCTATTCCCCGGCCTGCGCCTCGGCGCCGAATCCAGCGGGCTCCAGGGGCAGGTTGCGCAGGGAGTTGACCTCCTGCTCCAGGTCGCCGATCTTCTTGCGGGCCTTGGACAGCTCGCGCGACAGGCGCACCTTCTCACACAGGAAATACAGGGTGCACAGTGCCGCCCCGGCCACGGCCAGGGTCAGCAGATAGAGATACACGGGCTGGGAAAAGTCGAAGACCGGAGTCCCGAACAGGGCCAGGGAAACGGTCAAGGGAGCGGACAGGGCCTCCATGTTCTGGGCCAGCAGGACGACGGTCAGGAAGAACAAGGCCAGCAGGAACAGCATCTTCACATAACGCATACGGTCGTCTCCTTGAAGGGTCGCTTACTTTCCAAGATTCGCGAAAAAGGGTTTCAGGGCCTGGTAGGTGGACTCGATGTGCTCGGGCACCACGCGGGTCTCGTTCATGACGGCCATGAACGAGGAATCCCCCACCCAGCGGGGCACCAGGTGGAAATGCAGGTGCTCGCGGATGCCCGCCCCGGCGGCCTCGCCGATGTTCAGGCCCACGTTGACCCCCTGGGGGTTGAAGCGGCTCTGCAGAATGCGCGTGCAGGCCTGCATGAGATCCATCATCTCGTGGGTCTCAGCGGTGTCGAGGTCCACGAGGTTCATGACGTGGCGATACGGGCAGACCATGAGGTGCCCGTTGTTATAGGGAAAGATGTTCATGATGACGAAGGCCTTGTCGCCCCGGTACAGCACGCGCCGGGCCTCGTCCTCGTCTGTGCGGCCGGGCAGGCAGAAGGGGCAGGAGTCGGGCTTCGGCCCCAGGATGTAATCCAGCCGCCAGGGTGCCCATAGGACTTCCATCATCTCTCCTCGTGTCCGCCCCGGGGGGGCTGTTCAGCCAGGATTCGGGCCGCCAGGTCCAGGGCCTCGCCGGGGCCGTCGGCCGGGATCACGCCCGGCAGGTCCTTCCACGCGCCCAGGGCCACGACCTTGCGCCCGTGCTTCAGGGCGTGGCCGATCTCCGAAAGGGTGCCCGCGCCGCCCTCCACGGCCACGGCCACGTCGCCGTTGGCGATGACCAGCATGTTGCGCATCTGGCCAAGACCCGTGGCCACGGCTGTCTGGATGTACGGGTTGGCGTCCCTGGGGTCAAGCCCGGGCAGGATGCCCACGGTTTTGCCGCCGTTTTCCACGGCGCCCTGGGCGGCGGCGCGCATCACACCTTCCTTGCCGCCACAGACCAGGGTCCAGCCGCGCGCGGCGATGCCCGCGCCCAACTCCCTGGCCAGGGCCTGGGTTTCCTGGCCGCAACGGCCTGAACCTATTACGGAAATGCGGATTTCCGCCATGGACGTCACCCCTTCCTCCGACACCGCGAAACGCGCGGAAAGCCCCTGGGGCCCGCTGCGCACGGTGGAAAAAATCTACACGCGCACGGCCCGGAGGGCAAGGGAGTTTTGGCCGCCGGGACGGGCGCTTAGCCTTCTGAACCGCGTTTGCCCTTTTTCCTGGTGGGCCGTCTGCGGACCTCTACCACGTTGGCGAAATGCGGGTCGTTCACCAGGCGCTCGGCCATCTCCAGCTGGGCCTCGCGGCAGGTGGCCTCGCCGTCGATCATGGCCGCGCGCAGGCGCGCGAGGATGGTCCCGTAGGCCGGGCCCAGCGGCAGGCCCATGGCCTTCAGGTCGTTGCCCGTGACCTCCAGGCGCGCCCCGCGCAGCTGGGTCAGGTAGCGGGAGAGGTGGCGGCGGGTCTCGTCCTGCTTGAACTTGGCCATGAAGAACAGCAGCCCCTCCAGGGGCAGGGCGCTCAGGAGCACGCACAGCTCGGACATGGGACCCTTGTGGTGCCGCCACATCTTGTAGCCGTAGATGGTGGTGTTCAGGTTGCGCCTAAGCTCCAGGAAGCTGCGCACCTGGCGCTGGGTGAGGTTGAAGCGCTCGGTGAGGCCCAGGGCCTCGGGCTCCTTGGCGCCGTTGCACAGGGCCAGGAAATAGGGCAGCCAGCGCACCGGGGCCTCGTTGGTGAAGAGCAGGCCGTGCCACTCCAGGACCCTGTCCAGTTCCTCCAGGAGCTCCTCCTGGGCCGGGGACAGGGTCAGGAGGGGGTGGATGTCCGTGAGGAGCCGCATGTCGCGCATCTGGCGCAGGCAGTCCAGGGCCCTTTTCTCCTCGAAAATCAGGCAGATCTCGTGGAACAGGCGGTTGCCCGAGAGCTTGTCCAGCATGCCCAGGTCCTGGGCGTTCTTGATCAGCCGCTCGGTCTGGCCGCCGATCTTGAAGGAATAGCGCTGGGCGAAGCGGATGGCCCGCAGGATGCGCGTGGGGTCCTCCACGAAGGACAGGGAGTGCAGCACGCGCACGAGGCGGTTCTTGATGTCCCGCTGGGCCCCGAAAAAGTCCACCAGCCTGCCGAACTGGCCCTTGTTGAGCTGCACGGCCAGGGCGTTGATGGTGAAGTCGCGGCGGAAGAGGTCCATCTTGATGGACGACAGCTCCACCGTGGGCAGGGCGGCGGGGTATTCGTAGTACTCCAGGCGCGCGGTGGCCACGTCGATGTGCTGGCCGTCCGCGAGGACCACCACGGCGGTCTGGAACTTGGGATGCGCGCGCACACGGCCGTCCATGGCCCCGGCCAGGACTCGGGCGAAGGCGATGCCGTCGCCCTCCACCACCAGGTCCAGGTCCGTGTTGGGCGAGTCCAGGAGGATGTCGCGCACGAATCCGCCCACCGCGTAGACGTGGATGCCCTGCCGGTCGGCCAGCTCCCCGGCGCGTTTGAGGATGCCGAACAGCTCCGAGGGCAGGCGCTCGCGCATCATGATGGTGATGTTGCGCTCGCGCGAGCGCTCGGGCAGGAGCGTCTCGGGAATGCGCGCGGGCTCGTCCACCAGCAGGTTGATGAGGTCCGTGCGCGTGACCACGCCCAGGATGGAGCCTTCCTCCACCACGGGCACCAGGCGCTGGCCCTGGCCCAGGACGATCTCCATGACCTCGTAGAGGTCCGCGTCCGGGGAGACCACGGACTGGCTGCGCAGCATGTAGTCCATGGCCGGGGCTTCGGCCAGGCCGTGGCCCACGGCCTTGTCCGCTATCTGGTGCTCCAGGATGCCCTGGAACTCCCCGGTCCCCATGTCCACCACGGGCGCGGCCTTGAGCCCGTAGCGGGTCATGATGGAGGCGGCCTCGCCCGTGCTCATCTCGCGCTCGATGACGATGGCCGGGCTGCTCATGAGGTCGCGCACCCCGTGCTGGGGCCGGACGTGGGAGTTGAGCAGGGCGAAGAGTTCGTCCTTGACCTGGGACAGGGTGCGGTCCTTGATGCTGGCCGAGGCCGCGGCCGCGTGACCGCCGCCGCCGAAGGAGGCGCAGATCACGCCCACGTCCACCTCGGGGCTGCGCGAGCGCGCCACCAGATGGATGCGGTCGTGCATGCGGCCCAGGGCGAAGAGCACGCGGATGTTCTCCATGTCCATGAGCTTGTGGACCAAGAGAGCGAAATCGCTGACGTAATCCGGCGTGCTGATCTCCGTGACCACCACGGGCAGCCCCCGGATGTCGTGGGTCTTGGCGGACTCCAGCAGGGTGTTCAGCAGGGATATCTGCTCCGTGGACAGCTCCCGGGTGATGAGGTCCGAGATGATGGTCACGTCCATGCCCTGGGCCAGCAGCCAGGCGGCGGCGTGGAAATCTTGCGTTTTCGTGGAGTTGAAGGTGAAGGAACCCGTGTCCTCGTAGATGCCCAGGCCGATGATGGTGGCCTCGTCGGGTTTGGGGACGACGCCCTTGGCCATCATCTGGTGGGTCAGGATGGTGGCGGAGGAGCCCCAGTCGTTGACCAAGCCCTCGCTGTGGGGCACGTCGTCGTCGGTGTCCGGGTGGTGGTCGTAGGCGTGGACCACGAGGCCCGGATTGTCCAGGACGGGCAGCACGTGGGGGATGCGCTGGCGCTGGCGCGTGTCCACCAGCACCAGGGTCCGCACCGAGGCCAGGTCGATGTCGCGCACGTTCTGGAAGTTGAACATGTACATGGCGCTCTGGATGAAGAAGTTGCGCAGGTTCTTCTCCTGGCTGCCGGGGAACACGAGCACCGCGTCGGGATACAGGCGGCTGGCCGCGACCATGGCGGCCAAGGCGTCGAAGTCCGCATTGGCGTGGGTGGTGACGATGACGGGCGCGTGTTTTTTGACGATATCTTTTGTATTCATATCAGCGCGTTGCACTGGTTCCAAGTTAGTTTATTAAAGTACAGCTTGAAGTTATTTCCCCAACTTCATGCCCGAGCGGGGATGGTATTCGCGGTGGATGCGCACCAGCCGCTGGGACTGCACGTGGGTGTATATCTCCGTGGCCGAGATGTCCGCGTGGCCCAGGAGCATCTGCACGGTGCGCAGATCCGCGCCGCCTTCCAGCAGATGCGTGGCGAAGGAGTGGCGGAAGGTGTGCGGCGAAATCTCGGCCCGGATGCCCGCGGCCAGGGCGTAGCGCTTCACGGCCTTCCACACGGCCTGGCGCGAGAGCCCCTTGCCCGAGCGGTTCAGGAACACGGCATCCTCAACGGGCTTAAAGCGTCCGCGCCAGTTTTGCAAATAATTCTGCAGAAAATCCTGGGCCTCGTAGTGCAGGGGCGCCAGGCGCTCCTTGGAGCCCTTGCCGAAGACGCGCAGCACGCCCACCTGGGGGTCGAAGTCGAAGGGCTTCATGCCCACCAGCTCCGAGACGCGCAGGCCCGCGGCGTAGAGCAGCTCCAGCATGGTCCGGTCGCGGAAGCCCAGAGCCGTGGACAGGTCGGGCTGGGCCAGGACGTCGGCCATCTCCTTGATGGTCAAAACGCTGGGCAGCTTCTTGGAGAGCTTGGGGTTCTCCAGGAATTCCGCAGGGTCGGACGGTATCTCCCCCTCGTCGGCCAGATACGCGAACAGGCCGCGCAGGGCCGAGAGATGGCGCGTGAGGCTGCGCATGGCCAGGTCCCTGCCGCGCAGGTGAAAAAGGTACAGGGACAGGGTCTGGGGCGTGACGTCCGCAAGCTCCGCGCCGCGCTCCGCCAGAAAGGAGCAGAATTCGCGCAGATCCGCGCCGTAGGCGGCCAGGCTGTTCTCCGACAGGCCGCGCACCACCAGCAGATGTTCGAGCCAGGCGTCGGCCTGGGGGGGCAGGGGGGCGGGGGAAGCGGAGGAAGGGGCGCTGTCGTGGGGCATGGCGACGCTCGCAAGGTGCTCGGTTTCAGGTTCTTTTCCACGGTACACGGCCCCGCCCGGGCGCACAAGAGCCCGGGGCGGGCGATTGACAGCCGCCCGGGGCGCACGTATGCAAATAGGCCCGGCGCGGTTCTCGCCGGAGATTTCGAACCCCATATGCCAGAAGGAGATGCAGCAAGTGGCCGACTTCAAGTTTGCTCAGCGCATAGCGGAACTGCCCCCCTATCTTTTCGCGCAGATCGACGTCGTGAAGCGCGAGGTGGCCGCGCGCGGCGTGGACATCATCAGCCTGGGCATCGGCGATCCCGACCTGCCGACCCCGGACTTCATCATCGAGGCCCTGTACCAGTCCGCCAAAAAGCCGGCCAACCACCGGTATCCGGACTATGAGGGCCTGCCCAGCTTCCGCAAGGCCGTTTCCGACTGGTACGGCCGCCGCTTCGGCGTCACGGATCTGAACCCCGAGACCGAAGTGGTCAGCCTGCTGGGCTCCAAGGAGGGCATCGCGCATTTCCCGCTGGCCTTCACCAACCCCGGGGACCTGAACCTGGTCTGCTCGCCGAACTACCCGGTGTATCCCATCGCCACGCGCTTCTGCGGCGGCGAGGTGGAGTTCGTGCCGCTCACCGAGGACAACGCCTACCTGCCCGACCTGGACGCCATCAGCGACGAGACCTGGGACAAGGCCAAATCCATCTACGTGAACTACCCCAACAACCCCACGGCCGGGGTGGCCACGCTGGAATTCTTCGAGCGCCTGGTGGCCAAATGCCGCGAAACGGACACCATCATCGTGCACGACGCGGCGTACACGGAAATCTACTACGACGACGCCAAGAAACCCCTGAGCATCCTGCAGATTCCGGGGGCCAAGGACGTGGCCATCGAGTTCCACTCCCTGTCCAAGACCTACAACATGACGGGCTGGCGCATCGGCATGGCCGTGGGCAACGCCTCCCTGGTGGCGGGCCTGGGCAAGGTCAAGACCAACGTGGACTCGGGCATCTTCCAGGCCGTGCAGGAGGCGGGCATCGCCGCCCTGGAGAAGGGCGATCCCCACACCGCCGAGCTGCGCGCCATCTACAAGGAACGCCGCGACGCCGTGGTGGCGGCCCTCAGAAAGGCCGGGATCAAGTGCCCCCTGCCCGAGGCCTCCTTCTACATCTGGGCCACGGTGCCCGAGGGCTACACCTCCTCGGACTTCGTGACCAAGGTCATCCAGGAGACCGGCGTGGTCCTGACCCCGGGCAACGGCTTCGGCGCGCCCGGAGAGGGCTATTTCCGCATCTCCCTGACCGTGCCCACGCCCCGTCTCGAGGAGGCGGTATCACGCATCGCCGCGCTGTAGACGCCTACGTGGGCCTGGGTTCCAACCTGGGCGATCCCAAAGCCAATCTCGCCCGGGCGCTGACGCGCCTGGGCGAGATTTCCGGCATCCTTTCCGTCACGGGCTCCCCCGTGTATCTCACCGAACCGCAACTCGTGCGAGAGCAGCCCTGGTTTGCCAATCAGGTTGCGCGCGTGGTATGCGCGGTTGACGTTCTCCCGCCCCTGGCCCTTCTGGAGGCGCTCCTGCGCCTGGAGTTGGAGCTCGGGCGCGACAGGGGAGGGCGGGGCGTCCCGCCGCCCAAACGGTTCGGCCCCCGGGCCATGGACCTGGACCTCCTGCTCTACGGGGACGAGGTCCTGGACGGGGAGCGCCTGACGCTGCCGCATCCGCGCCTGAGGGAGAGGGCCTTCGTGCTCCTGCCCCTGGCCGACCTGGCCCCGGACCTGCCGCTGCCGGGCGGCGGCACCCCGGCCGGGCTGCTCGACGGCCTGAGCTACCGCCGCGAGGGTGATAAGATCTGGCAGGAATAAAAAAAATAGAATGATTTCTCAGATTGTTACAGACATTAGCTAAAGCACAACTTTAAGAACACAGATGGAGACGACATGCTCTTCAAACTCCTTTTGGCCGCGGTGGCCATCTTCTTCCTGGTCAAGCTTTTCAAGGGCGACGCCCGAAAAAAGGAAGCCCAGAGCGCCAAGGAGCGCGACAAGCTCATCGCTTCCGGCGAGATGGTCAAGGACCCCGTATGCGGGACCTTCGTGGAAAAGGACACCTCCATCCGAGTGCGCGAGGGTGAAAAAGTCCATTGTTTCTGCAGCTATGAATGCCGCGACAAGTTTCTCAACCAGCTTGAGGCCGGCCAGGACGACTGACCAGGGAGGCGGGCAATGCGCTTTTTCATCGACACGGCCAATCTCGAGGAGATCAGGCAGGCCGCCAGCATGGGCCTCATCGACGGCGTGACCACCAACCCTTCGCTGTTCGCCAAGGAACAGGAGGACTGGAAGACTCTGGCCAAGTCCATCTGCCAGGAAGTGGGCGGCCCCGTAAGCCTTGAAGTGGTGGGGCTCACGGCCGAGGAGATGGTGGAGGAAGCCCGCAATCTCGTCCAGTTCGGCCCCAACGTGGTGGTCAAGATCCCCATGCTCATGGAAGGGCTGAAGGCCGTTCAGCAGCTCTCCGACATGGGCATCGACACCAACGTGACGCTGGTTTTTTCGCCGCTCCAGGCGCTCATGGCCGCCAAGGCCGGCGCCACCTACGTCAGCCCCTTTGTGGGCCGCCTGGACGACATCGGCCAGGACGGCATGGAGCTCATCGAGCAGATCGTGACCATCTTCAACAACTACAACCTGGACACCCAGGTGCTGGTGGCCAGCATCCGGCACCCCATGCACATCGTGCAGTCCGCGCTGCTGGGCGCGGATGTGGCCACCATTCCCTTCAAGGTGCTGGCCAAACTGGCCCAGCACCCGCTCACGGACAAGGGCCTGGCCGCGTTCCTGGCGGACTGGAAAAAAACGCAGGGAGCCGCGAAGTAGGGCGACGCGCCCTTGCCCCACGAATCCTTCTTTCGCATCGCACAGGCCCCGTCAGGGGCCTTTTTTTTTTGGCCGCCGGGCGAGACGGGGCCTGCGAAATCGCTTCTGTCCGCCGTCAGACGGGCACAATGGCGGGCCATGAAAGGGAAAAGCGCGCCCATGCGTCTTCGCATTTTCGGCGGCGAGCCCGGAAACATGACGCTGTCTGAGCTGTCTTGCCAGCTGTGCTAACTCATGAGCGAACCACCTGATCCCGTCGTTTGATCCATCCCTGAGAACCCGGCCAAGATTCCCTCAAGTCGCACATGAAGAACGGCCCCCGGGTCCCTTGCCCGTCTTCCCCGACGCCCTTGGCCTAGTCTCATAATGTAAATTATGTTAACTTTAATAATAAGAGTATTGGCAATAACCACCCTGAATCACAACACTCTTCCCTCGACGCCCGGGCCGTGAAACAAGCCTTTGTGCGGTCACGTGAACTTGAAGGTCTGGGTGTCGCGGTCCCCGGGATGGACCGGCGCCGCGTCTCCCCACTTACCGGGGCCGCAGCCGATTCGGACCTCGGGACGTCACGGCCGCAAAAGGCCTCTGCCGCCCTTTTGCGTGGCTGGATGGGGCAAAGTGTCAGGCCAAGCATTTCGAGGCCCTGGAGGGCCAAGAGAAACGAAAGCGCCCACGGACCGTCTCTGGTCCGTGGGCGCGGGAATTGCGGATCTGGTGGACGCCCTATTCCAGGAAGCACCGGTCAGCAGCCGCCAGGGCGATGTTGCGCTGGGCCTCCGGGGGCAGGTCGCGCAGGATGAGGCGCATAGTCCTGGTCCTGTCGGCGATATACGGCCCCATGGGCCCTTATTTTTTGGTCATGCGGTAGACCCCGTCCCATTCCTTGCCGGGCGCCACGGGCGGGTCGGTCTTGAACTGGTAGCAGCGTTGGATATAGGCCCGCGAGGGCGTGGTCTTGCCCTCGGGAACGCGCTCTATCTCCTCGGCCTGCTTGAATATCTCGATGGCCTCGTCCCATTCCATGGCCAGATAGCGCTGCATGCCCCGGTCGAAGAGCCCGAAGAGCTCCCGTTCCTGGTCCGTGAGCCCGCCCTTCATGGCCGCCAGCTCGTAGACCTTCACGGGCTCGGACTTGCCCACCACGGCGATGTTGTCGATGAAACGGACCTCCACCATGGCCCCCACCGTGACCTCGGCGCCCTGCTCGTCCCAGGCCGGCTGTTCGAGCACGTATTCGCTCACGAGGTTGTAGACCCCGTACTGCTTGGCCCCGGACTCCAGGCGCGCGGCCAGGTTCACGGCGTCGCCCATCATGGTGTAGTTCATGCGCATGGTGCTGCCCATGTTGCCGACCACGATCTCGCCGGAGTTGAGGCCGATGCGCACAAGCATCTCGTGCACCACCTTGGGCCATTTGTCCCCGGGGGCCCAGACGTCCGGCGGGTAGCCCTTGACGTTGCGCTCGGGCTCGTCGGGCCCCTGCTTTTCCGAGGCCCACTGGGCGCGCAGGCCCTTCAGGGAGTCCTGCATGCGCACGGCCATGCGGCAGGCGCGCAGGGCGTGGTCCGGCACGTCCATGGGCGCGCCCACAAAGGCCACGATGGCGTCGCCCTCGTATTTGTCCAGGGTGCCCCGATCCTGGATCAGGATGTCGGTCATGGCCGTGAGGTATTCATTGAGGAGCTCCACCAGCTGGCTGGCCGTGAGCTTCTCCGAGAAGGTGGAGAAGCTTTGCACGTCGGAGAAAAACGCCGTGATCACACGGGCTTCGCCGCCAAGCTCGGGGTTCTCCTTGTTCTCGAACATCTCCTCGATGAGTTCCGGGGACAGGTAGCTGGCGAAGGTGGCGCGCAGGAACTTCTTGTGGCCCTCCTCGCGCCAGTACTTGAGCAGCGTGAGCACGCCGAAGTTCAGGCCCAGGCCCAGGAAGGGATACAGGGGCGAGACGAAGAAGCCCTTGGAACCCATGGCCCAGGAGGCCCCCTCCCAGAATCCGTAGGCGCAGGCGCCCAGAGGAATGACGCTCCACCCCGCCTTGGCCCAGGTCAACAGCGCCGTGGCCAGCATGCCCGCGGCCAGGAGCACCATGAACTCCAGGCCCGGGGCCCAGGCCGGGCGCTGGATGAAGTCCTGGGCCAGGATGTTGTCCACCACCGTGGCATGGACCTCCACCCCGGGCAGCACCGGGTCGAAGGGCGTGGCCCGCAGATCCTTGAGCCCGGCCGCCGAGGTGCCCAGGAACACGATCTTGTCCTTGAGCTCACCGGGCCGCAGCTTGCCGTCCAGGACCTTGGAGGCCGAGATGTAGGTGAAGGTCTCGCGCGGGCCGCGATATTTGGTGTAGATCTGACCGGCCCCGTCCACGGGGATCACCGTGCGCCCCACGCGCACGCTCTCCAGACCGCTTTGGGAGACCTTGACCACGGCCTGCTTGGTGCCCAGCGCGGTCATCAGGGCGGCCATGGACAGGCTGGGATAGAACTTGTCGCCGTGCCGGGCGAACAGCGGCGTCTTGCGATACACGCCGTCCAGGTCCGGGCTGGTGTTGAAGAACCCGGACATGCGCGCGGCCCGGCCCAGGACCGGGATGTTGCAGACCACGGACGGCGCGTCCAGGAGAAAGGCCGCGCTGCCCGGCGCGCCCTTGTCGCGCTTTTCCACCAGGGTCACGGGATGCAGGGCGCAGCTGCGCCCCTCCCCCTGCTCCGCCTTGAAATTCAGGAAGTAGCCGAGCACGAAGGGCCCCTGCCCCAGGACCCCGGCAAGGACCTGGTCGTTGTCCATGAGGGCCGCGGGCATGCCCGTGAAGCCCATGTCCACCTGGAGGTCGCGCTTGAGCACCTCCTGCAGCACCTTGGGCGAGGTGCGGTCGTCCTCGGCGAACACGATGTCCAGGCCCACGGCCAGGGCTCCGGCCTCGCGGATCTTGGCCAGCAGGAGCGCCACCCTGTACCGGGGCCAGGGCCACTGGCCGTACAGGGACAGGCTGCGCTCGTCCAGATCCACCACAACGGGCACGCCCGTGGTCTTGGTCGTATGGGTGCGGGTGAGAAGCAGGTCGTAGAGCTTGAGATCCAGGCCCTGAAGGAGCACCGGGTGCAGCACGTACAGCCAGGCCACGAAGACCGTGCAGACCAGGCCCATGCTGAAGATGAAAGCCCAGCTGTCCTTGTAGCGCGCCAGCAGCCTCTGGATTTTCCGCAGCATCCGCAAGCCCCCCTCCGGATACGTGTTTCCCGGGCCCGGGCCCGTGTCTGGGCCCATGGTAGCAGACTCGGGACCCAAGGCAAACAATGCGCCCGGCTTGCCCGGGCTCTGATTCCTTGTTTGTTTTTATTCCTAATGCGCTGGAATAAAATGACTATACAAACACTAAAGTAATACTTTAATCTTCTGGCGGAGTATAGACCCAGCCCTCCGGGGGCTGGGTCTTCCAGCGGCGGTGCATCCAGTACCACTGCTCGGGCCAGCGCCGCACGGCCCGCTCCATGACCTGGGTGTAGAACAGGGCGGCCCGGGCGATGCGCTGGTCCCTGGGGCCCTGCAAAGTCGCGGTGTCCAGGCCGGACTCAAGGTGCAGCAGATAGCCCTCCCCCTCCCGGATGAGCACCATGGGCTGGATCACGGCCCCCGCGCGCACGGCCAGCAGCGCGGGCCCCATGTTCACGGCGGCGATGCGCTTCAAGAACGGCAGGAAAACGGCCTCGCTGGTGCTGCAGTTGTGGTCCACGAGAAACGCGGTGCACCCGTTCTTCTTCAAATGCCGCAACACCTTGAGTGTCGCCTGGCGGTGCTCCACCACCTGCACGGAGGGCTGGGCGCGCAAATGGGTCATGACCTTGTTCAGGGCCTCGTCCTTGGGTTTGCGCACCACGATCTGCGTGTTCCAGTCCGGAAACATGACCTCGGACACCGGGGACAGAAGTTCCCAGGCCCCGAGGTGGCCCGTGGCCACCACCACCGGCCGCTGCCCGGCCATTGCCTTGAAGTCCTTGAACAGTTCTGGATTTTCGATGCGCAGATGCTCGCGAACAAAGCGCCTGTCGATGCGCCGGGTCAGGAACATTTCCAGGAAGGAGCGCCCCGTGTTCAGGAAATTGCGCTCCGCCATCTCCCGGGCCTTGTCCGCGGGCAGGTCCAGGTGCAGGGCCATGGCCTCGGCGGCCAGGTCCCGGCGCGAGGGGATCGCGCGCCACAAGAGCCGCCCCAGGCGCTCGCCCCAGCGCCGCACGCCCTCGGGGCCCAGCGACTGGCCCCAGGCGGCCAGGGCTTGATAGAGAATGTCCTTCATCCGATCCTCATGGCGGAATACAGGCGCGCCGTGGCCGCATGGCTGTACAGGACCATGCGGCTCTTGAACCAGGAAAGATCCTTGCCCTTGCGCACTTCCAGGCGGGGCAGACGGTCCATGGCCGAACTCGGGGTCACGGCCCCGCGCTCCAGGGTGAAGAGCATGTCCAGGCCCGCGTCGCGCGCCGCGCGCATGGCCACGGGGTGGAACTCGCCCCAGGGCCAGGCCAGGGAGCGCACCCGCACATGCAGCCGCCACTCCAGTTCCTTACGGCATTGGGAAAGGTTGGAAAAGATCCGCGAATACAGTTCCTGCTCCGTCTCGGCCCTGCCCTTTTCCTCAATCCACAGCGGCCCGGCCAGTTCCGGCTCCAGGCGGGGGATGAGCCCCTGGGGGGCGCCTTTGGCCGCCAGGGGGGCGTAGGCCCAGTGCTTTGGGAACTCATCCAGTTCCGGGGCCGTGACCGGGCCCATGGCGTGGGTCAGGGAATGGGCCCCCACCTCCAGGATGCCGTTTTCCGAAAGATCCCGCAGCTCGGCCCAGGAAAGCCAGGGCGAGCGGTCCTTCCGGAGCAGGAAGGCCTCGTGGGCGCGGTGGGCGAAGACGTCCAGCCCCGTGCCGGGTTCGGTGTCCGGGCGCACGCGGTTGTTGATGACGAAGACCATGGCGTTGAATTCCAGGTCCGCCAGAAACGGCCCTACCCGCGTGTACAGGTCCCGGAACCCGTCGTCGAAGGTCAGGAACACGCCGGGCGCGCCCAGGGGTTCGCCCGCCAGGAACCGGCGCAGCCCGGCCTGGGACAGGGTGTTCACCCCCGCGTCCTTGAGCCAGCGCATCTGGGCCGCAAAGCTGTCCCAGGGCATGCCGTTGCCGCCCGTGTTGTGGTAGCAGAGCACCACCACCGAGGATCGCCCCAGCAGGCTAGCCCAGCCCATGCAGCTTCTCCTCGAGGATGGCGCGTTCCCGGGCCAGGGCCTCGTGCGTGAGCTTGCCCGGGCCCAGGGCGTAGGGCGCGCCAAAGGTCACCCGGCAGCGCGAAAACGGCAGGGGCAGTTCGAACTTGTCCCAGGCCTTCTGGAACACGAATTTCCGGGAGCAGGACACGCGCACCGGCACCAGGTGCGCTCCGGCCTTGGCGGCCAGGAACAGCACCCCGTCCTTGACCTGATGGCGCGGGCCGCGCGGGCCGTCCACTGTGACGAAGCCCAGCCGCCCTTCCCGCTTCATGATGCGCACCGCGCCCATGAGCGCGCGCACGCCCTGGCGCGAGCTGGAGCCGCGTGACGTGGCGATGTCCAGGCGGTTCAGGACCCCGGCCAGGACCTCGCCGTCCGCCGAGGCCGAGACGATGCTCACCCAGCGCCTTCCGGGCAGCACCCATTGCAGCGACGGCATGCAGAACAGCTCGTTGTGCCAGCAGGCCAGGACCGCCAGCCCCCCGTCCGCCGCCGCCGCACGCAGGCCGTCCTCGCCCCGGACCTCGATGCGCAGGGTCGGGCGCAGAAGCCGGTACAGGGCCGTGAGGCAGGCCGAGGCCAGGGACGAGGGGAACGGAATCCTCATCAGGCGGGGTTCTCCGTGGCCGCGCGGGCATCGCAATGTGCGGCGGGGGTCAGCATGCGGAACCGTCTTCCTCGTCCGGGATGTCCTGGAACTGCATGCTGTGCAGTCGCCGGTAGAGTTCGCAGGATTCCAGGAGCTGGGCGTGGGTGCCCGTGTCCACGATGCGCCCGGCGCTCATGACCACGATCTTGTCCGCGCCGATGACTGTGGACAGGCGGTGGGCGATGACGATGCTGGTCCGGTTACGCATCAAATTTTCCAAGGCTGCCTGTACCTTGCGTTCGGCCTCCGTGTCCAGGGCGCTGGTGGCCTCGTCCAGGATCAAGAGCGGCGGGTCCTTGAACAGGGCCCGGGCGATGGTCAGGCGCTGCTTCTGCCCGCCGGACATGCGCACGCCCCGCTCGCCGAGCATGGTTTCGTAGCCCTCGGGCATGGCCGAGACGAATTCGTGGGCGTAGGCCGCGCGCGCGCAGGACTCCACCTGCTCCTGGTCGGGCTCGCCCTGGCCGTAGGCGATGTTGCGGCTCACGGTGTCGTCGAACAGGAACGCGTCCTGGGACACGATGCCGATGCCGCGCCTAAGCGTTTCCAGGGAGTATTCCTCCACGGGCCGGCCGTTGAGAATGATGGAGCCCTCCTGGGGCAAATAGAAGCGCGGGATGAGGTTCACCAGGGTGGTCTTGCCCGAGCCCGACGGCCCCACCAGGGCCACGCGCTCCCCGGCGCGCACCGTGAGGTTGATGTCCGCAAGCGCCGCGCGCCCGCCCCCGGGATAGGAGAAGCTCACGCCGCGCAGCTCCAGCCCCTTGAACGGGGCCTCGAACACCGCGTCCCCGCCCCGCTCCACCTGGATCTCCGGGGAATCGAGAATCTCGAAGACCCGCTCGGCACCGGCCAGGGCGCGCTGGATCTCCATGTTGTTGCTGTTGAACTGCTTGATGGGCGTGTAGATCAGCCCGGCGGCCACCACGAAGGCGATGAACTGGCCCTGGGTGACGTCCCCGGCCATGACCTGGCCGCCGCAGAACCACATGACCACGGCGATGCCCAGCGCCCCGATGAAGTCCATGATGGGCGAGGACAGCTCCGAGAAGATGACCTCCTTTTCCGCGATCTTCACCAGGCGTTCGTTCTCCACGGCGAAGCGACGGTTCTCCCCGGCCTCGTTGGCGAAGGCCTTGACCACCCGCGCCCCGGAGAAGACCTCGTTGAGGATCACGGATATATCCGAAATCTTGCTCTGGTTCTTGCGCCCTATCTTCCTGAGCTTCTTGCCGAAATAGATGATTGGGTAGACGGCCAGGGGGAAGATGAAGATGGCTATGGAGGCCAGCTTGGGGTTCATGTAGAAGGCCACGCCCATGTAGCCCACCACCTGCAGGCTGGTGCGCAGGAGCATGACCACCGAGGGCAGGCTGTTGCGGATCATGTTCACGTCCATGATGATCCGCGATTGCAGCATGCCCACCTGGGAATCGTCGAAAAAGCCCATGGGCAGGCGCATGATCTTCTCGTGCAGCTCGTTGCGCAGACGCTCCAGGACCTTCAGCCCGCACATGCGCATCAGGTAGTTCTGCAGGTAGCGGAACACGCCCTTGACCAGGAAGGTCGCCACGAACAGCGCCGGGTACAGCACCAAGGCGGCCTGGTCCTTGCTGTCGAAGATCTTGTCCCAGGCGGGCTGGGAAAGATAGGCCGAATAGGTGGACGCCCCGGCCACCAGGCCCATGGAAACCAGGGCCAGGAAGATGCTGCTCTTGTAGGGCGAGAAATAGCCCAGGCAGCGCTTGAGCAGCGGCAGGCTTTTGGCTGTGGTCAGCTTGTTCTTGGAACCCACTGTGTATCCTCGATATATGGTCTGAAACCCTGGCGCGGCGCACATCGGCCCTCGGCCGGACGGTGCGCCGTGCCGGGCCGCGGATGCGGCCCCGGTTTCAGAAACCCCGTCTATGGTTAGCCACCTGAAACATCAAGACAATCAATTTGACCCTGGGCCGTTTCCAACGTCTTCTGACGGCTGGAAGCCACACAGCCAAAGGAGAATCCGCATGCAAGGGCCCGTTCTGGACTGCAAGGGGCTGCCCTGCCCGCAGCCTGTCTTACAATGCAAGCAGTGCATTGACAATGACGATCCTTCACAATTGACCGTGGTGGTGGACAACGAGGCCGCCCGGGAAAACGTGACCCGGTTCATGGAAACCAAGGGCTACGCCGTGTCCTCCTCGGCCAACGGCGACGGCCAGTGGAGCGTCACCGGGGTCAGGAGCGGCGAGGCTTCGGCGGCCGAATCCCTGCCCTCCCCCGGCCCCGCGCCCGAGGAGCAGACCATCACGGTGTTCGTCCCCACGGACGTCATGGGCGTGGGCGACGACGAACTGGGCGGCAAACTGATGCTCAACTTCCTGGCCACCCTGCCCGAACTGGGCCGGGAGCTATGGCGGGTGGTGCTGGTCAACGCGGGCGTGCGCCTGGCCATCCCCGGGCATCCCTGCTTCGAAAAGATCAAGGCCCTGGAGGATGCGGGCGTGACCATCCTGGTCTGCGGCACCTGCCTGGATTTCTTCGGGCTTCTGGAGAAAAAGGGCCTGGGCCAGACCACCAACATGATGGACGTGGTCACCGCCTTGCAGCTTGCCACCAAGGTCATTCGCGTCTAGTTTCGCGCCATGGCGCAACCCACCCGACAATCACCGCCCCGCGCATCCGGAGACGCCTCCGGGAGCGCGGCGGACGCATCCGTGCGCATCAACAAGGCCCTGGCCCTGGCCGGGTACTGTTCCCGCCGCGCGGCCGACGAACTCATCGCCAAGGGCCTGGTCACGGTCAACGGCCGGACGGCCGGGCCCGGGGACCGCGTGGACCCGGCCAAGGACCGCATCGAGGTCCAGGGCAAGGCCCTGGGCTCGCCGGCCGGGGAACACGCCTACGTGCTGCTGAACAAGCCCGTGCGCGTGGTGACCACGGCCAAGGACCCCCAGGGCCGCAAGACCGTGCTGGACATCCTGCCCGCCGGGCTCAAGAGGCAGCGCGTCTACCCCGTGGGGCGCCTGGATTTCTTTTCCGAGGGCCTGCTCATCCTGACCAGCGACGGCGAACTGGCCAACCGGCTCATGCACCCCAGCCACCACCTGCCCAAGGTCTACCGCCTGCACGTTCGCGGGGAGGTCGCCGAAGACGCCCTCGACGCTATGCACCGGGGCATGACCCTGGCCGAGGGCGAGCGCCTGGCCCCCGTCGACGTGCGGGTCCTGCGCCGGGCCGGGGACACGGCGACTCTGGAGCTGACCCTCGTGCAGGGGGTCAACCGCCAGATCCGGCGCATGTGCCGCGACCTGGGGCTCACGGTGCTCAGGCTCGCGCGCACGTCCCAGGGCCCGCTGACCCTCTCGGGCCTCAAGCCCGGGCAGGCCCGGGCCCTGACCCCGGACGAGGTGCGGGAATTGAAAAAGGCCGTGGGCCTCTCCTAGACTGCCCACGACCTTCCTGTCGCTCTCTATCCGCGAACAAGTCGCTACTTTTTCGAGCTATTGTCGAAGACGTCCACGCCAGGAGGCGGCGTGAAGGCGAACTGGGAATCCGAGAGGTCCGGGTTGAGCACCACGCCGGACAGGGCCACGGTGTTCTCGTTGCCGAAAAAGTCGATGACCTGGACCTTCTGCAGCAGCGCGTGCTCCGGGTCCAGCCAGAGGTAGGCCTGGACCATCTCGGTCTCGGCCTCCTTGGGCACCAGCTCCAGCTTTTCCCAGCTCTGGTCGCGCCCCATGGACGTGACCCAGAAATCCTGGTCCAGGCGCGCCCGGCCCGAGAGGAAGCGCAGCACGGTCTTGGAGGTCAGCACGTCGTCCACCGTGTACTTGTAGGCGGCCTGCTCGTCGGGGAAATAATCCCAGACCTCGGCCTCTCCCACCACAAGCAGCTCGTTTTCCGGCTTTTTCGTCTCCCAGCGCACCAGCCCGGGATGGCGGAAGGAGATCACACCCGCGCGTTTTTCCGTTTCCCCGCTGGCCGCGTTGGTCATTTCCTGCTCAAAGGAGGCGCTGAAGGATTTCAGCGTCTCGTAGCGCTGCTGCATGGCCGAGACGATGGCCTCCACTTCCGCGGCGTGCGAAAACCCGGCCGAAAGCAGGAAACACAGGGCCAGACACGCAGCCGCCACCCTCCTGGCGGGCAAGGAAAGGCAGGAAAACGAATATCTTGAATATGCCTTATCGAACATAGGGGTCCTCCGGATGTTGCGCACCGGGGCGTGGAGCGCTATGGGAAGGTTATTCATTTCGCGCGGATTTGCAACCGCGCCAAGGAGGCTATCCCGTGTCCCAGGTGACCCAGCTCGACCGCCGCCGAATTGAGGCGGAACTCCTGATCCAGACCTACCATATCCTCTGTGAGCGCATGCCTGAACCAGAGGCCCTGGACATAATCCGCGAAACGACTTCCGCCGCCGCCGTTTCCGCAGGCCAGGCCTTCGCCCGCACCGCCCCCGGAGGGCCCAGCCTGATCCATTTCGCCACGGTGGTGGATCTCTGGCGCGCGGGCGGCGCCCTGGACGTGACCGACGGCGACCTCACGGACCGGGAATTCCGGCCCTGCGTGACGCGCTGCAGCTACGCGGAGTTGTACATCAAGGAATTGGGCCTGTCCCCGGAACTGGCGGCGGCCCTGTCCTGTTCTCGGGACTTCGCCTTTGCCGCCGGCTATTCCCCGCGCCTGACCCTGGAGCGGCCCAGCACCATCGCCAGCGGTGGCTCCTGTTGTGATTTCCGCTTCCGCTGGGACTAGGCAGGCCGTCCCAAAGCAGCAATCTGCTGCGTTGCTGCGAAAAAAACAGAACCTCGCGAATTTGGATACGCGTCGGTCCTGTTTTTTTTCTTGCGCCTTGCATCTCACTATTTTGGAACGGCCTGCCGCAAGGGCCGTTTCAACTCTTCACCAGGCCCTAAGCTGGGAATAGTTCGCGCACCTGGGCCTCGGCCTGGTCCAGCCAGGCGGCGCGTTGCTCGGGCGTGGAAATGCAGACCGTGCCGAAATTCAGCCGGGTCACATCCGTGACGCCGCATAATCCGAATACGCAATCCTTCCAGATGCGCTCCAGCGGATCGCCGAACACGGCGGCCTCCCGCGCGGGGTCCGTGTCGGTGGTGTTCAGGACCAGGGCCCGCCGGGCCTTGAGCAGGCCCTGGGGCACGCCCTCCCCGCCGTCCTCGCCCACGAAGCGGTAGGCCACATCCACGCGCACCACGCGGTCGATCCAGCCCTTGAGCACGGCCGGAGGCATGCCCCACCAGTTGGGGTGCACCACCACGACGCCCTCGGCGTCGCGCAACTCCTCGCAATGCCGGGCCACATCCGGTGGCAGCACGGCCCCGCGCCCGGCCTCGTCCCCGGGCAGGGCCGGATCGAAGCCCTCGGCGCAGAGATCGTGGAAGACCACCTCGTGCCCCAATTCCTCCAGCGTCTCCACCCCCCTGCCCGCCAGGGCGTGGTTCAGGCTGCCGGGCCGGGGATGGCCGAGGATTACGAGCATGCGCATGGAATCCCTCCCGCAAAAAGCTCAAGCCAAGCTTAAAGTTTCAGGAAAAAACCAAGGAACTCAGCGGACAAAAGCTAAAGGCCGTTGCCGCAGACCGTTGAAAAATAGTGAGATGCAAGGCGCAAGGGAAATGCAAGACCGACGCGTATTCCAACGCTTACGCTACGCGAGGTTTTGTATTTTTCACAGCAGTGAAGCGACGCAGCAAATCGCTGTTTTTCAACGGTCTGTGGCGATGACCTGCCGAGGCTTGGACCCGTCGGCCGGGCCCACCACGCCGTCCTGCTCCATCTGCTCCACGAAGCGCGCGGCGCGGTTGAAGCCGATGCGGAAGCGGCGCTGGATAAGGGAGATGGAGGCCTTGCCCTGCTCCATGACGAAGGCCACGGCCTCGGGGTAGACCGGGTCGTCGGGGATGCCCTCGCCGCCGCCCTCGCCCGGGGTCCCGCCGCCGCCATTGCCCGCGCCCTGCCCCTCGCGGGCCCAGTCCCCGAAGTCCAGGTCGAAGCTCTGGGACTGGCGGGCCTTCCAAAACTCGATGACCCGCCCGATCTCCTCCTCGTCCACCAGGGCCCCGTGCAGGCGCAGGGTCTTGCCGCCACTGGGCTTGAAGAGCATGTCGCCCTTGCCCAGGAGGTGGTTGGCGCCCACGGTGTCCAGGATGGTGCGCGAGTCCTGGGGCGAGGTCACGGTGAAGGCGATGCGGCTGGGGAAGTTGGCCTTGATCAGGCCCGTGACCACGTCCACGGAGGGCCGCTGGGTGGCCAGGATCATGTGGATGCCCGAAGCCCGCGCCAGCTGCGCCAGGCGCACGATGGAGGTCTCCACCTCCTTCTTGGCCGTGAGCATCAGGTCCGCCAGCTCGTCGATGACGATGACCAGGAACGGCATGGGCCTCAGGTCCGCGAACTCCTCGGGGGGCTCGGCCCCGAACCCGGCGACCTTCCTGTTGTAGCCCTCGATGTTGCGCACGCCCAGGCGCGCCATGGCGTCGTAGCGCTGCTCCATCTCGTACACGGCCCAGTCCAGGGCGTTCTTGGCCAGGGCCATGTCCGTGACCACCGGGTGCACCAGGTGCGGCAGCTTGGAATACACGGCCAGCTCGATGCGCTTGGGGTCGACCAGCAGCAGCTTCACCTGCTCCGGGGTGGCCTTGTACAGGAAGGACAAGAGCAGGGAGTTGATGCACACGCTCTTGCCCTGGCCCGTGGCGCCCGCCACCAGGAGGTGCGGCATCTTGGCCAGGTCGGCCACGTGGGGATGGCCGTGAATGTCCTTGCCCAGGGCCAGGGTCAACAGCGACGAGGACTTGCGGAAGGCCTCGGAGTCCATGACCTCGCGCAGGTACACGGTCTGCCTGTGCTCGTTGGGGATCTCCACGCCCACGGTGTCGCGCCCGGCCAGGGGGGCCTCGATGCGCACGGCTCCGGCCCGCAGGGCCAGGGCCAGATCGTCGGAAAGATTGGCGA
Source organism: Desulfocurvus sp. DL1XJH-121 (assembly GCF_054819825.1). NCBI lineage: Bacteria > Pseudomonadati > Thermodesulfobacteriota > Desulfovibrionia > Desulfovibrionales > Desulfovibrionaceae > Desulfocurvus > Desulfocurvus sp. DL1XJH-121. The sequence continues at coordinate 153,604 of NZ_JBTVWW010000007.1, forward strand.
TGCGGCTGATCTTCACGCCCGGGGCGGGCTTGTATTCGAACATGGTGACCACGGGCCCGGGCTCCGCGCCCTGGACCTCGCCCTGCACGCCGAAATCCGTGAGGCATTCCTCCAGGCGGCGGCCCTGTTCCTCCAGGACCTCCTTGGGGATGGCCGGCCCGCCGTTGGACGGCAGATTGAGGAAATCCACGGGCGGGGGGCCGGACTCCGCGGCGCGCGCGGCCGGGCTCTTGGCGGGTTCCGCCGGGGCGGCCTTGGGCGACTTGGCTTTCTTCTTGGCGGGCGCGTCCTGCGTCTTGAAGCGCGACAGGCCCGTGAGCACGTCGTCGTCCCCGTCCCCGGTGCGGGCTTCCTTGCGGCGCTCCTTCTCGGCTTTTTTCAGGGCCTTGGCCTCGGCTTTGGCCTCGCGGGCGCGCTCGCGATTGATCCGGCCCTCGCGCATGGACAGGCCCAGGCCCAGGAACTGGTTGCGGATGCGCCGGGCGCACGCGCCCCAGGTCAGGCCCGCCAGAAGCTGCATGGAGACGATGAACACGAAGGCCCAGAGCAGCACCGCGCCCGTGGTGCGCAGGAAGAATTCCGCCTGGGAGAAGAGGATCTGGCCGAACAGCCCGCCGCCGCCGACCTTGCCCAGGGCCGCGAAATCAAGGCCCCAGGGCGACGCGCCCAGGGGCATGGCGCAGACCGTGAGCAGGAACAGCCCCAGCCAGCGCCACCAGGCCGGGAACAGCCGGGGGATGAAGTTGCCCACGGCCAGGGCCCCCAGGGCCACGGGCACGGCCCAGCCGCCGATGCCCATGAGCACCACCAGCAGGTCCGCGGCGTAGGCGCCCACCAGGCCCAAGGCGTTCCGCACGGCGTAGCCGCCGCCCACCACGTGGTTGAAGCTCGGGTCCGCCGGATCGTAGCTGGCCAGGGCCACGGCCAGGGCCAGCCCGCTGAACAAAAGCGCCAGCGCGACGATTTCCCTGAAAAGCTTGGTGCCGTTCGTGGCCCTATCCTCCGTTTGCGGGGCCCCGGGCGGGGCCCCCTTCTTGTGTGCGGGACTATTTTTCGCGGCTGATGTAGGCGGACGTGCGCGTGTCGACCTTGATCTTCTCGCCGGGGTTGATGAACAGGGGCACCTGCACCACCACGCCGGAGCTGAGGGTGGCGGGCTTGGTGGCGCCGGACACGGTGTCGCCCTTGATGCCGGGCTCGGTCTCGGCCACTTCCATGACCACGGAGGCCGGGATGTCCACGGTGAGCGGGTTGCCGTTGTACAGGAGCACCTTGACCTCCTGGCCGTCCACCAGGAAGCCGCCGGCCGTGCCCGCCTGATCGGCGGTGATGGTCAGCTGCTCGTAGGTGGTCAGGTCCATGAACGCGAAATCCTGGCCCTCGTGATACAAAAACTGCATCACGCGGGTCTCAAGGTCGGGCTTCTCCACCTTTTCGCCGGAGCGGAAGGTGTGATCGATGACGCGGCCGTTCAGCAGGTTGCGCAGCCTGGTGCGCATGACGGCGCCGCCCTTGCCGGGCTTGTGATGCTGGTGCTCCAGAATCTCGTAGGGCGTGCCGTCCATCTCGATCTTGAGGCCGTTCTTGAAATCGGAAGTTGCGATCATGTATCCTCCAAAAATGGTGTATTTTTAGTTCTTTGATTCAAGCGCCCGGTACAGGGCGGCCACGCCCAGGGCGTAGGACTCGATGCCGAACCCGGCGATGACGCCCACGGCCTGCGCGGCCATGAAGCTCTGGTGACGCACGGTCTCGGGCCGGGCCCAGACGTTGGAAATGTGCACTTCCACCACGGGGACGCCGATCCAGGCCAGGCAGTCGGCCAGGGCCAGGCTGGTGTGGGTGTAGGCCCCCGCATTGAAGACCACGCCGTCCACGCCCTCTTCCCGGGCCTGCTCCAGGCGGTCGATGAGCTGGCCTTCGCCATTGGCCTGAAAGAAGACCAGCTCCACGGCCCCGGCCCCCAGGAGCGCGTCCACGCGCCCGGGAAGGCTGTCCAGGGTCTCGTTGCCGTATATCTCCGGCTGGCGCTGGCCGAGATGCCCCAGATTGGGACCGTTGAGAATCAAAATCCGGTAGTTAGGCATCAGGCACCGTCCGTGGAATATGCGCCGGGAGAGGCCCCGGCCGCAAAGTCTGACCCTATGTATCCATTTCCCCGGAAGTTGGCAAACACCGCCTTCATGGGCATACTGCGCCCAGCACAGCCGATGGAGGTCGGATGAACATACAGCTCGATTTGGAAAAGACCATCTACCTGATGGACCAGCTCACGGAGATGCCCCTGCCCCAGGTGGCCATGGCGGGCCGCTCCAACGTGGGCAAGTCGTCCCTCATCAACCGCCTGGCGGGCAGGAAGAAGCTGGCCAAGATCAGCTCCACCCCGGGCAAAACCCGCAGCCTGAACTTCTACCGCGTCAGCCCCGGGGATTTCTACCTTGTGGACCTGCCGGGCTACGGCTACGCGCGCACGTCCAAGGTGGAGCGCGCCAAATGGGCGGCCCTCATCGAGGCCTACATCACGGGCAACTCCTGGCTGCACGCCGTGGCCGTGCTGCTGGACGCGCGCCTGCCGCCCCAGAAGCTGGACATGGAGCTGGTGGCCTATCTGCGCGGGGCCGGGGTGACCGTGATCCCGGTGCTGACCAAGGCGGACAAGACCAAGCAGCGCGACCGCGAGCAGGTGCGCAAGCAATGGGCCCCGCTGCTGGGCGGCCAGAAGCCGCTGACCACGTCCTCGTCCACGGGCGCGGGTACGGACGCCCTGTGGCAGACCTTGCGAAACGCCGTGGGCGCCGCAGACGAACCAGCCTAGTATCTTTCAGCCTGCTTAATCCAGATATTCAAAGCGCTTGAGGCAGTCCTTACAGGCCGGGTCCGGGGAATCCGTTTCCAGGGCCCGGCGAAAGGCCTGGTATTCCGGCTTGTCCCAGATGCTCGCGGCGTCCTCGTCCCGGATGGAGCCGAAGGTCAGGCGGCCGCCCTGAAGGCCGTCCAGGGGCAGGTTCAGGAGCACGCAGGGCGCGAGCACGCCCTCGGCGTCGCAATACAGCGTCCTGTGAGCCCGCTCGCGGCACGAGGGCGCGGGGCGCTCCCGGGGCAGCACCGCGAAGATATCCCGGCCCGAGGCGCGCACCTCGACACCGACTTCCGCCAGCACCCGCTCCGCCGCCGCGATCTTGTCCCGCTCGTCCGGGTGGAAGCCCTCCCCGGCCAGCTCCGGCGTAGGCACGCAGTCCAGGGTGCTGACCACCACGGCGTGCACGCCCCACTCGTCCATGAGCCCGGGCAGCCCGCGCAGGGCCTCCAGCTGCGAGGCCAGGAGCAGGTAGGCCAGATGGATCTCCAGGTGCACGCCCTGGCGCTTCTCGCGCACGCCCTGCAGGATGCGCACGGCCCGCTCCACCCGCTCGAAGGGCACGCCCGCGCGCGCCGCGTTGCTGGCCGCGTCCGTGCCCGTGAGGGAAAAGGCCACCACGTCCATGCCGCTGGCCACGATGTCCTCGGCCAGGCCCTCGTCCATGCGCAGGCCGCCGGACGTGGTGGAGACCTGACAGCCGGCGGACAGGGCCAGCCTGGCGAATTCCATGAACTCGGGATGCAGGAAGGGCTCGCCCCAGCCCTGGAGATGCACGCGCCGCGCCCGGAGCATCAGCGGCCAGAGCGCGGCGAAGGTCTCGGCGGCCATGTGCCGCGAACGCCAGGAGTCGGAAAGCACTGTGCGCGGGCAGTACGTGCAGCGCCCGGCGCAGTGCGAGGTCATCTCCACCTGGATGCATTCCAGGTCCCGGGGAAGAAGCGTGCCGAACAGGCCCTGGAACAGGCCGGGGGCCTTGAGGTCGGCGAAGGCGGCGGGCTTCATGGGCGGGCCTCCTGGGAGGGTTGCGGATCGCGGGTTCGCCCTGCTCAGGCCTCCACCCGGGACGGGCGCACGGTCCAGGCCAGGCGCAGCAGGGCTAGGCCGCAGAAGACCATGTTGGCCAGCCAGGCCCCGAGCCAGGGCGGGAGCATGCCCTTCTGTCCCATGGTGGCCCCGATCATGTAGATCACGTAGTAGACGAAGGTCACCACCAGGGCCAGACCGATGTTCAGATAGACGTTCTCGGACAGCGAGACCAGGGCCAGGGCCACCAGCCCCATGGCCAGGATGGAGAAGGCGTAGGCCAGCTTCATGTGCAGGGACGTGCGCAGGCGCTCCACGTTGGAGCCCGAATCGTCCAGGCGCTTGATGACCCGCACCAGCTTCCACAGGGGCAGGGACGAGGGGTCCGCGCCCGGGTCGATGTGCAGGAAGGTCATGGGGTCCTGGTTCAGGGGCAGGTTGAGCTCGCTTTGCGCGCGCACGTTGAAGGTGGCGGGGTCCATGATGCGCGCCTGGTGCAGGGTCCAGATCTTTTTCCCGGCCTTGGCGCTGTCCGCCGTGACGATGCGCGTGACCTTCTCGCGGTCCGCGCTCATGGTGTACACCGAGACGCCCTCGGCCTCGCCGCGCGCGGGCCACATGCGGCGCACCTGCACCACCTCGTCGCCCTCGGTGAACCAGACGTCGGCGAGGACCTTCTTTTCCATGATGTTGCCGCGCACCTGCTCGGACCAGATGCTGCGCGAGATCTGCTCGCCGTACACGCCCACCAGCTGCGCGAACACGAGCTGCCCCAGGCACCAGACCAGGGCGTAGCAGGCGATGAAGCGCGTGAGCGCGCCCAGGGACACGCCCCCGGAGCGCAGCGCCAGCAGCTCCCGGCTGCGGGCCATGAGGCAGAGCTGGATGACCACGGAAACCAGGAACACGGCGGGCAGGATCTGGGAGATGATCAGCGGCAGCTTGGCCGCGAAATACGTGAGCACCGTGGGCAGGCCCAGCCCGGCCTCCAGGAAGTCGTCCAGGCGGTCGAAGAGGTCGGCCATGACGTAGATGGCCGCGCCGGCTGCCAGGGTGGTCAGCAGGAAAAACAGGTTCTGCCGCAGGAGATAGCGGGACAGGACGCCCATTCTAGGCATGTTCCCTCCTGCGTCGCACCAGGAGCGCGACGTTGGCCAGCCAGGAGCCGATGCCCACGGCGCGCTCGCGCGCGGCCATGACCAGGCCCCATCCGCCCACGCCCAGGAACAGGCAGTTGGGCAGCCAGAGCCCGATGATCGGGGGCACGGTGCCCGTCTCGCCCAGGGACAGGCCCAGGGACAACAGCGTGTAGTAGAAAAGGAAGAACCCCGGGGCCAGGACCAGGCCCCACTGCCGCCTGAGCCCGCTGAAGCTGGCGGCCATGGGCAGGGCGAAGAGCCCCAGCACCAGGCAAGCCAGGGGCAGGGCCAGGCGCTTCTGGACCTCCACGCGCACCTTGCGCGCGTAGTTGCCGCCGTCCACATCCGCGATGGCCGGGTCGTTCTTGAGTTCGTTGAGCCGCTCCCAGCTCATTTCCTTGGGCTTGACCTCGCCCAGGTCATAGCCCGAGAGCAGGCGCGAGAGGTCCATGCGCACCTGGTAGGCGCCGAAGCCCACCACGCTGACCCCGCCCTTTTCCTGGCGGTAGATGCGCCCGTCCTCCAGGTGAAACACTATCTGGCCCTGCTTGGCGTCGGTGCGCACGTTGCCCCGGGGGGCGAGGATGGTGGCGCTGACGTCGCCGCGCGTCTCGTCCTGCACGAAGACCGTGCGCAGGGAGCCGTCGGCCGGGTCGGCCTGCTGGGCGTAGACCGTAAGCCCCGGGAAATCCTTGTTGAACACACCGGGTTGCAGCACCAGGCGGGTGCGGGTGCGGGCCATGTCCAGGACCTTGGCGCGGAAATTCTCCATACCCCAGGACACGCCCCAGAAACTGATCATCAGGTTGGCGGCCACACAGAGCATGCAGAAGATGAGAGGCGCGGGCAGCATCTGGTACAGGCTGACCCCCGAGGCGCGCAGGGCCGTGCTCTCCAGGTCCGTGCTCATTCGGAGAAAGGTCAAGAACACCGCCAACATGCACGAGATGGGCACGATGAGCAGCAAAAAGAACGGCGTCAGGTACGTGAACAGGGCCGCCACGTCGCCGAGCCCCATGCTCTGGGACAGGAACAGTTCGCGCAGCTGAAGAAGGCGGCCGATGAGCAGCAGCGCCAGCAGGGACAAGGCCGTGAGGGAAAACAGGGCCACGAGTTCCTTGAATATCTGGCGCTGAAGAAGCGAGAATGGTCTAGGCATTATTCCGCAGGCCGTTCAAAAATAGTGAGATGCAAGGCGCAGGAAAAAGGCAAGACCGAAGCGTACTTCCCGCGCTTACGCTACGCGAGGGTTTGATTTTTTCGCGGCAGCCCAGCCGCGAAGCGGCGTAGCGACGCGGCAGATCGCTGTTTTTCAACGGCCCGCTTCTCCCTTGTCCCCGCAATCTTCCTTCAGGAGCCGGAGCAGATTGTCCTGGTCCAGGGGGCTCAGATTGAAGCGCACCGAGGCCTCCTCCACCAGGGTGGAAACATTGGCCTGGCCGCAGGAACGCTGGTCGGAAATCCATTTCACCGCGCGGCGCAAGAGCTCGCCATTGGGCACGACCGTGGGCATGGGACAACTCCTTGGCTGCGATTTGATGGGGATACCGCCGTTGCCGATGATGTGACGGACATCTACACCATGCGCCCCCGGCTTGCAACTTGCGCGGGCTTCGGCTAGGCCAGGATCGGCCCCGCGCGGGCCCCGGAGCGGCTCCCCCGCCCGGGCACATTCGGGAGGAAAGATCATGGATTCGCTGTTCACGGCCGCCGTCCTGGGCGTGGTGGAGGGGCTCACGGAGTTCCTGCCGGTCTCGTCCACCGGGCATCTGATCCTGGCCGGGCACGCCCTGGGGTTTTCCGGCGAAAAAGCCGCCACCTTCGAGGTGGTCATCCAGCTCGGGGCCATCCTGGCCGTAGTGGCGCTCTACTGGCCGCGCTTCACGGGCCTCCTGCGCAAGGACCCGGAGCGCGCCTTTTCCGGGATGCGCGGGCTGTGGCTGCTGTTTCTGACCTCCCTGCCCGCCAGCGTGCTGGGGCTCCTGGTCCACGATTTCATCAAGGAGCGTCTGTTCAGCCCGGACACCGTGGCCTGGGCCCTGGCCGCGGGCGCGGTGGCCATCCTGGCGGTGGAGGCCCGGCAGAACCGCTACGGCCGCGCCCCGCGCTTCCGGGGCCTGGACGCCGTGACCCCGGGGCTGGCCCTGGGCATCGGGTTCTTCCAATGCCTGGCCCTGTGGCCCGGTTTCTCGCGCAGCGCGGCCACCATCATGGGCGGCATGCTCCTGGGCGCGGGGCGCAAGACCGCGGCGGAGTATTCCTTCGTGGCCGCCGTGCCCATCATGTTCGCGGCCACGGGCTACGACCTGCTCAAGACCTGGGGCCTGTTCGACCTCGGGGACGTGGCTTTCCTGGTGGTGGGCTTCGTGGTTTCCTTCCTGGCGGCCTGGGTTGCGGTGCGCGGTTTCATCGCCCTCCTGGGCGCGCTGACGCTCAGGCCCTTCGCCTGGTACCGCCTGGCCCTGGCGGCGGCGGTGTTCCTGGCGCTGTAGCGCCCGGCCCGCATACGCCGGAGCCAGAAAAGGCAAAATTTACCCCTTGCAATTTGTCCGCGAACTCCTTATAAGCCTTTCTCCGCTGTGGCGAGGTAGCTCAGGTGGTTAGAGCATGCGGCTCATATCCGCAGTGTCGGAGGTTCAAGTCCTCTCCTCGCTACCAGATTTCGAAGCCCGCAAAATCCGAATGGATTTTGCGGGCTACTTTTTTAGATGTAGCGTCAACTGGCCCCAATATATTCTTATTTATTCTTTCGACAAACCATTCAACCTACAAGCCTTCAAAAACCTGCTTTAATCACCCTAGCATTGGCCTAGTGTGTGCTGAGATGGTTATCACCTGACAGTAGGCCATGAAATGAGCGTGGTCATGCCGCCCTTGGTTGGGGTACGGCT
>NZ_JBTVWW010000078.1:0-279 GCF_054819825.1 Desulfocurvus sp. DL1XJH-121
CCTCTGGCATAGTCGCATTGACTTTAGCGATGAGCTCGAAGGGCGACATGGTGTTAAGTGGCGAGCTGAGCGCGCCGCAGAACCTGGGTGGCACTCTCTGTTCAACCAGCTGCTTTCGGACGGTGTCGTCCAGAAAGCGCCAGTGCCGACGATGGAAGGCAGGGAATGCCTCACCTTCTCGTTCTACCAAGCAACCAATACCCCACTCGACGCCGACTCGGAAAATGGAGATGACGGACTTGGCGATGGCGAACCACTTGCTGGACTTCGGGTTCAGGG
>NZ_JBTVWW010000079.1:0-279 GCF_054819825.1 Desulfocurvus sp. DL1XJH-121
GGAGTGCGTTTTGTCGGTGAAAACGCCGGTCGGGCACACTTCCACCAGGTTGCCGGAGAACTCGCTTTCCAGCGTGCCGCTTTCCGGGCGACCAAAGTAGACGTTATCGTGCGCGCCGTACACGCCGAAGTCGGTGCCGTCCGCATAGTCTTTGTAGTAACGCACGCAGCGGTAGCAGGCGATGCAGCGGTTCATCTCGTGCGAGATAAACGGCCCCAGCTCCTGGTTGTTGTGGGTGCGCTTGGTGAAGCGGTAGCGACGGAAGCTGTGGCCGGTCAT
>NZ_JBTVWW010000080.1:0-278 GCF_054819825.1 Desulfocurvus sp. DL1XJH-121
ATTTTGGGCCGACAGGTGTTGCCCTTGAACATTTCCCATTCACTGAAAAAACGCCGCATCTGCGCTATGCAACAGACAGCCAGGTCTTCACAAATGTCATCGAGGATACAAATTGCATGCTGCTGCTTGATCTGGCACACGCCCGCATCACTGCAAACGCCCTGGGCTTGGACGCCAAAAAATACATAACAAGTCTACCGGTGAACCGGCTGGTTGAGATGCACATCACAGGAATCAAGTTTTATAACGGTGTTCTGGAAGATCATTTTGAGTTGGAT
>NZ_JBTVWW010000081.1:0-278 GCF_054819825.1 Desulfocurvus sp. DL1XJH-121
GGACGAAGCCTCACTCAGCCTGCGCGCCGGCTCGCTGCGCACCATCACGCACATCCTGCTGCCGCTGCTGCGCCCGGCGATCCTGTCGGCGCTGATCTACAGCTTCGTGCGCGCCATCACCACCGTCAGCGCCATCGTCTTCCTGGTCACCCCCGATACCCGCGTGGCCACCGCCTACATCCTCAACCGCGTGGAAGACGGCGAATACGGCTTGGCGATCGCCTACGGTTCAATTCTGAGCGTGGTGATGCTGGCGATTATTTTCCGCTTTGACTGGC
>NZ_JBTVWW010000082.1:0-278 GCF_054819825.1 Desulfocurvus sp. DL1XJH-121
TGAGTTATCCCAATACCCCCAGAATTGGGGACTTCCCTGTTGCAATAACAGATAGAACAACGGAGTTCCCGATGACCCTCATTTACACCCGACAAGCACAGTCGTTTCTTGCGCCGGATGATGGGCTGTACAAGCGCCCGCCTCCCCACCAGATCATCCCCTACATGGTCAGGATGAGCAGTGCGATTCGAAGCACGTCGATGGCCAACAGGACTGGTGCCATCAAGATGGTGCAGGCCAACATGAACGAAGCCTGGGCGAAGATTCACCGCTCAATG
>NZ_JBTVWW010000083.1:0-277 GCF_054819825.1 Desulfocurvus sp. DL1XJH-121
GTAGCCGGGATCATCCGCCATGTAGCCGATGGTGTAGATGTGCACCATCAGCGACACGGAGGTCACCACGACCATCATCATGGCCGACAGCGGATCGATCAGGAAGCCGATTTCCAGCTTGGTCTGGCCGATCAGGCTCCAGGTGTAGACCGCGCCGTCAAAGCGCAGGCCGTTGAGCACGTCGCCCAGCACCACCACCGAACCGATGGCGGAGATGAGCACGCCCAGGATGGTGATGACGTGCGAGGCGCGGCGGCCGATGGGACGGCCCAGGAAG
>NZ_JBTVWW010000084.1:0-277 GCF_054819825.1 Desulfocurvus sp. DL1XJH-121
CATTTTACCACTAGCATAAGCTTGATTGTAAATTTCCTCTCCTCGTTCATGGCAGTTTAGATCACCAAAAATTAAGAGCATTGCAGAAGATGTTTCATTTTGACGCGTATTAAAGCGAATTAAGGGTTTTAATTTTTCTTTGCCTGCTTCACTTTCCACTACGACAAAACGCCATGGCTGCATGTTAACAGAAGAAGGGGCAGTGGTCGCTTCTTGAATCATTGTTAACATTTCTTCATGAGAAATTTTATGGGTTTCATCGTACACCCGAACCGAT
>NZ_JBTVWW010000085.1:0-276 GCF_054819825.1 Desulfocurvus sp. DL1XJH-121
AGTGAGCGTGCACTAGCTAACGTATTGAGAACAGACGGGGCAAGGCCGACAAGAGCGTACCCCACAGAAGATTTTCGCCGTTTCGAACGTTCGGAGCGGCCGACGCATAAAAATTACCGTGAGCACTGACGACAATGTGGAAATGGTTACATCAACTGGCGCGGCCCGAACGGCTGTATCACGTCTGCGGCCGCTTTATCCCCTGGCTGGGGCTGGCGGCGGCGGCCTGCCTGCTGCTTGGCTGGGCATGGGGCTTTGGCTTCGCGCCGAAGGATT
>NZ_JBTVWW010000086.1:0-275 GCF_054819825.1 Desulfocurvus sp. DL1XJH-121
GGCGGTTTTGGCCCCGCGGGACAACCGCTGGAACTGATCGATGCGCTGATTGAACGCGGTGCCCGCGAGCTGACGGTAATCAGCAATAACGCCGGCAACGGCGACAGCGGCCTCGCGGCGCTGCTCAAGACCGGCCGTGTGCGAAAGATGATTTGTTCCTTCCCGCGCCAGGCCGATTCGTGGGTCTTTGACGACCTTTATCGCCGCGGCGCGATCGAACTGGAACTGGTGCCTCAGGGCAACCTTGCCGCCCGCATGCAGGCCGCCGGCAGCGG
>NZ_JBTVWW010000087.1:0-275 GCF_054819825.1 Desulfocurvus sp. DL1XJH-121
GACGAAGGGGAACGCCATGAAACGCTCCACCGCACTCACCTCCCTCTTGCTTTCCATGGGGTTGCTCAGCACCGGCGCACAGTCCGCCGAGCTGGCGCCCGCCGATCGCGTGACGCCGCTCAGTGAAATCGCCGAGATCACCTTCAACGATCTGCCCGGCTCACCGCAGGAGGCGGAACTGGCCATCGCCCGCACCGCCGACCAACATGGCGCCAGCTATTACCGCATCCTGCGCATGGAAGAGCAAGCGCACCCGCCTGGCTGGCGCGCCTCGG